>JAGQWL010000226.1 GCA_020437385.1 Bacteroidota bacterium
GGTCTGCGGTAGACGCTGGGTCACGTAGTACACCGGTTGGCCGTCAGCGTCCGGGTGAGTGACGTAGCTGTCTTCGTCGATGAGCGTTGTTTCCAGCGGCGGATCTGCGTAGAGCAGGCGGCCGGAGGCGAACCGGGCTGCCTTGGCATCCCACAGCACGGAGTCCTGGAACGCTACGGTGATACGGATGTCCGCGATACGCGCAATCTTTTCGACAACCTCGCGCCGGTCGCCGACAGACGGAGCCTGGTCAACCTGAATGACGATTCGCTGTGTCTGTTCGACGAGCTGGCGACGGAGAGCGGACTGGATCTCGCCGCTGAGGACAAAGAGAACGTATCCGGCAACGGCGATAACGGCGATGCCAACGCAAAACACAAACGTGAGCACCATCCACGTCTGCGTAGACGCCCGATCCGGAAAGATCCGTAGACTGATCCTGTTCAGTAAGCCGGACCGGGGCATCGTTTACGATCCTGGAGAATGTGACAGCCGCCTAAACCTCCGCCATGCTCTCGTCCTGCACGAACCGATAGCCCACACCGCGGACTGTCTGGATGTGCTGTGCGAACGGTCCAAGCTTTTCGCGGAGGTTCTTGATGTGGGCGTCTACCGTCCGTTCGGTGACCATCATGGCATCCTTCCAGATCGTCTCGAGCAACTGCTGACGCGTAAAGGCTTTGCGCGGATGGCGACACAGGTAGCGAAGGAGTTCAAACTCGGTCAGGGTCAACCCGAGGTCCTTGCCTTCGAGTGAGGCCCGGTACTCGTCTTCGTAGATCGTGAGGTCGTTCACCTGCAGGGTTCGGCTTTCCTCGACGCCGCTACGTCGCAGGATCGCGCGAACGTTTGCGACGATGACCTGTGGAGACACGGGCTTTGTGATATAGGCATCGCCGCCCATCATCAGGCCCTTGATCTGATCCTGTTCTTCAATCTTCGCACTCAGGAAGATGATCGGAATCGTTTCGGTCTCTACTCTCGAACGAAGTCGCTTGCAGACCTCGTAGCCGTCGAGGCCGGGAAGCATGATGTCGAGGACGATCAGGTCGATGTCCGCATTGGCCTTGGCGAGTGCTTCCTCTCCGTCATAGGCCTGATGAACGGCGAAGCCTTCCTGTCGGAGGAAATGACCGACGACCTCGACAACGTCCTCTTCGTCGTCTACCAGCAGGATGTTTACGTCAGATGGTTCAGGAGTCATGGTCATCTCGCGATCCCGGTTATTGATGTTCGGATAATATACTACTTCTGTGAAACCTACTTCTTCCCCGAAACGGCTTCGGTCGGATCAGCCGTCCCGCCGCGATGCCATCCCGATCGTCGGAAATCAGCCGTAAACTCTCGGCACGCGTCTTCCGACGCGACAAAGCAGTTCGTACGGTATCGTTCCGGCCCATCGCGCTGCCTCGTCGACGGTCGGGCCCCCGCTGCCGAAAAGCACAATCGGATCCCCCGGTTGCTCGGTTGCGTCAGGGCCGAGGTCGACCATGAACATATCCATGCAGACGGTCCCTGCGATCGGACACAAGCGTGATCCAACGCCAACCTTCGCATTCTGCACCAGGACTCGCGGATACCCATCCGCATACCCGGCACCCACTGTTGCGATTCGAGTCGCACGAGGCGCGTGCCACCGGTGTCCGTATGAAACGCCGGTTCCCGCATCTACCGTACGAACCTGAACGATTCTGGTTCGGAATGTCATGACGGGTCGAATGCGGCCGTCGACGATGGATGGGAATCCGGTTGCGCCGAAAAGCGATATCCCGACCCGTACGCGTTCGCCAACCGGCTTGATTCCGACTCCTGCCGTCAACGCGCCCGTGTTCATCACATGCGTCTCGCGAGGTGACAGGCCCGATTCGCGCACCGCCGCGCTAAAGCGCTCGATCTGAACGGCCGTGAGGCTGTCCGACGGGTCATCGGCACTTGCAAGGTGCGTCCAGATCCCGGCAATCGCCGCACCGGAAGACCGGAGTTCCACGGCCGCCTCCTGAAATTCTTCGGCAGACAGGCCGAGGCGTGTCATGCCGGTGTCCAGCTTGATGTGGAAGGGGAGGTTGATCCCGCCACGATGCTGCTCGAGGACGTAGCGCAGCGTGTCGACGCGAGCGACGGTCATTTCGAGACCGAGGGGCTCGTAGTATGCGTACTGCTCCGGAAGCGGTGACGCCAGCACCAGTATGCGCTCGTTGATGCCGGCGTTGCGAAGCTCCCACGCCTCGGCGACGGTTGCGACGGCGAAGAAGTCGATGCCTTCTTCCGACAGGGCGCGCGCGATCGCGACGGCACCGTGTCCGTACGCGTTCGCCTTGATGATCGCCATGAGCGACGCCGGTTTCGCGGCTGCGGAGAGAACGCGTGCGTTCGATCGCAAGGCGGAAAGGTCTATCGCGGCGACGGTTATTGATTCCGGAGGTGTCAAGCGGTGTCTGGAGGCCGGGGTGATGTGGTCTGGAGGCCGTACGACCCGAATCGGGATCGCGTCCATTTAACTTTCTGAATTTAGTCGATGGCCTGCAAATGTAGACGCGCATTGCCGCGTCGCCGCGCGGAAATGTCGGATTAATCTTGTTCGCGTTATTGCTAACTTCCACACGACAAGCTGCTTGTTTCCCAAATGATATCGCGAATCATGTCACACTGTCCGGATCTACTGCTCAAGAACGGGACCATTCTGGATGTTGAGACCGGTGTGCGCACGCGGGCGGATGTACTGATTCGCGATGGCGTCATCGCCGAGATCGGCGACATCGGCGCCGAAGGAGTTCAGGAGTATGACTGCACGGACCGCCTGATCTCTGCCGGATGGATAGACATGCACGTCCATTTGCGTGAGCCGGGTTACGAACACAAGGAAACGATTGCGACAGGCTGTGCGGCGGCCGCGTTCGGAGGCTTCACCGCGGTTGCGTGCATGCCCAATACGGATCCGCCGATACATACGAGAGACGTCGTCGAGTTCATTGTTGACCGAGCCGCGCGAGAGGCGGTTGATGTTTTTCCGATCGCGTGCGTTTCGAAGAAACGGGCGGGGAAGGAGCTGGCCGAAATGGGCGACCTGGTGGCAGGTGGCGCCGTCGCATTCAGCGATGACGGATCGCCCGTTCAGGACAGCGGACTGATGCGTCGGGCGCTGGAGTATGCGTCGATGCTGGACCGGGTGATCATCAACCACATGGAGGACCTGACGCTCAACGCGCACGGCCATATGCACGAAGGAGAGGTCGCGACGAGGTTGGGCGTTCCGGGCATTCCGGCACTTGCCGAAGAGGTGATGATCGGGCGGGACGCGTTGATTGCGGAGTATACCGGCGGGCACGTGCATGTCGCGCATATCTCGACCCGCGGTGCGGTGGAGATTGTTCGTCGATCAAAGGCTCGCGGTGTTCCGATAACGGCCGAGGCGTGTACGCACCACTTCACGCTCACCGATGAGGAGGTGGAGCGATCCAGCTACGCGACGAACACGAAGATGCATCCGCCGCTTCGAACGGCAGACGACATCGACGCCATCAAGGAAGGTCTGCGGGACGGCACCATCGATGCCATCTGCACCGATCACGCTCCCCACGCGTCGTTCGAGAAGGAGGTTGAATTTGTGGCGGCGCCGTTCGGGATCATCGGGCTGGAGACTGCCTGGGGTCTGACCGGCAGGGAGTTGGTTGCCCCCGGTGTGCTGACGGTCGAGCAGGCAGTTGAAAAGCTCACGGTCTCGCCGCGTCGCATTCTTCGGCTGCCGGTCCCGAAGGTGGCAAAGGGTGAGAAGGCAAACCTTACGATTTTTGACGCCGCGACGGAGTGGAGCTTCCGTGACGCGGACATCCACTCGAAGAGTCACAACACGCCTTTTGTGGGTGATCGGATGGTTGGCAAGGCGTGGGCGATCTACAACAAGGGCCAGCTGGTTGCGGTGGGCGAGCTGGAGTCTGCGTCCTGATGCCTCCGCAAGCTGCCTTCATGTACATGAAGAATCCGTGAAGGGCGGATCCTGAACGGCACTTGGGCTATTATAGCCGAGCAGTTACTTGTTATAACAGGATATCATAACAGGATATCCTAACAGGCTGCAGCGACGCAGTGCCCACGGCAGGATCGACCCAGGTTCCGCCGGACCGCTCGTAACCAGCAACCCGTACGTAACCCAGCTTCACGCTCGTCGGGAGCACGACTCTCGCAACCGGGCGTTCGCCGTCAGAATGATCGAACTTATTTCTCAACCGTGGCCATGGTATATCGCGGGTCCGGCGATCGGACTCATGGTGCCGTTGCTGTTGATTCTGGCCGGCAAGCCGTTTGGCATCTCGTCGAGCCTGCGCCACATCTGTGCCGCGACGGTGCCGGCGGGCATCGAATACCTGAAGTACGATTGGAAGCGGATCGGCCTGTGGAATCTGGTTTTTGCAGGCGGGATCGTTGTAGGGGGCTATGTAGCCATGCACGTTCTGGCATTTCCGGATCCTGCGATCGCGATCAGTGATGAAACCGTCTCGGATCTGAGAAACCTGGGCGTGTCGAACTTCGAGGGGCTCGTCCCCGTGGAGTTCGTCAGTTGGGCAGGGCTTGCGACGCTACCCGGTTTCGTCATGATCGTGGTCGGCGGCTTTCTGGCGGGCTTCGGTGCACGGTACGCGGGCGGCTGCACTTCGGGACATGCGATTATGGGGCTGTCCAATCTTCAGCTTGCGTCGCTCGTTGCGGTCATCGGCTTCTTCGCGGGTGGTTTGTTTGCGACGCACGTGATTCTACCAGTACTTCTGCGGTAACAATATGTCTTCAGCAACATCAGAGTTGACACAGGTTCCGCCGGATTGTGAAGAGATTGGCGGGACGCCCTATTCGGGAGGTAGCGTCAAGGTCGAGCTTCGCACGCTCTCCGCCGCGGATGCCTCGATTTATCTCGTGCTCGGCATTCTGTTCGGTGTCGTGCTGATCAAGAGCGAAGTTGTTTCCTGGTTCCGAATTCAGGAGATGTTCCGTTTTCAGGCGTTCCACATGTACGGCGTGATCGGCAGCGCGGTCGTCGTCGGGATGATTTCGCTGCAGCTTATCAAGCGATTGGGCCTGCGAACGATCCACGGCGAGACGATCGAGGTTGCGTCGAAGCCCCTCGGGCGCGGCGTCAGCTATGTCGCCGGCGGATTGATTTTCGGAATCGGCTGGGGGCTCCTCGGTGCGTGCCCCGGGCCGATTTACGCGCTTTTTGGTGCGGGCGTGAGCGTAATCGTCGTGTCGTTCGTGGCCGCGCTAGCCGGGGCATGGACATACGGGCTGACGAAGCGATTTCTTCCGCACTAGCTGTTCACTCCGACGCAACGATCGGGATCTCCCCGATAGCCTCGAAATGCTGAAAAGCCGATACTGACAGGGTCGACGCAGAGGACAGCACTAGCAGGGGACAAGAACCACGGACATGCAAACAGGTTGTGCCGCAAAGGCGATGCCTTCACGGCAGCATTCAGGACATGCAGGTTTAGACAAGAAGACAGGTACAGACTATGCTATTCAGACAGATCTTTGAACCCAAACTGGCGCAGTATGCCTACCTGATCGGCTGCCAGAAGACGAAGGAGGCGATCATCATCGATCCGCTTCGCGATATCGATACGTACGTCCGGCTCGCGGAAGCCGAAAACGTCAACATCGTCGCGGTCGCCGAGACGCATATTCACGCCGACTTTCTGTCCGGCGCCCGCGAATTTGCGGAGCAGCACGGAACGCGGGTTTACGTTTCGGACGAGGGGAGGGAAGCCGGCTGGGCTTCCGAGTGGGCCGATCCTGAGAAGTACGATATCGTCCGACTGTCCGACAATGACACCTTCAAGATCGGAAACATCAAGTTCCGCGCGGTGCACTCACCGGGCCACACGCCCGAGCACGTCTCCTACCTCGTCACGGATGAGGGAGGCGGTGCCACCACGCCGATGGGTATCGCATCGGGCGACTTCGTTTTTGTCGGCGATCTCGTTCGTCCGGACCTGCTCGAATCCGCGGCCGGAATCCACGGCATGATGGAGTCATCCGCCCATACGCTCTTCGGTTCGCTGCCGAAGTTCACGAGCCTCGAGGACCATCTGCAGGTCTGGCCGGCACACGGCGCCGGATCTGCCTGCGGGAAGGCGTTGGGCGCCGTCCCGCAGTCGACAGTTGGCTACGAGAAGCGCTACAACGCGTCACTCGGTGCGGCAGCCGAGGGGGAAGATGAGTTCGTAGGTGCGATCCTGTCGGGCCAGCCGGAGCCGCCACTTTACTTCGCCCGCATGAAGCGCGACAACAGGGCCGGCGTCCCGGTCCTCAACGGAATGCCCGGGCCGCGCGCCTACGGTGTTGCCGATCTCCGCGGTGTGATCGAAAAGAAGAATGCGACGATCATCGACGCGCGAATCGACCGCGAAGGCTTCATGGACCGGCACATTGTTGGCTCGATCTACGCGCCGATGAATCGGACGTTCAGCCAGGTTGTCGGCTCTCTGATTGAAGACGAAACGACACCGCTCGTTCTCATCGTGAACGAGACGCAGCTCGACGAAGGTCTGCGCGATCTCGTCCGCATCGGCTACGACAACATCATCGGCTATCTGACGCCGGATACGTTGATGCGGTATTTCGAAGAGGAGAACGGCGGCTACGCGTCGATTCCGACGCTCCGCTGGGATGAGTTCGAAATGCTGCGCAAAGAGGGAGATGCCGTTCTCGATGTGCGATTTGCGGCCGAGTTCAACGAGCTCCACATTCCGGGCGCAATCAATGCGTCGTACACGAGACTGCCCACGTATCTCGATCGCCTGCCGAAGGACAAGACGCTGCTCGTTCATTGTCGCACGGGTGCCCGAGCGGCGGCGGCTGCCTCGTACCTCGCGAAGGAAGGATACGACGTCAAGTATGTTGACGATCTGATAGAGAGTTACCACCTGGTTGGTCCGGTTGAAACCGGAGAAGTGGTGGTAGCGTGAGGATGCGCGCCCGGCGGTCGACCAACCGCCGGGCGTTTTTCTTCTGTGCAGAGGCCACCCGTAGTATGAGATTGCCATGACCGGAATCCCGCGATTCCTCGCGCCGCTGCCGATTGCCCGGCAGCTCGCTGGTTACGACGGCGGCGTGTTTCGAAAAGACCTGCTCGCGGGTGTCACCGTCGGCGTCATACTGATCCCGCAGGGGATGGCGTACGCACTCGTCGCCGGCTTGCCCCCGATCTACGGACTCTACACGTCGCTCGTCCCGCTGGTTGTTTACGCATTTCTTGGCACGAGCAGGCAGCTTGCGGTGGGTCCAACCGCCCTTGCATCCTTGCTGACGGCATCCGCCGTCGCCCCCATTGCCGGAGGTGATGCAGCGAAGTTTGTCGCCCTCGCGATCCTGCTCGCCTTCATGGCGGGGATCGTTCAGATTGTGCTCGGACTCGTCCGCGCCGGCTTCCTGGCGAACTTTCTTTCGCGTCCCGTGCTGGCGGGTTTCACGAGTGCGGCGGCAGTCATCATCGGGCTTGGCCAGATCAAGCATCTGCTTGGCATCAGCATTCCGCGATCCGACCATGCAACCGAGATCGCCGCTTCCGTTTTCGTCCGGCTCGGCGAATCGCACCTGCCGACGCTCGCCATCGGCATTGGGGCTCTCCTCATCATGATCGCCTTCCGCCAGTGGAAGAAGACGTTTCCGGCGGCGCTGGTCGCACTTGTTGCCGGAACCGCCATCACGGCCATCCTGCATCTGGACGGTCAGGGTGTCGCGATTGTTGGGATGGTCCCATCCGGGCTTCCAGCCCCGCAGATTCCGCGTGCGAGCGTGGCGGAAATCCGTGCGTTGCTTCCGGGGATGTTCACGATCCTGGCGATCGGGATCATCGAGACGATCGCAGTCGCGAAGTATTATGCGTCCCGCAACGGTTACGAGATCGACGCGGACAAAGAGCTGATCGCTCTCGGCGCCGCAAAGATCCTCGGCGCAGTCTTCCAGGCCTATCCGAATACCGGCGGCTTTTCGCGAACAGCCGTTAATGCAGACGCGGGCGCACGTACTCAGATTGCAACGTTGATTGCCGCGACCGTCGTTGCCCTTGCGCTGCTGTTCCTCACACCGCTGTTCTTTTTTATTCCGAAGGCAGTCCTTGGCGCCATCATCATCCTGGCTGTGTGGAGCCTCTTCGATTTTCACGAGGTGGCCTATCTCTGGAAGGTCGATCGCAAGGATTTTGCGTTGATGGCGATCACGTTCTTCAGCACCGCGCTCCTGGGAATCGAGACCGGCATCCTGGTCGGCATCGTGTCGTCGCTGGCGGTCGTACTTCACTCTTCCTCGCGACCGCACACCGCCGTGATGGGCCGACTTCCCGGGACCGACACGTGGCGAAATGTCGATCGCTATCCGGATGCCATCACAGAACCGGGCGTTGTCGTGCTTCGGCTCGATGCGTCACTGTATTTTGCGAACGCCGGCTATTTCAAGTCGACCGTTTCGCGCGTTGTTCGAGAGAACCCGGGCATCAAAGTGCTCGTCCTCGATCTGTACCCTGTCAACCGAATCGACTCGAGTGCACTCCATGCGCTACAGGAGCAGGTTGGCATGCTGCGCGAAGAAGGCGTCTCCGTCCTGTTTGCTGGTGCGAAGGGGCCAATCCGCGATCGAATCCTTCGCGCCGGTATCGTCGCGAAGTTCGGAGCCGATGCCTTCTTTCACGAAGTTTCTGATGCGTCGAAAGAGGCGGTTGTCAGGATTGGCGTCGTTGATCACTGATAACTGATCACTGATCACTGATAACTGATAACTGATAACTGATCACTGATAACGAATCACCTGACCGTCGAAATCCGTAGACTGACAGCCACTAATTCCAGTCGTACCACCGAACCGATGTCAGCAGCCAACTTCGATACCTTCATCTCGGTCGCGGACGCGCGGCGTCGCATCTCGGAAGCCGTTTCGCCGCTCGGCGCCGAGGTCGTGCAGCTCGCGGACGCCGTTGGACGCGTGCTGGCCGAGGACGTCTCAAGCGCTGAAGCAATTCCGCCTTTCGACAATTCGGCAATGGACGGCTACGCCATACCGGCGCTGGATGTGGCAAGCGGAGACGTGTCGCTTCGCCTTATCGGCGAAGTTCCATGCGGCGTCGAGCCGGACGTGCGGGTCGAACCTGGAACCTGCGTCCGCATCATGACCGGCGCGCGTATTCCGGATGGGGCCGACGCCGTCATTCAGCAGGAGCTCGTTCAGGTCGACAACGGATCGACCGTGCGCTTTGAAGCTCCGGTGCCTGCCGGCGCGAACATCCGCAAGGCGGGAAGCAACATTTCGATTGGTCAACGTGTCATCGAAAAGGGGACCACCATCCTGCCGGGCCACGTAGCCGTGCTCGCTTCGATCGGTCGCGCAACCGTTCCCGCGACTCGTCGTCCGCGTGTTGCCGTGTTTTCAAGCGGTGACGAGCTCGTCGCCGTCGATGCCGTTCCGGGCCCGTCGCAGATTCGGAACTCCAATGGACCGGCGTTGACTGCCCAGACGGTTCGTGCCGGGGGCACAGTTGTGTTGTCGGATGTGATCCGGGACAACGAAGAGTCGGTTCGCTCGAACATACAGTCCGCTCTGACGCGACAGGTGGACGTCCTCGTTGTTTCCGGCGGCGCGTCGGTCGGCGATTATGACATTGTCAGGCAGGTGATGGAGACCATGGGACTGGAGGTTTCCTTCTGGAAGGTGCGCCAGCGTCCGGGGAAGCCGCTCGCGTTTGGCTTGCTCGACGGTGCGGCGGTTTTCATGCTGCCCGGCAACCCGGTGTCCGCCTCGATCTGCTTTCACGAATACGTTCGTCCGGCTCTCATTCGAATGATGGGGAATAACCTGCCGGCGCCTGAACTGATTGCTGCGGTGTTCGAGGGCAGCGTCGTAAAAAATCGGCCGCTCCACTACTTCGTTCGCGGTTCGGCGGGAGTCGATGAGAAGGGCACGGTTCGTGTTCGCGTTGCCGGCCAACAGGGTTCGCATGTTTCGATGTCTCTGGCGGAAGCCAACTGTCTGATACACCTTCCCGAAGAGACTGACGCACCGTCGGCCGGAGACGTTGTCTCAATCGAGTGGCTCCGATGGTAAGGTTCCAATGAGCGGTTCAGATCAGTCCACCTCAATGATACGCCGGGTCATTACGATGACCCGATGGTTGCCCGGATACAACCGCACTTCGTTCCGGAACGATCTTCTGGCCGGACTGACCGTCGGCGTTGTCCTGGTTCCGCAAAGCATGGCATACGCCCTGCTGGCGGGTGTACCCCCGGTGTACGGTCTCTACGCGTCGCTCGTGCCGCTCCTCGTGTATCCGATCTTCGGCACGTCGAAGCAGCTTGCCGGCGGCGTGATCGCCATCGACATGCTGATCGTGGCGGCCGGACTTGTCGGGATGGCGGAGGCGGGATCGGAACACTACATCCAGCTTGCGATCCTGCTCGCGGTGATGGCCGGCACGATTCAGATCGTGATGGGCCTTGCCGGACTCGGCTTTGTCGTGAACCTGCTGTCGCGTCCGATTATTACGGGCTTCGCTTCGGCGGCAGCCCTCATCATCGCGTTCAGCCAGGTCGGGAGCCTTGCCGGCGTGACACTCATCCACACGAGTCAGTTTCAGGTTCTCCTTCCAGCCATTGTTTCGAGTCTCGGCGAGATCCATCCGCTGACCCTTCTCGTGGGGACATCGACGATCGCGACGCTGCTGCTCGTCAAACGGTATCTGCGCCGCGTCCCGGGACCGCTGCTTGTCGCGGTTCTCGGCGCGCTCGCTGCCTGGTTTTTTGACCTCGAAGCGAAGGGGCTGCGCATCGTCGGCGACATCCGTGCAGGAATCCCAATGCCGGCGCTACCCGCCATCCACCTCGACGAGGTGGGCGACCTGTTTGTTGTGGCCGTGACCCTTGCGCTGGTTCAGTTCATGTCCGTCGTCACACTCGGAAAAGTATTCGCCGCAAAACACAAATATTCGATCCGCCCGAACCGCGAGCTCGTTGCAATGGGCCTCAGCAACTTTGTCGGGAGCTTTTTTCACTCGATCCCCGTCAGCGGCAGTTTTTCACGCACTGCGGTGAACGATCAGGCGGGTGCCCGAACGCCGATGGCGAACGTCTTTGCGGCCGCGCTGGTCGCCCTGACCCTGCTGTTCTTTACACCGTTGGTGCGGCTGCTTCCGATTCCGGTCCTTTCCGCGATCATCATCGTCGCGGCGCTTGGCCTTTTCGACGTTGCGACGATGAAACATCTCTGGTCGGTGAAACGAATCGACGGCGCGATCAGCATCGTGACGTTTGTTGTTACGCTGTTCGTCGGAATCGAGCAGGGCATCCTGACCGGGATTGCCATCTCGGTGATCGCCATCATGTATCGCATCAGCCGGCCCAATGTCGCCGAGCTCGGCCAGATTCCCGGGAGCCGCTCGTTCCGCGACATCGAAAACAATCCGGATGCGCGGATCTTCCGGGGGATTCTGATCCTGCGGATCGACGCTTCATTCTCATTCGCGAATGCCGAGTTCCTGAAGGAGCTTCTCGATTCGCGGACGCGCGCCGACGCGAGCATCAAGGATGTCGTCATCGATGCGAGCTCGATCAACGATCTGGACACGACGGCAGCGGCCGCGCTCGGAATGGCGGCAGAGTTCCTCGCCGCGCGAGGCGTCCGCCTGCACTTTGGCGGCGTCAAATCATCCATCGAAAAGATGATGTCCGGCTGCGGACTCGTTTCGCAGATCGGGTCCGATCACTTCTTCATGAGCCCCTTCCGCGCAGTGGAATCGATCCTGCGGGAGCGCGGTCAATACGACGACTACTTTGGTCCGGATTCGGTCGAGCTTGTGCTGCCGGCAGAGGGGGCGGGCAGCCAACCGGAGACCGGCCGCGGTTAAGACGACGACTCAGTCGCGATCGACCGACGCTTGCGCAGCTTCGGTGGCGATTCTGTCTACGACGCGGCGCGTGGCATCGAGTCGCGTCGACAGATGGTCCAGGGAAAACGACGGATGCGGCCCCGACAGGGCTGTTGCAGACAGACCGGCGACGAGCGTCCGAAGCGTGTCGCGCTCCTCCTGAATAAGACTGCGCAGCTCGCCAAGCAGCTCTTCGAGGCCTTCCAGTGCGATCGCAGAGTGCATCAGATTCTCGAGAGTATCCGTCCGGCTGCCGAAACCCCGTGGAATGTCGTGCGCGGCACCAAGATTCGCCATGTCTGTTTGCGACAGATAGAGTCCGCATCGCGCGCAATTGGTCAGGTAAGCGGCGATATGACGGATCTTGGCGTTCGGATCGTCGAGATCGATATCGAGATCGTCATCGGCAGGCAAAGCGGTCGGCGGCGCTTCGTGTTCGAGTCCGGATTCGAATAGCAGGTCGCGAACGCCCCAGCGCTCGGTGGCTGAATCATCCGAGTGTCCGGCGTAATCGAGCAGGACCTCCCAGACGCCACTGAGGACGGCCGCGTACCGTGTGTCTCGATGCCTGCCAACGGCACGCATGAATGGATGGAAGGCGGCCAGCAGAAAATGATTCACGAACGCCCGGCCTTCCGAGCGTGCAATGCCTGCGGCATTCGGATCGCCGGCAGCCTCGACACGCGAAAGGTGCGCAAGAAAGTCGAAGATCACCGAAAAGTGGTCGGGGCTCGCCGCGCTCAGATCGGCAGCGAATCCGGAATCCGAATAGGTCGACAGACAGAAGTCCGAGACGATACCACCAAGCTGGCCGGTCGCTTCGAGGTAGCTGCTTGCAAACGGCAGAACGTTCCGCCCGAACAGGTCGTAATGTCGTGCCGCTTCCTCGGCCCGATCGAGGCATTTCTCGGCCTCGGACGGGACGAACTGAACAAGAAGCTGCAGGTCAGTTTTTTCGAAGCCGTGGTCGAGCAATCTGGCCGTCGACTGGAACAGCATTGCCCGGGCGTGGGCGAGCTGCGTTGACGTCGCTCTGAAACTTGTCTGCACGATCCTTCCGGGAGTTGTCGATGATCAGGAGTCGTAGTCGGAGAATCCCGAAAGATCCGGGTATGCATCCGCCGGTGCAAACGGATTTTCAGGGAGTCGGTACGCGTCTTTCACGGGCTTCAGCGGGCGCTTGAGCCAGAAGGGGCGACGCAGCCCGTCGGGGCTGTTTGTGACGGCGGATCGTGTCATCGCCGTCCATTGTCGATACACCTCCATTGATCGCCGCGTATCGACCTGAACGTCGCCGTGTTTGTCGCCGGGCTCGGCCTTCCGCACATTGACGGCCTTCTGGAGCCAGCAGTGCGCGCCGCTGATCGGGTCAGGGTGGACAGCGTGGGTCAGATTCTGATGAACGCCCACGTCCTTCCACCAGATCCGCGAGGTATCCGGGTCCCAGGATTCCCAGGCCGTTGCGCCGTGGAGGACGTGTAGTGAGCGCACGCCGTCGCCGCGATCCTCCAGTGTGACGAGGCTGGAAGCCTGCCGGTTGACTCCTTCCGATTCCTTCAGGCGCCAGCGGCCGAGGTGGTGGCTCATGGCCACGATTCCGGGCTTGATGCCCTCGGTGACCCAGACCTTATCGACGAAGTAGCCGATCTCGGTCTCTACGCGGATCAGGTCGCCGGTTGAGACGCCAAGGCGACGCGCATCCGACGGATGCATCCACACCGGGTTCTTGTGACTGATTTCGTAGAGCCACTTGGCGTTCGCGCTGCGCGTATGAATCAAGGTTGGCAGCCGGAAGTTGGGTAGCAGCAACATCTCGCCCTTGGCGCGATCGATCGCCCGCGTGCTGACGTGACTCTCGAGCGACCACGGAATCGTGAAACGTTTTTTGGGTCAGCTCCAGTCTCGAAGTGTCGGACTGTAGAACTCGAGCCGCCGAGAAGGCGTCGGAAATCCGACGCGCGCTTCACCCTCACGCAGGATGCCGGCTACCTTGCCATCGACGACCACGTTGCCCGCGGCATCTGCCTTGCCGTCTGATGCCAACGGCTTGTCGTAGGGCACGTAGTTCTCGGCCTTCACTTCGAACGCACCGTAGCGCTTCATGTACTCGAGCGGCTTCAGTCCATGTTCGGCAGCGACCTCAGGAAGCCCGGGCACGCTGTTCTCGAAGATCCACTGGTAGTACTCGTCGACGGTGATAATTTCACCCGGCCGGTACGGACTCCCGAAGTGTTCGCGGATTCCCAGTGATCCGTCCGGATCCATGCGCGTGGACACCTCGATCCAGAATTCGTTCTCCTCCCACACTTCGCCCGGGTTTGCCTCGTAGGTGTATTGCACCTTCTTTCCGAGTCGCTCCATTGCGACGCGTCGCACCGGCTGGCGGAAGGAGATCCACTGGCCCGCGTGCGTTTCCTGGCTCATCAGGTCATGGCGTTCGCCGGAATGGCCCATCGGAAGGACGTAATCGGCAAACCATGCGCTCTCGTTCCAGGTGGGCGTCAGCGCGACGTGGAACTTCATCTTCTCCTCGTCGACGAGCGCCTTCAGCCACATGAAGCCGTCCGGATTGATCCACATCGGGTTGTAGACCCGCGTGAAATAGACGTCGATTTCTCCGCGGCCTTCCTCGAGGAAGTGCGGAAGCAGGAAGCTCATCTCGTAGAATGCGAGCGGCCACTCGTGGGGGAGGTGCAGCTCGTTCCAGGCGTTGAAGGCCTTCGGTTTGTCGAAGGGGGCGGGGACAAACTTGTTCCAGGCGTTCATCGACGTACCACCCCGTGTTCCGACCGATCCCGTCAGGACGTTCAGGAAGAAGAGGCAACGCGCGACCTGCCAACCACCAAGGTTTCCGATCGAGGCGCTCCGCCACGTGTGCGATGCAAGCCGCCCGTCGCAGTCGGCGATGTACGCTGCCGCCTCCTCAATTCGTTCGATCGGCACCTGGGCTTCCTCTGCCGCACGCTCGAACGTGTATTCCGCGTACAGGGTCTTGAGCAATCTGTCGAAGTCTTCGAACGTACCCTCGCCGCTGAACGCGAAGTCGACCTCGGGATACGGTTTGCTGCGGAAGAACTCCAGCGTCTCGCGCCAGTTGACCCAGTCGCGGACGTATTGCCTGTTGTACCGGTTGTTCTGAATCAGGTAGTTGGCGATTGCGAGGAGCACGGTAGTCTCCGAGCCGGGCCACGTCGGCAACCACACGTGGCTCTTGGAAGCGGTGTTGCTGAGGCGCGGATCGAACGTAATCAGCTTCGCTCCGTTTTCGACGCCCTCCATGATCCGCTGTGCGTGCGGGTTGAAATAGTGTCCCGTCTCGAGGTGGCTCGAAATGAGGAGGATCACGCGCGAATGGGCGTGGTCGGGGCTTGGTCGGTCCTCGCCAACCCAGAATGCGTAGCCCGCACGCGCGCCGGCCGAGCAGATGTTCGTGTGGCTGTTGTGTCCGTCGACGCCCCAGGACTGGATGCATCGGTTCGTGTAGCCGTCCTCTCCGGGGCGCCCGACGTGGTACATGATGCCGTCGCGGCGGCGCATCCGGCTTTCACGCATCCGCTGCGCGATGTCATCGAGTGCTTCGGCCCATGAAACCCGCTGCCACTTGCCTTCGCCGCGCTTGCCGACGCGCTTCAGCGGATACAGGATGCGCTCTGGATCGTAAATCTGGTTGATCGTTGCGGGGCCCTTGGCGCAGTTCCGTCCGCGACTGCCGGGATGTTTCGGGTTGCCCTCGAACTTGCGGATGTCGAGCGTTTCGCGGTCGATGTAAGCGAGGAGGCCGCACGCGCTCTCACAGTTGAAGCAGGTTGTTGGCACAAGCGTGTACCGCCGTGCCACCCGTTTCGGCCAGAGCTTTCCGTCCCACTCGACCCAGTCGTCCCATCGGTCCGTCGGCGGATACTGCGACATCCGACCATCCGGATGGATAACCGTCGTCAGATCCGCCTTGTCCGGCTTCAGCTCGGTCGGAGAAAACGTACGCGGACCGAAACCACTTTCATCAGCGGCACGACGCTGAGTCGGTGCCTCCGCAGCACCGTCACTGATCGCGGCGCTGGCCTTCAGGATTCCCTGGAGGATTCGATTGACTGCAGATGCAGACGCTCCCATAATCTTGATAGTCTAGCTGTTCGGGATTTCCTGTGGCGCCATCACGAAGGCGTATTCGTAGAGGTAGAGTCCGACGATTGCGAGGACCCCGGCTGCGGCACCGGCGACCGGTCCCCCGACGGCAAGCAGCGCGAGCGGCACGAGATGGCCGGCGATCATGCTGGCCAGGTAGTGCTTGCGGTAGCGCCCGTGCGTAATCGTGTGAGCGGCCCGTGCCGCGGCTTCCGAAGCGTGCGGCATACCGAACTCGCCGAGGAACGTGACGAGGAGGTCCGCAACGACACTCACGCCGAAGGTGATCGTCGCGACCCTGGCAAGGTCTGCGGGCAGCTCAACAGCCATAGCGGTGACCAGGACTGCCGCACTGCCGGCCATGAAGGCCTGCACGATGAGGTGGATCGGAAGGAGCGAGCTCTGCCACAGGTCCCGTCCCTCCGCCTGCCCGAAGAGGAACGCCGTGTAGATGGCGGCTCCGATGGCGAGCGGGATGATGATCCACGCCAGCGCCACGCGCACCGTGTCGCCGATCGGATCGATCCAGCCGAAAGAAACCGCCGCCTCCGCCGCCCACCAGATTCCGCCGATGGTCGAGAAGCCGATCAGCAGGAAGGCGCCCCGCACGAGCCACGACCGCCATTGCGGACGAAGAATGATGCGCAGGAAGCGCGCGGGTTTCTCCAGATCGTACACAAGCAGTCCGGTAGTCGCCAGAAGCGCTGCGATGCCGACGGCGCCGAGCGCGACGAACGCCGTCGCGGAAAACGTGAACAGTCCCAGCAGGTAGCCGATTGCCAGCAGGAGAAAGATTCCCGCTCCGATTCCCTTAGTGACGAGGTAGGCGGGGACAGGCCAATGCCAGGGGATAAGGTGCTGCGCGTTGTAAGCGACCTGTACCATGTGATCCGCCATGCGTCCCTTGCCGATCATGATGGGGCCGGCATCCGGCACACCCTGAGCCTGCGGTTTGCGCAGCGAGGCGCCCGAGGCGGACTTGCGGCCGGAGGCGCTGACCGTTGGGGAGGGAATAGGTGACCCTCCGTCGCCATGCCCAGCGCTGTGACCGTCGCCATGGCCGTCTCCACCGTGGAGCGGCATGACATCAGACCACATGAACGTTTCCGGCGTGCGATCTACTGCCGTCGGCGTGAGTGTGACTTCCTGACCTTCCGTGTAGAACAACTTCGGCGAGGTGCCCTGTTCCGGTTTGCGGACCGTGACCTTGCTCGCAGCAATCATCCGGCTGATCTCGGAAATCGGATCGTCGAGGTCGCCCGCGATGATTGCGTGTTCCGGACATACGACAACACATGCCGGCTCCAGCCCGACCTCGACGCGATGCGCGCAGAAATGACACTTTGCCGCGGTGCCGGAATCCGGATCAACATAGATGGCATCGTACGGGCAAGCCTGCATGCAGGCCTTGCAGCCGATGCACACGTCGGGGTCGAACTCGACGATTCCGTCATCGCGCTGGTACATTGCCGTAACCGGGCAGATGCGTACGCAGGGAGGGTTGGCGCAGTGGTTGCACCGGGTCACCTGGAAGTGCCGCGTGACATCGGGATACGCGCCCGTTTCGACGTATTTGACCCATGTCCGGTTGACGCCGAGCGGGACTTCATTCTCGCTCTTGCACGCTGTCGAGCAGGCGTGGCAACCGATGCAGCGGTCATTCCTGATCAGGAATCCGTAATTCATTGGGTATTGAGTGTTTCACGCAGAAATTCTGGGGAAAACCGGTCAAAAAAGATACTTGTCATGTCAGGTAGTGTCAAACGGATTCTGCGCCGCCGCCGCATTTCGAAGATCCTGAGGTGTATTAACGTTGGTCATCGCGTCAGCCGTGAAGGTCGGGTAGAGCAGCAGTCCTCGTATGGCGAGCAGACGCACAAACGTGTGCATACTTTTGTCCAATGAGAGCGCCTCCTCGCATACCGCTGCCGCCTCTAACCTGTAATACGCAAAAAGTGGATGCAGCCTGCCGTCCGGTGACCGCGGAACGATGCCGACGGCATCGCGCGTACGAAATGAAAGCAGACGGAGCGCGTCGATCGGCTCAACGCGAGGCATGTCTGCGGCGACGACCAGAATGCCGTCTGTTGTCGCGGCGCCGAATGCAGCAGCCAGTCCGCTCAATGGCCCCGAATCGCCGACGACGTCCGGCGCAAAACGATCGCCGGGATAGTCACGTGCCTGATCCGCCCGGCCACAGATTACGACCTGGGCGGCAACGCGCCGGGCAACCGACAGCGCGTGGTCGGCCATCGTCGTGGCACCTAAGGCGGCGCGCGTCTTGTCCGAACCGAAGCGACGGCTTCGCCCGCCGACGAGGATCGCGGCCGTGACGGAGCCGTCGGGCTCAGTCATTATCGAGAACCTCGTCGATCCAGGAGTACGCGGCCATCATCGTCGGAAAGCCGAGCGTGGTGGTCCCGAGGATGGCCGCATGCTTGAGTTCATCCGCCGTACAACCAGCGTCCAGTGCCTTCCGCGCATGCGCGTGAACGGCACCCTCGTGGCGCATTCCGATGGCAATCCCCAGCTTTACCAGTTGGGCGGTTTTTGCGTCCAGCGGACCGGCTTCCTTTGTTGCCGCGCCAAGCGCTTTGTAGGCACTGCCGACATCCGGGTGATCGTGAATAAACTGGGAGAAGCGTTTTGGTGGTTTCGACATCGTCGTGACCGGACTATCTGTTTGAGAAGACGGGCTCAAAATCGGAGAGCGGCAGTCCACGCTGCGGTGACGTCCGCGACTTCGGGTTCCGTTCGAGTTCGAGTTGATACGAGACGCGGTCGCTGCGGTAGTACCGTCGCTGAAAGTAGATGCGTTTATCCGCGTCAGCCATTGACGTGCGCTCGATCAAAAGGACGGCCCTGCGTTTCGGAATCGCAAGATGCCCGGCGATGCCGGAAGGGCAGTCGACTGCCGTGATCCGGAACTCGCCACGCCGAACGGGCATGTTGTAGCGATCTTCGAGGATCGAATAGATGGTGCAGTTGGCAAGGTCGTGGCCGTCGAGGTACTGCCAGTAGAAGTGTGTCAGCCAGGTCTGGTCGAAGGCGATCGGCTCGCCGTCACCGAGGCGGAGACGATCGAGTCGCACGACTGCGGAGCCCTCCGGGACTCCGAGCGCCGCGGCTATTTCCTGCGACGCCCGCTCGGTCCCCGTATGGACCACCTGCGACGTGGGGACCAGGCCCGCCTGGCGCATGTCCTCAACAAAATCCGACAGCCGGACGAGGCCCTGCTCTACCGATGTACCGCGGACGAAGGAGCCGAGTCCCTGTCGGCGGTAGATGTGCCCCTCGTTTTCGAGCGTCGCGAGTGCCCTGCGCACCGTGATCCGCGAGACCTCGAACTGCCGCCCGAGTTCAGCCTCGGATGGGAGCTGGGCATCGGTTTCGAGGCGACCTTCGACGATTTCTTTCCGAATCCAGTCGCTGATCTGCTCGTGTCGTGGTCGTCCGGGGATGAGCGTGGTCATAGGTCCTCTGGTCGCGTGCCGCGGTAAGAATGCAACGCCCAAGTTAACATAACATGTAATAACGACCAAGAGGCTTGTATTATCGCCCCGAAGGTCGCGCAAACAGGCTATTCGCCCACCCGAAGTCGCTTGCCGAGCCGCCGGGGCAGCCTCTCCGATTTGATTCGATCGATGGCACCCTCAACATCGTACGGGACGCGCACCAGTTCATAGTGGAAGGAATCGGAGTCGAAAACGCCGTATGAGGCTCGCGGATCGTGGTCGCGCGGCTGGCCGACGCTGCCTACGTTGATCAGGTACCGATTCCCTTCTCGCACGCGAAGCACCCCCATTTTGTCCGACAGAACTGCGGGGAGGTGCGTGTGGCCCATGAAGCAGATCTCCGTGTCGAACGCCTCAAACTGATCCAGCGCCACGTGCAGCGACTCGACGCGTGTCCACTGGTGGGGATTCTTCGGGGAGGCATGTACGAAGGTGAATCCGTCCCCGACGTGTGTGTACTCAAGGCGCCCGAGGAACTCAAGCTGCGCGTCGGAGAGCGCCAGCCGATTGTGAATGGCGGCCTTCCGCGCATCCTTGGGAAGCCAGTCGAGCCCGTGGTCGAGCGCGACCGCCTGGTCGTGGTTGCCGCGAACGGAGGCTTTGCATTCCTTGCGGACAAGCTCGACGCAGGTCGCGGGGTCCGCTCCGTAGCCGACAATGTCACCGAGGCAGTATATTGCGTCCACCTTGCGGGTGCCAATTGAGCGGAGTACGGCGGTCAATGCCTGCAGGTTGGAATGAATGTCGGATATGATCGCTACTCTCACTGCTGCCTTCGATACGTCCCGGTTGACCGCTGGTTATCTTATGCGAAGCACGCGCCTGCATTGACGCTGCTGTAACGCATTGACTGCAAAGGAAGTGCCCAACTGGCGCAAACAACGGGCGCCGGGTGTCGCACGCGAGAGGATCAACGAATCGGATAGGGATTTGGCCGAACTCAACATTGGCTTTTTTTTCGGCGGAGTATCTCCGGAGCACGAGGTATCCGTCATATCGAGCCTGCAGGCTGTGGCGGCGCTTGATCGAAGCCGCTATCGTCCCGTTCCGGTATATATCGCGAAGGATGGTCAGTGGTACACCGGTGATGCGCTCCTCGACGTCAAGGCATTTGCGGACATCGATTCGCTGTTGAAGAAGGCGCAGCGCTGCGGTGTCGTCCCGGGTCCGGGCGGAAAACTGCAGATCGTTCCGGTCTCTGGCCGACTCTTCCGCTTTGGTCAGTCCCCGAGGTTGCTCGACGTCGTATTCCTTGGCCTCCATGGCGGTGCGGGCGAGAATGGAAGCATCCAGGGTCTGTGTGAAACGTGCAACGTTGCCTACACGGGCAGCGGCGTGTTCGGATCGGCGCTTGGGATGGACAAGGTGCTGTCGAAGATGTTGTGCCGCGACCAGAATATTCCGGTTGTCGAATGGGTGGCCCTCCGTGAGACGGAATGGGCGGATCGAGAAGAGGAGTGGCTTGACCGGATCGAGGAGGACCTCTGGTACCCTGTTATCGTCAAGCCGGCTCGGCTCGGATCGTCCATCGGCATCGCAAAGGCGGCGGATCGGGCGAAGCTCGACTTTGCGATCGAGGAGGCGTTCCGGTTCGACGAAAAGGTTGTGATCGAGCGAGCGGTCAGGCAGCTCACCGAGGTAAACTGCTCGGTGCTCGGCGATCCGGATGAGGCGATCGCCAGCGTCATCGAACAACCGATCTCGGCGTCGGCGGACGAGGTGCTGTCCTTTACCGACAAATATGTTCGTGAGGGTGGGGGCAAGGCGGCGCCGGCCACCAAGATTGCCTCCGGCGGGGCCGAGGGCATGGCGTCGCTCGATCGGATTATTCCCGCACCGTTGAGCGACAAGCGGGCGAAGGAGATTCGTGATCTCGCGGTCCGCGTTTTCAAACTCTTCGAGTGCGCGGGTGTGGCACGCATCGATTTCATGATTGACAAAGCCGACGACGCGGTCTACTTCAACGAGATCAACACGATACCCGGTTCGTTCTCGTTCTACCTCTGGGAGCCAAGCGGCGTGCCCTTTCCCGAGCTCCTGCATCGGATGATCGAGATCGCGCGAAAGCGGCAGTTCGATAAGATGCGGCACGTGCAGACGTATGAAGTCAACCTCCTGTCGGAGAAGTGCCTTTCGGGATTGAAAGGCGCGAAGAAGGCCTGATCGGCCTATCTTGGCGCGGTTCGTTTACTGAGTCGAGGTCGTCGGATGCATCAAACAATTCTGGATGGCAAGGTCGCCGTGGTCACCGGGGGCTACGGCGTGTTGGGCAGTTCAATTGCCGAAGGGCTCGCGCAGGCGGGTGCAACGGTCGTGCTGCTGGGGAGGCGACAGGAAGCCGCGACCGCGTGCGCGCGCGAGATCGAAGCTGCCATCGCCGGCGCGACCGTCGGCACGGCAATCGCCGACGTTACCGACGAGCAGCAGCTTCGTGCAGCCTGCGCGGCAGTCGTCTCGGAATGGGGCCACATCGACATCCTGATCAATGCCGCAGGTGGCAACGTCGCCGCCGCCAGAACCGACTCCGTTCCGCCTTTCGCGATGTCCCTGCCGGCGTTCGATGAAGTGGTGCGGATGAACCTTCACGGTACCGTCTATCCGACGCTGATCTTCGGCGAAGCCATGGCCAACGGGAATGGCGGCAGCATCGTGAACATCTCCTCAATGGCCGCGGTCCTGGCGATCAGTGGCGTGGCCGGCTACTCCGCCGCGAAAGCGGCAGTCGACAACTTCACGCGCTGGCTGGCCGTCGACGTCGCAAAGCGTCACGGAGACGGTATCAGGGTGAACGCCGTTGCGCCCGGCTTCTTTGTGACAAAGCAGAATCGAAATGTCCTTATCAGGGAAGACGGCTCGTTTACCGATCGGTCGAAGACGATCCTCGCGCAAACGCCCGCGGGCCGGTTCGGAAAGCCGGAAGAACTGAACGGCCTCGTCACGTTTCTCTGCAGCGATGCGGCGTCTTTTATTACCGGGGCAATCATCCCGGTAGACGGCGGATTCAGCGCGAACAGCGGAGTCTGATCGGAAGCTGACATGCTTGGACTCGGAGCACTCAATATCGCGGTCGTTGCAGCGTATCTCCTCGGCGTGACGCTCATCGGCGCGCTCGTCATGCGGCGGATCAAGACGCTCGGCGACTTTGTCATGCCGCGGCGATTCGGTTACTGGATGATGGCGATGCACGCCTTTGGAACCGGCACCCACTCTGACCAGGCCGTCAGCGTTGCGTCCAAGACCTACACGAACGGGCTCTCGGGCATCTGGTATCAATGGCTGTACCTCTTCGCCACACCGTTCTATTGGCTCTTCGCCCCCATGTTGCGCCGATTCCGCGCACTCACGACGGCGGACATCTTCCACCTTCGCTACAATCGCAGCGTCGCGGCCCTCTATGCAGTGATCAGCATCGGCATGATGGTGACCACAATCGGGCTCATGCTGAAAGGGTCCGGCGCGGTAATCGAGGGCGCATCTCACGGGGCCATCAGTTCGAACACCGCGATCATCGCCATGACGCTGCTGTTTGTCGTTTATGGCACGGCAGGCGGACTGGGTGCCGCGATCGTGACGGATTTCATTCAAGGACTGCTCACGATCATCTTCTCCTTCATGCTGCTCCCGGTTGTGTTGAACGCAGTTGGCGGCATCGAGGGAATGCGCGAGACGATCAACAATGGGAGCATGTTTTCGCTCGTTGCGCCCGGTGAGATTGGGTTTTTCTACATCGCCGTAATCACGGTGAACGCGCTGATCGGCATTGTTGCGCAGCCGCACATTCTCGCGAACTGCTCGGCCGGAAAGACGGAGCGCGAGGGGCAGGTCGGCTTTGTCGTGGGCAGCTTCACCAAACGGATCTGCACGGTGGCATGGAGTCTCACCGGACTCGCGGGCGTTGCTTATTTCGCGGGTCGAGAGCTGAACCCGGATCACCTCTATGGACTGCTCGCCAACGAGTTTCTTCCGCAGCTCTTCCCGGGCATGCTCGGCCTCTTCATCGCAACACTGCTGGCGTCGGTCATGAGTTCGTGCGACTCCTTCATGATTGCGGCGTCCGCCTTGTTTACCGAAAACGTCTACAAGCCGGCGCGTCCGTCGCGGTCCGCCGGGCACTACGTCGCCGTTGCCCGAATTGTATCCGTGTGCGTCGTGGCGTTGGGCGTGTTGTACGCGTGGTGGCTGGAGGGTGTCATTCAGGGGCTGGAGATCCTCTGGAAGATCGGGCCGATGATGGGCATCCCGTTCTGGCTCGGCTTCTTCTGGCGGCGCACAACACCCGCGGCCGCGTGGACCTCCACGCTCGGGGCGCTGTTCGTCTGGTGGTTGACGACACACGGCTACTTTGTGGATTGGCTCTCCGGACTGTCGATCGCCGAACGTCTGGGTATGGTCACTGGATCGGCGGCTGACGCGTCACTTGCGATCTCGCTGCCGTGGCAGATGGTCTTCTACCTGACGGCCGGTTTCGTACTCGGGGTACTGACAAGCTTCTTCACCCGCCGAACGAATGCCGAACAGCTCGAACGCTACTACACGCTGCTGCGAACCCCCGTACACACCATCGAGGAAAATCAGGCAGCACCCTGCACCGTTCCGCCCGATGCCGTCACCTTACCGCGACGCGTGCTGTTCTCAGGTCGATCCGAGTTGGAAATCCCCGTGCCCTCGAAACGTGCCGTCGTCGGATTTCTTGGCGGCTGGCTTTGCGTCGCCGCCATCGTCCTGTTCGTCTACAGCATCGCAGCCGGGTAGTCAGTCGGCATCTGCCAGCAGTGAGGCAGCGTCCGTGTCGAGGAAGAGTGATGCATCAGGGTGAATACGCATCAGCGTCGCCGGACAATCCTCCGAAACCGGACCCGTAACCGTCTCTTTCACCGCGTGTGCCTTGGATCGCGCCGGCACCACTCCGCTCAGCGTAGCGGCCTCGCGGAACACGCGCATCGAAAGCGTAATGGCATGCGTCGGCACGTCTGCGATCGTCGCAAAACACCCGTCATTAACCTGCTGCTGTCGGCACGTGTGATCAAGCTCGACGATCTTCACCCATTCACGCTCATCGAGCGGGGCTGGAGGGTCGTTGAACGCGAGGTGGCCGTTCTCGCCGATTCCCAGGCAGACGAGATCAATCGGCGCCTCGGTCAACAGCGTCGTGAGACGCTCGCACTCCGCCGCCGCATCGGTCGTTTCGCCCTGAATCTCGTGAAACGCCATCACCGCTACCCTCGACAGCAGGTGGGTCCGCTGATACGCGCGAAAGTTTTGCGGATGGTCCGACGGGAGACCGATGTATTCGTCCATGTGAAAGACCTCGATCCGTGACCAGTCGATCGCTGAGCGAATCGGATCAGCAGTCAGGTGCGCGAAAAACTCGTCCTGTGACGGCGCACTGCCGACAACAATCCGCACGTGCTCTCGTGTCGACAACCGATTGACCAGGTGGTCCCGTACGTGCATTGCGGCGGCGCGTCCCATTTCGTCGCGCGTCTTGAAAACCGCGACCCGAAGCTTGTCGGATGTGAGTGAGCGGACAGGTTGGGGTATCATGAACCGTCGCGTGGTGAAGTTAGAGGTCGATTCCGAAGTGCGAAGCGGGGATCGTCGAACAGAGCGCACGCGCTTCCCGTTCACCGATGCCGAGCCACGTGCGGATGTTCGTGAACGCACGGTCCATCGTGAGTGACGAGCCCGCGAATCGCTTCTCCCCGGGCAGGTACACGATGCCGTCATCGCCGACCTCGACCGTATGGGGGCCAACCGTGTAGCGTCCCGGGGGCGCGCCGGCCGCCGCCATGCAATCTGTCGTGAAGAACGCCCTTCCGGCCGGCTTCGCGCGGAAGTAGTTCTGCAGGACGAACGGTGGCAGATGGAGTCCGTCGGGGATAAAACACGCGATGAGGTCGTCGCGTGACAGCAGACGCTGGATCACGTTGTCGTGGCGATGCATCTCCAGCGGCACTGCGTTGCCGACGTGTGTCGCGAGCGTCGCGCCGGCAGATATGGCAGCGTCGATGTCGGCTTCCGATGCATTCGAATGGCCGATGCTGATCCGAACGTTATCGTTGGCGGCTGCTTCGATCACCTCGATAGCGCCGGGCACCTCGGGAGCGAGCGTGATCAGCCGGATGTTACCGGCTCCGGCGTCACGGAGCTTTGCGTAGTCGGTGAGGGAGGGTGCGACGACCTTGCTAACGGGATGGGCACCGTAGTATCCGGCTTCGGACGAGATCCACGGGCCTTCGATGTGATAACCGCGGATTACTGAGTCGATGCGGTCGTCCGATCGTCGGATCCGTTCGATGTTCTCGAGCTTGCGGCAGATCGAATCGATGGCATCCGTGATGAGCGTCAGCAGAATCGCCGAGGTCTGATGGCGCGCGAGGCCTTGCACGGCCGTCAGGAACTCCGCCGCAGTCAGGTCGTCGCGCTGAAAGTCGACGCCTGCGAATCCATTTACCTGATAGTCGAAGAACACGGTCGCTCGCTCCGCTCGCGAAGTTGTCAGTTGTCAGTTGTCACTTGTCAGATGTCATCCCGGGGCGTCGGCGATCGTGATCGATCGTCTTCGGTGTGAATATAGGGCGCTTGCCGTCGTCATTTGTGGCTGGTCGTCTTCCGCCGGCCAATTGTTGCCGGCCAATTGTCGCCGGCCAATTGTTTTCAGACCATTGTCGCGGGTCGTTTTCCGCAGGCCATTGTCGCGGCCATTTGTCGCGGGTCATTGTTGCTAGCCATTTGTCGCCGGCCGTTTGTCGCGGGTCATGTGTCGCGGGTCATTGTCTCCGGTCCTCATCGTGTGGTCAGGGCGCCCCGTGCCTCCGCGCGCGTTGTGCAATTTCGTATCCTGATCGGGTCGGTCAATAGTGAATGGTTTGATTCGGGTGGACGTTATGGATCGCAGGAGATTTATCGGAACCGGATTGAGGAGTGCTGCCGGAATCTGGGGTTCGGCCGGAATCGTCGGGTCGGCGGGGTTGGCGGCGGGATCGGGAATGCTCCCCGGTTGCGGGGCTGATCGCGCGGCTGATCGTGCGGCTGATCGCGCGGCCGGCCCGACGGCGAATCCGTTCGGCGGCGCCGAGCTTCAGAAGCTGCGGGACGACCATCGTCGGCTGCTGTTCGACGCGTATCTCCCGTTCTGGGAGAAGGGCGGCTACGACGAAGCGCGCGGCGGGTTCATGTGTTACCTCCACGACGACGGGAGCGTGCAGGACGGCCGTAAGGACATCTGGTATCAGGGCCGCGGAATCTGGGTTTACTCGTTCCTGTATAACGAGATCGATCGAAGCCAGAAGTGGCTCGACATGGCCGCGCGGTCTCGCGACTTCATGGTTCGCTACATGCATCGCGGTGATGGCACATGGCTCGACACGGTTGACCGCGACGGTGCGCCGGCGCAGGGAATCGACTTCAGCCGCGACGACAACATTTACGGTGCACTGTTCGCGGCGGTCGGACTCATTCAGCTCGCCCGGGCGAACGGCAAACAGGAAGATCTTGACCTGGCAAGACGCACGATTGAGAAATCCGTCGAGCGCTACGAGGATCCGGCGTATGCCGGCGTGAAGGTCGCTGAGTCAGCGGCATCCGGACTGCGGGCGCAGGGCCACTCGTTCATGTTCGTCTGGGTGTTGCCGCAATTCCTCGAGCTCAGTCCGGATGAGCGGTTTGAGCAGCTCCTTGCCGAGCACCTCGATCACATCGAACACGATTTCTGGAATTCAGCGTACCGTATTTCGAACGAGGTGTTGAATCACGACTACTCGCGGATTCCGGCTTTGTCCGGACAGATGGTGCCGGGGCACAGCATCGAGACGCAGTGGATGGCGGCGGCCGCCGCCGGACGTGCGGGCGATGTCGAACGACAGGAGCGCTTTCGGATGCGGATGCGACGGCTCATCGAGATGAGTTGGGACTACAACTTCGGCGGAATCGGCGACACGGACTATCGCGTGTTTGCTGATGCGAACCACGCACGCGGGCCCGAGTTTGACATCAAGTCCATGTGGTCGCAGACAGAAGTCGCTGTCGGTTCACTGCGGGCGGCTTCGGAGACCAACGCGCAGTGGGCGGCCGAGTGGTATCGGCGCTCGTGGGACTACATCCTCGCCAAGATGCAGACGGACTACGGCGTCTGGAGGCAGGCCGTCGACCGATTCGGTGCCGGCGTCGACCGCGACGGCATCTCCCCGTATCGCAAGGGCAATTTCCATCAGCCGCGGTGCCTGATGATGAACCTGCTTGAAATTGAGCGGATGCTCGGCTAATCGGTGCGACATCTGAAACGGGTAAGGCGATCCCGCCCAAGCGACAATCCGTGTATGAAACGGGGCGCCGAGAACGTTGTTTGTTTGCCTACTTTTTAGAACAATTCCGCAACATCAGTACAGAAAACGTCATGGCCAATCCATCCGCCAAATCACTCGAAGACAAGCTTCAGGCCTGGAAAAGTCCGGTCGAAATGCTGCGCAATTCCGAGGTCGGTCCGTACGTGTTTCCGATCGCCAGCGAGTTCAGCAACTGGCGGGACGAGCAGGAGGCGTGGCAGAAGACGGCCGTGCTTTTCGACCTCTCAAATCACATGACGGACATCCTCTTCGAGGGTCCCGATGTCAAGCGGCTGCTTTCCGATCTTGCCGTAAACAGCTTCGAGAAGTTTGGCAAGAACAAGGCGAAGCAGATCGTGTGCTGCAACGAGGATGGTCACGTGATTGGTGACGGCATTCTGTTCGGGCTCGACGAGGAGCGCGTGAACATCAGTGGTCGTCCGTCTGTCCCCAACTGGGTGGCGTTTAACGCGGAGACGGGGAACTACGATGTAAAGGTGTCGCGCGACAACCGGTCGGTCGAGAAACATGGCGGCCGCCTGAAGTATCGTTATCAGGTGCTCGGCCCCAACTCGGCAGAGATCCTGCGGCGGGTTGTTGGCGGCACGCTGCCGGACATCAAGTTTTTCAACATTGGCCAGGTGACGATCGGCGGTAGGCAGGTGAATGCGCTGAATCACGGGATGGCGCGTACCGGAGGATTGGAGCTCTGGGGTCCGATTGCGGATGCTCAGGCAGTGCGTGACGCGATCCTCGAGGCAGGTCGGGACCTCGGGCTCACGCCCGTTGGTGCACGTGCCTATTCGACGGTTTCACCGGAGTCAGGCTGGATTCCGTCGCCGACGCCGGCGATCTATGCCGGTGAAGCGATGCGTCCATATCGCGAGTGGCTGCCGGCTGATGGTTTCGAAGCGAACGCGTCGCTTGGCGGCAGCTACTACTCGGACAAGATCGAGGACTATTACCAGACGCCGTGGGATCTCGGATACGGACGTCACGTCAAGTTCGATCACGACTTCCTTGGTCGGGAAGCGCTCGAGGCGATGGCGGACAAGCCGCACAAGGAGAAGGTCTGGTTCGTGTGGAACGACGACGACGTGGTCAAGATCTACCGCAGCATGTTCGGCCATGGTGAGCGATACAAGTATCTCGAATTTCCGGGAGCACAGTATTCGACGCTTCCGTTCGACAAGGTGCTTCAGGGAGGGAAGCTGATTGGACTTTCGACGTACAACGTCTTCACGGTTAACGTCGGGCACTGGTTCTCGCTCGGAATGGTCGATGCTGACAAGGCCGTTGACGGCTCGGAGGCGGTGCTGATCTGGGGCGAGGAGAACGGCGGATCGGCGAAGCCGATCGTCGAGCGACACGTGCAGACGGAGGTGCGGGTGACGATTCGGACGGAGCGGCCGGTGGGGTGACCGCGGGAAGTTGAGGGTCGCTCGCGAAGTGAGCAGTGACAGGCAAGTTGTCAGAGGTCAGTTGTCAGTTGTCAGAATGCCGGTCTGGCCCCTGCGTCTCCACGAAGCAGTGCAACAACCCTCGGGAACGCATTGGACCGTTGAAGTCGAATCGCGACGACTTTCAGGTGTCGGGAAGATGCGTGGATGCGCCGAAAGTTCAACTGATTCGCGTTCGTTATGACATTCACCCATTCACCCATTCACCCATTCCGTCTTCTTCGATTCCGCGGAATCGAAGATTCCGCGACATGATCTACTGGCTTGAAAAGAAGATCAAGGAGCCGCTGTTCAATTGTCAGAACTGCGGTCAGTGTGTGCTCTCGCACACGTCGCTGATCTGTCCGATGAACTGTCCGAAGGGCTTGCGTAACGGTCCGTGCGGCGGGACGCTGAACGGAAAATGCGAGGTGATTCCCGAGCGCGACTGTGTCTGGATGCGGATCGATCGGAAGCACGGAATCGATCCGGACACGGTTCACGCGCCGCTTGATCGAGACCTGCTCAATACCGCCAGCTACGTCAACTTCTTCAACGGCAAGGATCGCGCGACGCGGCTGCCACAGGACGTTGTTGCGCACGGGGACATTCACGCGACATCGGGACTGGCGCGCAAGATGTACGAAGGCGAATTTGTTGTCACGCTCGAGATTGCCTCGCCGCGGACACACAAGGGTCTGGAGCGCGTCGAGCGCACAATGGCGCGTGTCGCCGGCAAGGTCGACGCCGTGAATACAACAACGAATGCCGGGGGGGTGCCGTCGTTGCACTCGATGGAGACGGCCAAGGTTGTAAACGCACATGGCGTCGAATCCGTCATACAGTTCTGCGGCCGCGACGAATCGCCGAGTTCGTTTCTGGCCACCATCGACTCCGCGATAGAGGCGGGCCACGCGAACTTCCTGTTTCTGACGGGCGACTGGCTGCCACAGGTCGAGCGCGAAGTGAGTCAGTCGCACTGGTTTCCGATGGACAGCCTGCAGATGATCCACCTGGTGAACTCCGAGCTGCCTCGCTACCGCGACGAGTCGGCGGTTGTGCCGTTTATCGGCGTCGCGTCAAATCCGTTCTCGACGCCGATGGAAATCAGTGTCTCGCGACTTGCCAACAAGCGGCACGCCGGTGCGCGCTTCACGCAGACGCAGGCGATCACGAACCCCGATGTGTATGCCGAGTGGTACGGTCTCGTCAGGGCGGGGCGGGCGGACGCGCCGAAGTTGACGATCCCGTCGATCCCGTTGGTCGGAAGTACAAGGGCCTTTGAGATCCTGTGCAGGCTGCCGGGTGTTTTCGTTGACCCGTCGCTGCACCGCGTGATGGAGCAGGAGGATTTCCAGCGCCGTTCACTGGATTGGGCGTTTGGGGTGGCGGAGCGTGTTGTCGAATACCAGGCGGCGGGCGTCCACGTCATGAACTTCGGCATGCCGCCGGATCTCATCGGCGAGTTTCTGGACCAGATTCGGGACCGGGCGGCGGCGGCGCGAGCGCGAGCGGGGCGATCCTAGGTGGCGCACCTGGAGACCGCGCTGATTTTCGAACACACGCGCAAGGCGGTTCTGCCTGAGGTGGTTTGAGTCCGCCGGCGCTGCGGGTCACGCGCAAATCGGACTGAAATAAAGCACCTGTCGGACGGCTGAGCCGATTCGGATGCATTTCTCGGATTAAGGGTGTGAAGTCCATCCAATCCATCCGAATCGCGATGCGCATCTCTCGAATCCTGCCGGTTCTGGCAGTTTCAGGCCTCTGCCTTTTTTCCGCGAACGACGCCTTGTCGCAGGGCTGTTCCATCAGCTCGACTGCCGGCTGCGTGCAGGACAGCGTCAAGGTGGTCGTGGACTCGTACAGTTACGCCTACAAGGACATCTATTTCAATTGTGGTGCCGGGGTCTGGGGACAGTTTCCGGATGTCGTCACGCGTATTGAGGACACGCGAGCCGCGTACAGTCGGTATACGATCAGAGATAAGGACGGAGGGGATATTCCTCCAGCCTTCGCGTTCACGGACATTGCGAACGGTGAGTTTCTCGACAAGATCAATATTACCGTAGCCGATAGCAGTCGGGCGTTCATCCTGAGCGGAACGGGTGCGCAAAGCGGTGGTCAATATTCCTCGTACTGTCCGACCTGGGCTGCAGACGCGGCTGCGGTCGCCGGCGGCGCGACGTTCGGGCTGAATGGCGTCTACGGTTATCGAATCTCGGAATGGTGGGCGGTGTTCAGCATCCCGGAAGGCGAGCCAGTTGCGCTGTTCGAGCACGACGTCAA
>JAGQWL010000227.1 GCA_020437385.1 Bacteroidota bacterium
AGTATTTCCCCACGAATATCCCCCAGCTTCATGTAGACGCCGGATTGGGCAAAAGAGGGAGTAAGACAAACGCCTGAAAGCAGGAGAATAACCGCTATTCGTTTCATCGTCCGGGTTTGATGCTGAGAGGGGAAGTACCTCTCCCAGTATCGACCGAATCTTCCGCCGCATAATCAGTGAGCTTGCTACCGTTCTGCTCCTGAGCGCTCATGAACGACCCGTCCGCCGACGATGGTGTAGTCAACCATGGTCGTCCGAATCTCTTCTACGGGGACTTCGAGGATGTTCTGAGAAAGAACCACGAGGTCCGCAAGCTTGCCGGGACGAAGCGTTCCCTTGTCGTTTTCCTCAACACCCGCGATTGCATTGTTGATGGTGTACGATCGGAGCGCCTCGAGACGCGTCATTTTCTGGTCGGGATAGAACGTCTCGCCGTTGATCATGCGTCGTGTCACCGAAGAGTAGTAGTTGGCGACCGGATCGATGTCTTCGACGGGCGTGTCTGTGCCGTTCGTGACGATCGCGCCGGATTGCATCAATTTCTGCCAGACGTATGCCCCCTCTTCTGCTCTGTCATCCCCGATTCGCGACGGAACCCACGGACCGTCAGACGTGCAATGGACCGCCTGCATGGACGCGATAACCCCAAGGCGGGCAAAGCGAGGCACTTCATCAGGGTTCAGGTGTTGGGCGTGTTCGATTCGCCATCGCCGATCGTTTTCGGTCGAGCCGAGCACCTCCTCGTAGACATCGAGGACTTCTCGATTTGCTCGGTCGCCGATTGCATGCACGCATAGCTGGAAGTCGTGTTTACGGGCTAGTTCCGCCGTGCTTCGCACGTAATCAACCGGAATGAGATTCAGTCCTGTCAGATCGGGCGCGTCGGAATACGGCTCGAGCATCCAGGCGCCGCGGGACCCGAGTGCACCGTCCATTGAAAGCTTGATGGCACGAACCGTCAGATGCCCGTCTCCGTAGCCGATCGTTCGGTACTTCGTCAGCATCGCTTCCAGACTGTCACTCTGGCCGGCGATCATCACCCAAAGACGGAGCGGGAGGGCGCCTTCGTCTGCGAGCGTCCGATAGAAATCAATCGTTGTCGGGGCAACGCCGGCGTCATGAAAAGTCGTAATGCCCTTGGCCACGGCCTCGCTCGCAGCAAGTTCAGCGGCACGCCTCATTGTAGCTTCGCTCGCGGCCGACTCGTTCTCTCGACTGTACGCCGACTCAACAAGGCGCTGGGCTGTTTCCCGAAGGAGGCCGGTGGCGCGGCCGCTGGCATCGCGCAGGATTTCGCCTCCCAAAGGATTCGGAGTGTCTCGTGTGATTCCTGCGGCTGCAAGCGCCGCAGCATTGGCGAACGACGCATGTCCACTCGCGTGTTTCAGAATGACTGGATTGTCAGGTGACGCTTCGGCAAGATCGAAACCAAGCGGAAATCCTTCCAGGGCCGGGCTGGGAGGCGCCGTCCACTTGTCCTGATGCCAGCCGCGTCCGAGAATCCAGGCACCCGGTTCGGCCGTCGACGCGGCCTCCGCAACCATCCCGACGATCTGGTCCCACGATTCGGGGGTTCTCAGGTCCAGAACCATCCAGAGGGTTGCCTCGGCCAAAGTGAGGTGCATTCGACCGGGGCTCGCCAGTTGGTTGTCGGGGGTGCCGGCGACGTCGTGGGCCGCCTCGGGC
>JAGQWL010000228.1 GCA_020437385.1 Bacteroidota bacterium
ACTCGAATGCGCCGATCGCAGTGTATCGACTCAGGCGCGAACCGCTTGGCGCCACCGCTGACTCGTTAGGCTCGAAGCGCTTTTCAGGATGATGCAACGAACAATACCCTACCCGCTTGAGCTGACAACCGAACGGCTCATCATCCGCTCCCCGAAGGAATCGGATGCTGCGGCGATGCGAGAGGCGATCATCGAAAGTCACGAAGCACTGCTTCCGTGGATGCCGTGGGCCAGGGAACTTCCATCGGCAGACGAGTCGGTCGAGAACTGTCGCAAGGCCATGGCAGAGTTCGAGGCTGGTCACGATTTCCGGTTGCACCTGTTCGCGCGGGAAACGGGTGCGTTCGTCGGTGCGAGCGGATTTCATCGCATCGACTGGAGCGTTCCCAAAGCCGAGATCGGATACTGGGTGCGCTCGTCACGCAGCGGCGAGGGCCTCATCACCGAGGCGGTCCGCGAGATCACCCGCTATCTTATCGAAGACGCGGGCATGTTACGTGTTGAGATCCGGATGGACGCACGGAACGCGAAGAGCAAAGCGATTCCGGAGCGGCTGGGCTTTGAATTTGAAGGGACGCTGCGAAACGAAAGGCGTGAAGCCGATGGCGTCCTGAGTGACACATGTGTGTTCGCGGTGATACCATGAAACGAATCTGGACGATCATCGGGGTATCGGACGTTCCTCACAGTTATAGGTGGTACCAGTCGCTGTTGGGGCGCGAGCTGTCTGAGCCGGCACACGCCGACTTTGGTATGGTCACTGACGACGATGGCACCGTTCTCGTCTGCCTGCACGAGTGGGGTACACATGAGCACCCGACGCTGATGAGTCCGGAGATCGCGACGCCTGGGAACGGACTGATTTTGTTCTTCCGGGTCGACGATTTTGACGAAGCGTTGAGGCGGGCGAGGAGGCTGGTCGGGCACTTCGAAGAGGAGCCGCACACGAATGGGGCGACGGGTACGATGGAGTTTTCGGTGCGTGATCCGGACGGGTACTTCGTGTCGGTCAGCGCCAATTGAGGGAAGCACTGCGCGCGCTGCGTTGTCTAACGGGCGCCCACGATTCTTCACCCTTTGCGCGGCCAACACGCCTGCACCCGACACATGTCAACTCGACCTTTGCGGCTGCCGCAGCTCCTGCTCATTCTACTTCCAGTCGCGACAATCGTCGGCGCGTGCCAGTTGTTTGGCGAAGGCGACCACTACCCGCGAACGTTGCCGGCTGCGTCGGATTATCCGCTGAAATCGATAGTCGAGGTATATGGCCTACCCGTGGGTGCAACAACTGTCAACGTTAATGGCTACGTCAGTTCGGTGACGGTATGCCCCGACTATGCCGACTGCGTCGCGCCAAATTCAATCTCTGTCGTTGAATCGTTGGTCAATGACCTTCCGCAGCACGGGATACTCCTCGAGCTCGACGAGCCGCGGCAATTCAAGCTGCACCGCCGCTATCTCTTTTCGCTCGAGGCGCACGTCGACAGTCTGAACGATGACGTCGTACGATCTTTCACGCTTCTGGGGTACGATCGACTGTAACCCCACGACTTCCTTTCCCGGAATCACCTACCTTCTCCGTGTGGCTCGGGGAATCGGTGCTTTCGCCCCCCGGTCACGTTGCCGACGAACACTTCGAAACGCATCTGACCGACGTGGTGGAACAGCATGTCTGCATCTTCTCCGATAGCTGAGCCAGGTGGCACCGTGCATCCGCGGTCCCGACTCGGGTTCTGGCGGTGCTGGGCGATGACCGTCGGCGTGATGATCGGATCGGGGGTGTTCCTGCTTCCATCCGTTCTCGCGCCCTACGGCTCGATCAGCTTCCTCGGGTGGCTGCTGACCAGCGCCGGCGCGATTGTGATTGCACTCGTCCTCGGCCGGCTCTCCAGTCGGACGGAGCGGTCGGGCGGATTTTATGTCTACACGCAGGAGGCCTTCGGCAACCTCCCGGGGTTTTTGATCGGATGGGGTTACTGGCTCGCACTCGTATTTGCCGTAACGGCCATCGCCGTCGCCTTCAGCGGATACCTCGGCTCGGTCATTCCCGCGTTGGGCGCCTCGTCGCTCCGGCAGGCACTCGTCGCGGCAGCGCTGATCTGGACGCTGACGGCGATCAACATTCGCAGCGTCGGATCCGGCGCGTCCTTCCAGCTCGTGACTACGCTGCTGAAGCTGGTGCCGCTCGTCATCGTCATTGTTGTGGGAGTCTTGTTCGGCGAATCATCGAACATTCCGCCGTTTAATCCGCAGGACCTCTCGCCGATGAAGGCACTGGCAACGACGGCCCTGCTGACGATGTGGGCCTTCGTTGGTATCGAAGCATCCGTTGTTGCGGCGGATGATGTGATCGATCCGAAGCGGACCATCCCGCGCGCCGTGATTGCCGGAACGATCACCGTGACAATCGTCTACATCGCGTCCACGGCTGCGGTCATGATGCTCGTTCCCGTCGAGGTATTGGCCGAATCCACCGCGCCGTTCGTCGACGCGGCGAGCAAGCTGGGAGCGATCGGCGGACCGCTGATTGCCTTCGGCGCGCTGGTGTCGACGGCCGGTTCAACCAACGGCAACATCCTCCTCGCGGGTCAGATGCCGATGGCCATTGCGCTCGACGGACTCGCGCCGCGGGCACTTGCAAAGCGGAGCGCGGGTGGCGCACCGGTCTTCGCACTTGTGCTCTCGTCGATTCTTTCGACGGCGCTCCTCACGTTGAACTACACATCCGGACTCCTCGCAGCGTTTACGTTTCTCATCGAGATGTCGACGTTGTGCACGCTGCTACCTTATGCTGTGTCCGCTATGGCCGAGCTGAAGGTCTCCTGGAAGAATGCAAAAGCATGGGCGGTGCTTGCGCTGCTAGCCGTGATCTATTCGGTTTTCGCGATGGCGGGATCCGGACTCGACGTGATCCTGTGGGGGCTCGTCATGCTGCTCGCGGGGCTGCCGGTATTCTATTTGAATCGGCGGAATCGTGCCAATACCGCGGTGTGATTCCGCGACGCAGTTTGACCGACTGATTTCGTGCCATGATTCCGCACCATGATTTCGCGCGTTGATTTGCACCATGATTTCGCACCATGATTCCGCGCCATGATTCCGCACCGCGACTCGACAGTGTGAATCGTCCAGTGTGAATCGTCCAGTGTGAATCGTCCAGTGTGAATCAAAAGCGTGATCGAACGGCATAACGCGGAAGCGCGATCCTGTAGATCTACCTTCGTCACCGTTGCTGAAGAAGCCTCTCGATGCCTCAACCGAAATCTGTTTTCATGTTCCGACGGGCGATCGTCCGTCAGCC
>JAGQWL010000229.1 GCA_020437385.1 Bacteroidota bacterium
AACGGCCAGCGTTGCATCTGAGTCGACGGATTCAATCTGCTTACTGAAAGACAGGCGGCCGTCGATTGTCCCTCGGGCATCCGCCGAAAGATTGCCTTTCTCGACCAATCGATCAAGAAAATGCCCCAACCTTGCCCGGTTCTTGTTCAGAATACCGTCGTTCGACTCAACCACGTGCACGGGATGCCCACCAACCGCAAAAACTTGAGCAATTCCGATGCCCATCGTCCCCGCTCCGATCACGCAAACTCGCTCGGGTTCGCTTCTGTCGTTATTAGGTTCCATGATCCGCGTGGTCGTCAGCGTCCCAGGTACCGGGGGGTCCGCTTTTCGACAAAAGCGGTTACCCCCTCGCGATAGTCTGAGGTCGCACCTGCGACACTCTGGAGCTCCGCCTCCATCACCAGTTGCTGCTCCAGCGTGTTTGCCATCGAGGCGTTGAGCAGCCTTTTCGTCAATCCAAGTCCCTTGGTCGGTTTATTCGAAAGCAGCGTTGCCAATTCCAGCGAACGGGTTTCGAGGTCTTCTTCCGCAACAACCTCATAGATCAGGCCGATCCCCAAAGCGTCGTCCGCAGAGAGTTTGCCGCCAAGCATCATCAGCGCGTTGGCACGTTGTAGTCCAATCAGCCGTGGCAGGAAGAAAGAACCACCGGTGTCGGGTACGAGACCGATATTGCTGAAAGACTGGATGAAGCTGGCTCGCCGAGACGCGACAACGAAATCACATGCCAGCGCGAGGTTGGCTCCCGCCCCTGCAGCAACGCCGTTGACCGCACAAACAAACGGCTTTTCGGTTTCACGGATCGTACGGACAATAAGATTATAGCGGTTGGCGACGATTCCCCTGAGATCCACCGCGGGCCGATCATCGGCCGGCATCACTTCGGCGAGGTCTTGACCCGCACAGAAAGCACGCCCTTTCCCGGTGAGCAAGATGGCGCGAACATCCGCTTGATCCTTGACCGTAGAGAGAACGTCAAGAAATTCGCGCCCCATTTGGTCATTAAAACTGTTCAATACGTCGGGTCTATTCAGCGTAACGCGCGCAACACCCATTGCCACGCTGAACTCAACAAAATCAGCCACTTGGATCTCCGGTTATATTGCATTCCTTCCGGCGTTCACTCGGACAATATACAGTCTGAGTATTGTCTGGAAGGCTACAAACGAGCCTGTTCCTTATCTATATTCGACTACCTGTCAAATTGAGTCAGCCAATGAGCTTCGAAACGATAGAGGTTACCGAGCCGGTAGCGGGAATCGTTGTCTGTACCGTTTCCCGTCCGGAACATCGTAACGCGCTTAACGAACGGACAGTTGATGAAGTTCGGTCCGTGCTTCGTGAGAGCGCTCATCGCTCGACCAGGCCAGTCATTATTTTTGCTGGAAATGAAAAGGTTTTTGTCAGTGGCGCCGACATCAATGAATTGCGAGACCGAAACAAGTACGACGCGATGCGGCGTATCAATAATGGTCTATTTCACGATATCGAAAACTACCAGGGAATAACAATCGCTGCCGTCCGCGGTTATGCGCTTGGCGGTGGATGTGAACTCGCCGCCACTTGTGATTTTCGCGTTGTTGGCAAGAGAGCCCGATTCGGCCAGCCAGAGGTCGGACTTGGAATTATGCCGGGCGCCGGCGCCACCTATCGATTGCCCCGAATAATCGGTCTTGCACATGCTAAAGATCTAATCCTCACGGGCCGAATAATCAATGCGGATGAGGCCGACCGAATGGGCTTTGTTTCGCGCCTGGTGGAGGATTCCAGGGTACTCGAGGGGGCAATCGAGTTGGCCGAGATAATTCGCCGCCAGGGTCATCTCGCCGTTGAGTTCTCAAAGATGGCCCTCAACCGCTGGACCGAAATGAGCATTGCAACCGGGATGCTCTTGGAATCCAGCATACAGGCCGTTCTCTTCGAAGATGAGGAGAAGAAAAAACGAATGACGGATTTTCTTGAGAAGAAGAAGTAGTTCAAAGAAGCGCACACAAGATGAACACTGATCTCGCGCAAGAGGCAAGCGGTTCAGCCGTTGAAAAGAAGCCGGCGATCGAATCAATCGATTGGATTCGCGTAGCCAGGCTATCGCTGATATCGCGAGCACTTGACTCAATCGAAGAAACGAGACTGGTTCCGGAGGGAAAAGTCCGCTATCAGTTCTCCGCGCGGGGCCATGAGGTTGCGCAGATACTCCTTGGATCCCAGCTCACCCATCATCGTGACGGTGTAGGGGCCTATTATCGGTCGCGTCCGTTGCTACTCTCGGTCGGCCTTTCTGTTGAGGACGCGTTTGCGGCACCGATGACCCGCGCCAGTTCGTATTCCAATGGTCGCGATATCGGTGTCGTGTGCAACCTTCCGAGGAAGAATGGCCCAACGGTGTTACCAATGGCTGGCGATGTCGGATCTCAGTTTACGCCTGCTGTGGGCTGGGCGCAGTCCATCGTCTACCGGCGCGAGCAGCTGAATGATGAATCGTTCGATGGCGCGATTGCGGTTGTGACTGGTGGTGACGCATCCGTCGCCACGAATGGATTCTGGTCAGCCTTGACGATGGCCACTACGCTAAAGCTTCCGGTTCTCTTTTTCGTCGAAGACAACGGGTTTGGCATATCCGTTCCGTCATCACTTCAGACTCCAGGGGGAAATATTGCGGCAAACCTGGCTTCATTCGATTCCCTGAAGGTTGTCGATGGGGACGGAACGGACCCGGAGTCGTGCATCCGTTTGATCGACGAGTCCGTCCAGCACGTGCGAGATGGCCACGGACCGGCACTCTTGCGGCTCACCGTTCCTCGATTGTGCGGTCACTCCGGCCAGGACAATCAGGCCTACAAAAGTGACGAACTTCTCGCCGAAGAGATGTCGCGTGATCCACTTCAGAAGCTCCGCGAGTATCTAATCGAAACACGGCTGTCGGAAGGTGCATGGAAAGCGCTCGAGGAGGAGACCAATCGATACGTCGAGCGCATGCTGGAGCGAGCGACCGAACGAGTCGGCCCCGATGCTTCCCAGGTACGTCGATACGCCTTTGCCGAGATTGGAGAAACCGGCTCGATTGAGCCACCGCTTCAAGGAGGACTGCTTGCGGACGGCGTCGTCTTGCCGGAGGGTTCCGAAGAACCTGAGCCAACCGGTTCGCGCATCAACATGGTTTCGGCGATCAGGCGTACGCTTGAGCACGAACTTGAACTGAACGAGAGGCTCGTCGTATTCGGTGAGGACGTCGGCTTGAAGGGCGGTGTCCATACCGCCACTCAGGGTCTGCAGGATCGATTCGGCATTGGACGCGTTTTCGACACGAGCCTTTCCGAAGAGGGAATTATCGGTCGTGCCGTTGGAATGGCCCTGGGCGGACTGATGCCTGTAGCGGAGATTCAGTTCCGAAAGTACGCGGACCCGGCAACTGAGCAGCTCAACAATTGCGGGACGATTCGTTGGCGTACCAACAACCGATTCGCAGCTCCGATCGTCGTTCGGATGCCGGGTGGCTTCGCCAAAGTGGGTGATCCGTGGCACAGCGTGACGAACGAATCGCAGTTCGCTCACGCCGTTGGCTGGAAGGTAGCCGTGCCGTCTAACGCGGAGGATGCCGTCGGCCTGCTGAGAACTGCAATGCGCGGACACGATCCTGTCATCTTCTTCGAACACCGGGCACTCCTGGATGCCGCTTCGGCAAGACGTCCCTATCCAGGTGACGATTTCGTGATACCATTTGGATCAGCGAATGTCGTTCAGGCCGGTGACGACCTCACGATCGTTACGTGGGGCTCGATGGTCGAAAGGTGCGTCGACGCGGCAGCGGCCACGGGCATCTCCACAGAAATCATTGACTTAAGAACTCTCGTCCCCTGGGACGTGGAATGCGTTGTGGCCTCGGTAACACAGACCAAGCGTGCGTTGGTGGTCCACGAGGAACCAATCACTGCCGGGTTCGGTGCCGAAGTAGTTGCAACGATCGTCGAAAGGTGCTTTTTTGAACTCGACGCGCCCATATCGCGGCTCGCTGTTCCAGACATCCCCATCCCTCACGACCCCGGCCTGATGGATGCCGTTGTGCCCACTGTTCAGCGTATCTCGGAACGAATCATTGAACTCGTAACACTTTGATAGTGGATAATCTTGTCGACATTGTCTTCAAAAAAGAAGACGGCACCTCTGAAGCAACCGTGCTTGAATGGCTGAAGGCGCCGGGTGACAGCGTCGAACAGCACGAACCGATCCTCGAGGTTTCGACAGACAAGGTCACCGTTGAGATTGCCGCACCCGCTTCCGGAACACTTTCTGAGATTATCGCCGGATCCAACACCACTGTTGGACCAGGGACAGTCCTTGGACGCATTCAGATCGGCGAGACGCACATGGAAGCGGAAACCCGACCGTCGGATCAGCCGGATGAGGACCTGAACATCGACGCGCTTGAAACCAACGAGTCGGGACCCCGACTAAGTCCACTCGTGCGCCGGATGCTGCGTGAGCACGGACTTCAGGCAGACGATGTTCGCGGATCTGGTCGTGATGGCCGGATTACACACCGGGATATTCTCGCTCATCTGGAGGGGCAGGATACAATTCTCGAGAATGACCAGGGCGAAGACCTCTGGTCAACTGACGATGACGCTGAGGCCGAGTACGCACCACCGACTCAGCAGGCAGTCGAGGAAGGCCATCTGCCGACGGTTGAATTGGTACAGCACGAGGAACATGAAGCTGAGGTGCATGCCTTTGGCCCTGACGAATCAATCGCTGACCCCGCCCCAGAGTTTGACGAGCCACTGATCGACGTTGATCTGGAAGAGCAACTGGTAGACGATTCCGACGATCAGAAGGCGGACGCTGAGCAGTTTCACGCTGAAACGCTTGAACTGGCGGAACCCGAACCTGAGACAACCGGCTTCGGCACCGACAACGACATCCAATTTCGAGAAGAGGCGGCCGAACAGGAGCCAAACCTGTACGGCTTCCTTTCCGACGACGCTGAGTCGGTGAGCAACGCTTCTTTCGGCGAACCCGCGACCAACTATGAATCGGACCTTGAATCCGCCGCCCTCTCCGATTGCGGCCCTCCGACCGGGGATGCGTCGGCCGACGCCCCGCAGATCGAATCTCCGGCCGGGATCGACCCGCAGGATTCGTCCGCCTCTCCCCATTTTGTTTTTGAGTCCGAGGTGACCGGCGTTCAGCCACACTCGCCCATGCGGCGCGCCATTGCCCAGCATATGGTCGAGAGCGTCAGACGCGCTCCACACGTGACAGCCGTTTTTGACGCCGATATGACGGCCGTAATCAGTCATCGTGCCCTGCACCGCATCGAGGCCGAACGGCGGGGAATTCGACTCACGTATACGTCGTATTTCGTTGCGGCTGCCGTCGAAGCGATGAAGGCTGTTCCGGAGGTCAACAGCGTCTTTCACGACGACGGTCTCGAACTACTCGCGGATGTTAATATTGGGATCGCTACCGCGCTTGGATCGGATGGTCTGGTCGTTCCTGTTCTGCACAATGCGGATCAACTGGATCTGCTCGACATCGCGCGGCGCCTGCAAGACCTCATCAGCACCGCCCGAAACGGATCACTCAGCCGGAGCGACGTGGCGGGAGGAACTTTCACGATTACTAATCATGGAGTCAGCGGCAGCCTGATCGCGACCCCCATCATTAACCAACCGCAGTCCGCGATTTTGGGAGTGGGCCGCCTTGAAAAGCGCGTCGTCGTTCGAGAGGTTGCTGGCCGCGATGTCATGCAGATTCTTCCGATGGTCTATTTGACACTTACGATCGACCATCGTGCTCTCGATGGCTACCAGGCTAACCGATTCCTTTCCCGCTTTGTGGAGGTCCTGGAGACCTGGCAACTCTGACTCACACTCGTTTTAAATGGCAAAAGATCGCACGTTCTTGATCTTTGGCGGATCGGGGCTGGTCGGCACCCAGATCGTCCGCGAAATTTCGCGACAGCTGAAACCCGAGAAGATCATTATCGCAGGGCTCGTGGAAGGCGAGGTCACCGGATTTCTCGAAACCGTTCGTCGTGAATTCCCCTCAATCGTCTTCGACGGCGTCTGGGGCAACATCTTTGTACGAGACGACTTCTCCGCAATGTCGCGGACGGAACTTCTCGCGACAAACGACAACCGCGATGCCCTGTTCGAGGACCTGTACGGAGACCTCGAAGATGCATTTGCGCGATCCCGGCTTGCTCAGGTCATCATCGAGCACAGGCCGGACGTCCTGATCGATTGCATAAATACTGCAACCGGAATCAGCTACCAGGATGTATTCAGTCTCAGCCGGAAGACGCAAGACAAGCTGGCGGAGCTCGGCGAAGGGCGCTACGACATTGCCTCGTCAGACGGTCTCGGCGGGTTGGTCGAAACGTTGTTGATTTCGCAGTCGACGGTCCAACTGATTCGACACATCATGTTGCTCCATATGGCGCTGCGAAAGGCCGAAACACGACTGTATCTGAAGGTGGGGACGACCGGCACTGGCGGAATGGGTTTGAACATTCCATACACACATTCGGAGGACAAGCCGAGCGTGCAATTGATGGCCAAGACGGCCATGGCCTTCGCGCATACCGGGCTTCTGTTCCTGATGGCACGAACGCCCGATGGACCGCTGGTTAAGGAACTCAAACCGGCCGCCATGATCGGATACAGACGGGTAAATCATCAGGTGGTTCGAAGGGGCGGGAAGCCGCAAACGAGATTTGACTCGCGCGTTGAGCCGCTTTCAGATCGTTTGGAGCTCCGATCAAGACCCGACTCGTACGACAGTCTTGGCGACCTTGCCATGGCAGGCGTCGATACGGGCGAGAACGGTTTTTTTGCGCGCGGCGAGTTCGAGACAATCACGTACCTCGATCAAATGGAGTTCGTGACACCAGAAGAAATCGCACAGCATGTCGTCCTGGAAATTAAGGGAAGCAACACCGGCCTCGACGTAATTGCAGGTGTTGATTCGAACGTCATTTCACCGAGCTATCGTGCAGGCGTGCTGCGTCACACGGCACTTGAGAAGCTCGCCAGAATCGAGCACGAAACGAATAGCCATTCAGTTGCGGTTGGACAGCTCGGCCCGCCCGAACTCTCGAAGCTGCTTTTCGAATCGTATCTATTGAAACTGACCTTCGGAACGCTGCAGAATGTTATCGACGCCAGTCCGTCGGAGATCGGTAAGGCATTGCTGAGCCACGTCAATCAAGACGACGAGCTTCGTTCGTCCATCGTCTCAATCGGCGTTCCGATATTGTCTCCCGACGGGAAATCGCTTCTTCGAGGTCCGCAAATAAACATCCCGGAGAGCATTTACGACTCGGTTGGAGTTTCATTGGGCGACGTGGACCAGTGGGCTCACAAGGGCTGGGTCGACCTCCGAGAACCCAATATGCGCGTATGGCAGAAACGCTTTGAAGAAATGAAAGCCTCGCGACACATGCTCCATACTGAAGGGACCGCGTCGATCTCAAGAGAGACCTACCTGACTGAAACCATCGAGATCGGGGCCGTGGTCGCCTGGATCTTCAACAATGAAGAGAAAGGCTATCGAATCAAGTAGCTCAGATGCACTTGAATGCTTCGAACGGCTGGAGACAGTCGTTGCAGTAGTGCAACGACTTGCACGCGGTCGATCCGAAAAAGCTCTTGAGCATCGTCTCTGAGGAACCACAATACGGACACGCCGCAGTCCTGTTCACGTCTGCCGGATCCCCGGGTTCGCCCGGTCTCGGAGCGGGTGGAGCAATGCCATAATCTCGGAGCTTCGCTCGCCCTTCCTCCGTCATGTCGTCGGTTGACCAGACACGAGCGAACGAAATCTTGACCTGTGGATGCGGGAAGCCCTTCCTCGTTAGCACCTCGATAATGTCGTTCTCGATCATCCGCATGGCTGGACACCCGGAATAGGTCGGCGCGATCGTCACAACGGTCGCGTCCGGCTCCACCTCAACGGATGTCACGATGCCCATCGCAACGATGTCGAGCACCGGAATCTCCGGGTCCAGTACTTCGCCGAGCGTCGTGAGCACATCCGGTATTCCCCTTACGGTTTTCTGCGTGCTCTGCATTACCATTTTCCGTCTGGATGGGATCGCGCGACGATCTGCATCTCATCGAGTAAGTGACCAAGGTGTTCCGTGTGACGACCTTCGCGTCCACCCACATGTTGGAATACGTCCGCCGGAACTACTAGCGACGCGTCTGACAGAGATCGGGAGACGACATCAGTCCACTCGGCACTCGTGCCATCGAGACCCGGAAGAACGCCGCTCGCAACAAGTTCTTCAAGCAGTTTGTCCTTTTGAAACAGCTCAGCCGTATATGGCCAGAGTTCGTCCACTGCCGCCTGGGCACGACTGCGACTTTCCTCAGTTCCGAGACCGAGACGCGCGACCCATTCCCTGCAATGCCGGACGTGATACTTCCTCTCGTTGATTGTACGGCCGGCAATTCCGGCAACCTCGGGGTCGGGACAACTGCTGAGCGCTTCGAATAGCAACAATTCATACTCGGCAAAAAGGTATTGCCGCACGATCGTGCGCGCGAAATCCCCACGTGGCAGTTCAACAATCAAGGCATTCCTGAACTCCGTTACGGAACGCAGGAATGCCAGCTCGTCCGGAGTACGACGGCCTCCGCCCAGATCGCAGGCACGCGTGTAAAGTGCGTTGGCGGTTCCGATGCAGTCGAGGGCGATATTTGCAAGCGCAACATCCTCTTCCAGAATGGGAGCGTGACCGCACCATTCCGAAAGCCGGTGGCCAACAATCAAACAGTCATCCCCGGTCCGGATCAGGAAGTTGGTGAGTGCGAGGTCGGTCATCGGAAAGGTGAACTAGCGAGCAGCAATCGAATCGGGTGATGCAGTTCGGGCAAATAAGCCCTCCCAGAATCAAACGTCACGAACTCCTCTTGGTACCGAATAGAAGCTGGGATGCCGATACAACTTGTCGTCGGCCGGATCAAAAAGTGAATGTGCGTCGTCCGGATTCGATGCATGCACTTGAATCGCCGGGACAACCCAGATACTGACCGGATGTCCTCGCCGTGTGAACACGTCACGCGCATTCTGGAGGGCCATTTCGGCGTCACTCGCGTGAACGCTGCCGGCGTGTTCGTGCGGCGCTCCCTGCTTGTTCTGCAAGAATACTTCCCAGAGCGGCGTGTCAGGTGTCTTCATATGAATCACTCCTCCGCGGCAACTGTGTCACGGGACGCGTAGGCGGCAGCGGCCTCGCGCACCCAGCGGCCGTCATCGTGAGCGCTTCGGCGAGCCTTCATGCGCTCAGCATTGCACGGACCATTCCCCTTGATAACGCGATAGAATTCGTCCCAGTCAATGGCGCCGAATTCCCAGTCACCGGACTCTTCGTTGTATCGGAGTTCCGGATCGGGAATTGTGATGCCGACAGCCTTGGCCTGCGGGATCGTGATATTGACGAAGTGTTGCCGCAGATCATCATTACTTCGCCGCTTGACGCCCCAGCGCATGAGCTCTGCCGTGTTCGGCGAATCGTTGTCGTGTGGACCGAACATCATCAGCGACGGCCACCACCAACGATCCACGGCATCCTGAACCATGCTTCGCTGTTCGGTCGTGCCCGCGGCCAACGTCGCCACGATCTCGAAACCCTGTTTCTTGTGGAAGTTCTCTTCCTTGCAGATCCGGAGATTCGCCCGCGCGTACGGCCCGTAAGATGACTTCGCCAGCATTGTCTGATTCACAATGGCGGCACCATCAACGAGCCAACCGATCACGCCGACGTCCGCCCACGTCAATGTCGGGTAGTTGAAGATGCTCGAGTACTTGGCCGAGCCATCAAGCAGCTGATCGATCAGGTCTTCTCGACTGACACCGAGCGTCTCGGCCGCACTGTAGAGGTACAGGCCGTGGCCCGCCTCATCCTGGACCTTCGCCAGCAAGGCCATTTTGCGCCTCAAGCTCGGCGCGCGTGTGATCCAGTTTCCCTCAGGCAGCATTCCAACGATTTCCGAATGGGCATGCTGGCTGATCATCCGTATCAACTGATGCCTAAAACGTTCAGGCATCCAGTCGCGCGGCTCAATCTTCTCACCCGAGTCAATCCGCTCCTGAAAACGGGATTCGTTGGCTACATCGTCGTGCATAACGATAAGGGATTAGCGGCTAAACCGTTGACGGACCTGCTGCGCATCCATGCTACAATGTCCTGCCGGCGAATATCGGCCGAATCGACACGTTTGCCAAGTAGCGCCTGCCAGGACGTTTGAAATTGGTAACATTTTGGTAACACAGGATTCATCAAGCAATAACACTGTAAACATAAACTTAACACTCCAATAACGGTCCGTTCACGTCACCGTGCACTCTCAGACATACCTTTCGTAGCCAAGATGCGTGTCTTTCTACTACTTCTAGTGGCATCATCAGTTGCACCAACAGCGTCGATCGCGCAAGCAATCAAGTTTAGCGGCCTCGTCTATACAGACTACTCCTACGTCATCGAATCCCCGGACACCGAGGAGGTTGGGGAAAACGGTTTCGGTTATCGCCGTCTGTATTTTACGACAGATGCCGCGTTGAGTGAGCGGTTTGCAGCCAGATTCCGACTGGAAGCCAGTGATCGTTCAACAACGTCGCAGGGGAATCCCGCTCCTTACGTGAAGGATCTCTACGTCCGATGGAAGAACTTCGCTGGAGAGGGCCACACGCTCGATTTTGGAGTGAGTTCGCCGCCTTCATTCAACGTGTCGGAAAAGTTCTGGGGTTACCGAAGTCTTGAGAAAACGATCCTCGATCTTAACGGAATCGTATCGTCCCGTGATATGGGTATTGCCGCTCGCGGACCGCTTTCCGGCGAGAAGGTGCGGTACGGGGTGATGGTCGCGAACAACAGCGGCGTGAAAGCCGAAAGCGACAAGAACAAGCGCGTCTACGCCCAGATTGAGTTGTACCCGAACGACACGTTCGCCGCAACGATTGGCTCTGACTACGCGACTTATTCGGATGACCGCGACGGCGTCCTGAACGCAAATGTGTTTGCTGGGGTCTCGCACGAGCACATTACGGCAGGCGTCGAGGGGTTCATCAGCAATACGACTTATGAAACCGCGCAGCCAGACATGAAAGGATCCGGCGTCTCGATGTTTCTGCGCGGAGACATCTCGGAGCGGACGGAGCTCGTCGGACGCTTCGACTTCACAAAAATGAATGGCAGTCAGTCAAACTACTTCATTGTCGGAGTGGGCGTTACGCCCGACAGCCATGTGCACGTTATCCCGAACGTCTACCTCACAAAGGACGAGGCAGACGACAAATACTTTATCGCGGGACGTGTAACCGTACACGCCGATTTCTAGCTCCTCATTTCAAGAAAGTAACAACTGGTCAGAAGATGAGAACTCACTCTCGAATTGCACTCGCCCTTACCCTGACACTCGTGACCGGGTGCGCCAGGGGCGGAAACGAATCCCGAACAGTCATTCAGAACAAGGGTTCTGACACACTCGTAAACGTCGCTCAGGCATGGGCCGAAGCCTACCGCGAAGTTAATCCTAACACAGCCGTCGCTGTCACCGGCGGAGGTTCCGGGACCGGAATCGCAGCGCTCATCAATGGGACTGTCGACATTGCTAACGCCAGCCGGCAGATGAAACCCGAGGAAATCGAACTCGCTAAGGAGCATGGCCATAATCCAGTTGAATTCATCGTTGGCTACGATGCGTTGGCAATCTTCCTGAATCCGGCAAATCCGATCACGGAAATCACAATCGCCCAGCTGCGCGACATCTACGGCGAAAGTGGAAGTGCCGAAAAGTGGACCGACCTCGGGATCACGGTTCCGGGCTGTAAGGACCAGGAAATCGTGCGCGTCAGCCGCCAGAACAATTCGGGCACGTACGCCTATTTCCAGGAAGACGTGCTTGGTGAGGGCAACGACTTCCGACTCGGCTCACGCGACATGCACGGCTCCAAGGATGTCGTAGACCTCGTGGCGAACACGGCGTGCGCAATCGGATATTCCGGACTCGCTTACGCCACTGAAGAGGTGCACATGCCCTGTGTCAGCAAGGACGGCGGTGAATGTGTGGCGCCTTCCACTGAGACTGCCGTCGACGGCACGTACCCGATTGCTCGTCCGCTCTTCATGTACACTGAAAACACTCCACAAGGAGAGGTCAAGCAGTACATGGATTGGATTTTGAGCGATGCCGGTCAATGCCTCATTCAGGAGAAGGGTTACGCACCGGCGCGACCCGTATCTTGCGGAAACTGATAAAGACGGCAATTCCGAATGAGTCACTTTGAAGAAAGGCTGGAGCACGATCTGGCCGAGATTCGAACGACAGTGGTCGAAATTGCGGACGCCGTGGAACACGGCGTCCGCTCGGCGATCCAGGCGCTCAACAGCATGGATCGAGATCTGGCGTACGCTACTGTTCTTGCCGATCACCCGATCAACCGCAAAGCGGATGAGATCGACCGCCTTTGCCACCGCTTCATTGCCAAACATCTGCCGAGTGCGGGCCACCTGCGGTTCATCTCGTCAGTCCTGAGAATGAATATCGGCCTCGAGCGAATCGGTGACTACGCCGTGACGATCTGTCGCGAAGTGGTCGTGCTCGAGCACCCCATCGAGGAGCCGCTACTGGGCAAGATCAACACGCTTGGTACAAGTGCCCTGGTGATGTTTCGGGATGCGGTCACGGCATTCGACCAGCGTGACGAATCGCTGGCGAGAAAGACGATGAAGCTGGCTGCCGGGGTGGATTCCAACTTCGCCGAAGCGTTCGATACGTTGTGTCTCGAAGGACAGCAGGGGCAGTCTCGCGTACGGGACCTGTTCTCCAAGCTCTCGGTCATCAACATGCTCGAGAGAGTCTCCGATCAGGCAAAAAATCTCTGCGAGGACGTTGTCTTCATCCTGACGGGCGAAACGAAGAAACGCAAACCCGCGAAGATTCTTTTTGTGGATCGGTCGAACACGTTGTTTGGCCCCATGGCGTGCGCCATCGGTCGCAAGGCGTTTCCGGAAAATGGCTCCTTCGAAACGGCGGGGCTAAGCCCCGGTGAACACCGCGATTCTGAATTCGTGACTTTCATGACCGATCGTGGGCACAACATGGATCGGTACGCGCCGAACGCAGTATCGACCGATGTTGACGAGCTGGACCGCTACCACGCCATCGTCAGCCTCGAGGGCTCCGTCGAGGACTACCTTCCGCGCCGCCCGTTCCATGCGGTCGCACTGACGTGGTCGCTCCCGGAACGTCCTACGGCCGACATGAGCCCCGCCGAAAAAAGTGAGCGATACATCGAGATTCATCGTGAGCTCAGTGCGCGAATTGAAGAGCTGATGCAGACGCTGAGGGGAGGTCGTGCCAGTTGAGTACCAGGGTCGGCGGGGTTCGCCCCAGCCATGACATCTCCCGGATTGATCGACGCGATCGTGCGTGGTTCGTCGACAAGTTGATTGGCGCGATCGTCACAATAGGCGGCTTGTCGGCCATTGTGTTCATTGTCGGAATCTTCGTGTTCGTGACGCGCGAAGGTCTCCATTTTGTTTTCGGACGTTTCGATTTCGTTGAGTTCTTTACGTCGATCCGCTGGAATCCGACATCAACGACAAACCCGACGTACGGCGCGCTGGCCCTGATGGTCGGAACAGCGAGCGTAACGGGCGTCGCGATGATCGTCGCGATCCCGTTCTCTATCGGTTCAGCAATCTACATTGCCGAATTTGCCACGGGCAGGACGCGTGAGGTACTCAAAGTCCTTGTTGAATTGCTCGCAGCCATCCCGAGCGTGGTTTGGGGCTTCATCGGACTCAGCATCATGAATGGCGTGATCATCAAGCTGTTCGATGTGCCGGTTGGACTCAATGTTCTCAACGCCGGAGTGATACTGGGCCTGATGGCAGCCCCGATCATGACAACCATCGCCGAGGATGCCTTGAAGGCTGTTCCTGATTCCTATCGTCAGGCTGCCGAGGCTATGGGCGCAACGCGATGGCAAATGATTTTCAAGGTCGTCCTTCCCGCGGCTCGGAACGGACTTGTCTCGGCCATTCTCCTGGGCGTCGGTCGGGGATTCGGCGAAACAATGGCCGTGCTGCTTGCGAGCGGCCATGCTGTTAACATTCCTCATAGTGTATTCGACTCTGTTCGCGCGCTTACGGCGACAATTGCGGCAGAGCTGGGTGAAACGGCCGTCGGCTCAGACCACTATGGT
>JAGQWL010000230.1 GCA_020437385.1 Bacteroidota bacterium
AACGGAAAGGCAAAGGAACGTGTTCGCATGGGGGTACCGGTTCGCGGATCTCGAAGCGACATCCCGCTGAAGGGAGAGTTCGCAAGAAAGGCATTGCACCTGGTCGTGCTCGTCGTACCGCTTGCCGTCTGGCATTGGGGCGGCGACACCTCTTTGCGGATCCTCGTTCCACTAGCGGTCGGTGCGATTTCTGGTGATGTGCTGCGTTGGAAATACCCGCCATTTGCGCATTTTATTGACCGGTTCTTCGGCTGGATGATCCGACCCTCCGAACAGCCGGAATCGACGGGGCCCGTGCTCAATGGCGCCACGTCGATCTTGATTGCGGCGGTGCTGACAGTATTTCTTTTCGCTCCGCGGGTTGCCGCAGCGTCGATTGCGCTGTTTGTCGTTAGCGATGCGGCCGCGGCGCTCGTCGGGCGACGCTTTGGCCGCCACCGGCTTGGCGCGAAGGCAACCATGGAGGGGTCGTCGGCGTTCATTGCCGCCGGTCTTCTGGTCTGCGCCTTCATTCCGGGCCTGCCCGTCTGGCCGGCAGTAGGCGTGGTCCTGGTTTCGGCAGTGCTTGAGGCCATTCCGACTCCGCTGAATGACAATATCTTCGTGCCGTTCGCCGCGTCGGCGGTACTCGATGTCTTACTCCGACTTCAATCAATCAGCCTCTAGGTGTCTGTGGCTCGCTCTGATTCATCGCTCAAACCCTTCAAGGCTTTCGACAGCTTCCCGCTGCCGCCAATCATTCGCGTGCGGTATCCGGTAGTCATGATGCATGGTCTCGGCGCTGTCGCTGGAATCCGGCGCGGTGGACACCTGCGTGACGCTGCCGCATTCCTGAGGACACGGGGGGTCTGGTCCTATGCACCAAACGTCTCTCCATATAACACTGTTGAGTCTCGATGCGCTATCTGGCTCGATCGTCTCTCACACGTATTCGAAGAAACCGGCGCCGACAAGGTCAATCTCGTCGCACATTCCATGGGCGGACTCGACGCGCGGCATCTGATTGCCAGCATGGGCCTGCACTCTCGCGTCGCATCGCTGACCACCATCGCGACGCCCCACCGCGGAAGCGCACCCGCCAACTTCATTCTCGAGCAGCCGGACCGTGTTCGCAAGCTAATCACAGATTTCGCGAACTGGATCGGGACTCAGATCGCACCAGGAAGCGACGCGGACTTCAAGCAGGCCGTTATCGAACTGACCCCGGACAACATCGTGAACACCTTCAATCCGGCGACGCCGGATCATCCCGATGTCAAGTATTGGTCGTATGGAGGAATGGCCGGTCGGGGTACAGATTGGGCCGTAAATCCGTTCCTCCGGATATTCAACGGTTACCTTTACGAAAGAGAGGGACCAAACGACGGAATGGTGTCGGTTCAAAGCTCGCGGTGGGGCGAATACCTGGGTGATATCCAGGCGGATCACGCCCAACAGGTCGGTTTCACCTTTCCAGGATCCTCATCATTCGAGCAGACAGCATTTTTCGCGTCTGTTGCTGAGCGACTCTCGCGATCCGGATTCTAGACGATCTCGTTTGCCTCGACGCATCTCTTCCACATGGTTAATCCGGTCGATCCCAAGGACACGCGAATACCTGACATCGGTCCGGGATATCCGAAGTGGGGTCACCGGCGGCTGACGCACTTTGCAAGATTGATGCTCGCGCGTTTCGGATGGGTGATTGAAACACCCTACCCTGACGTGAAGCGAAGTGTCGTCGTGATCGCTCCGCACACATCAAACTGGGACTTTATCGTGGGCGTGGGTGTTGCACTTGCACTTGACATCCGTCCAGCCTTCATCGGAAAACATACATTGTTCCGGTGGCCACTCGGCACGCTGATGCGCCGGCTCGGCGGTATTCCGGTCAACAGGAAAAAGACGGAGGGGCTTGTTCCCAGGGTCGCGGCGCGGATACGGGCTCGGGAAGAGATTGTGTTGGCGATCGCGCCCGAGGGAACGCGAAAGGGAGCCTCACGATGGCGAACGGGGTTCTATCATATTGCCGCACAGTCAGGCATCCCGATCGTACCTTGTCTACTGAGTTTGAAGGACCGAACCGTTCAGTTCGGCGCTCCGCTTCTGCCCGGTGCCGATCCGGCGTCGGACCTGGCACAAATCGCTGCCTTCTATCAGCTCGAGCACCTGGGAGCGCAGAATGAGTAAGCAGCAGGATAAGATCATCACGGATCCGGTTCACGGATTTATCGCCGTTCCGAGGCCGCGGCTTCTGGAGCTTATTCAGACGGATGAAGTCCAGCGACTGCGGCGAATTCGGCAACTCGGGGTTGGTCACTATGTGTACCCTGGCGCCGAGCATTCCAGATTCGGTCACGCACTGGGTGCCATGGCGCTGATGCGCGATGCACTGGATTCCCTGCGCGAAAAGGGTACACCCATCGACGCGAACGAGTACGAAGCGGCCCTGGCCGCGGCCCTCCTCCATGATATCGGCCACGGTCCCTACTCTCATACGCTCGAGCACGCCCTTATCTCGGGACTTCAGCACGAGGCGATGAGTCGCAGCCTGATCGTTCGCCTTCGTGATCGCTTTGAGATGCCGCTCGATCTGACGTTGAAGATGTTCGACGACACCTATGAGCGCCCCTTCTTCCACAGACTCATTTCGAGCCAGCTGGACATGGATCGCCTCGATTATCTCCGGAGGGATTCCTTTTACACGGGAGTCGCTGAGGGCAAGATCGGCGTTCCGCGAATCATACAAAGCCTACGGGTGCACGGACCGAACGAGGAGCTGGTTGTCGAGGAAAAAGGAATTTATGCGGTCGAGAGTTTCCTCATCTCCAGGCGCCTCATGTACTGGCAGGTGTATCTTCACAAGACTGTCATTGCCGGAGACCAGCTCCTTCGATCAATTCTCGCCCGAGCCCGACGGCTGATTGCGGACTCGCGTTCCGACGCATCGGGTATGTCCAACGTGCTCGAGTTCTTTCTTTCATCGGGCGGAGGTAACGATGGCTCTCTGACGGCCGAACAGGTCGACAATTACAGCCGCCTCGACGACACCGATGTCCTCTACAGTATCAAGCGTTGGTCGCGTTCCACCGATCCCGTTCTCGCGGATTTGAGCCGACGATTTCTGAATCGCGACTTTCTTCGCGTGACGTTTCTGGATGCCCCTGCCACCGAACTGGAACTGTCAGCGATGTCAGGCGCGGTTGCAGACTGGCTTGGACGTGAGCTCTCGTTGACGGCCGCCGAGTCGCGCGAACTGGTCCCATACTACCTGACCAGCGGGCTGTCCCAGCATAGCGCCTACCGAACGCAACACCAGTCGATTCGCGTTCTGTCGCGGACGGGGCGCGTACGGGAGTTGTCAGAGATTGCGGACTCCCCGTCCGTTTCCGCACTCTCTGAGTTCGAAGAAAAGCCATACGTTTGCATGCCGAGAATTGAACGCAACTGACCGAATCGCAAAACGTGTCTGACTATCCCGAAATGTCCCCGACCCGCGGCTTCGCGGTCGCAGCGGATGCCGTCGATCCGCTTGCGCACCTCAAAGCGCGCTTCAACCTTCCAACCGGTCCTGACGGGCTTCCCGCGTTGTACTTCGCGGGCCATTCTCTCGGCGCACAGCCTGCTGATGCTTCCGTCGAGGTCGGTCGCGTGCTCGACGAATGGGGTCACCTAGGTGTCAAGGGATACTTCTCGGGAACCAAGCCGTGGGTTTCATATGCCGATGACTTGTCTGCGGACCTGGCGTCACTCGTAGGTGCTTCCGCCAACGAGGTCGTCCTGATGAATACGTTGACCGTGAATCTGCATCTGATGCTGGTCTCATTTTATCGTCCACGAAATGATCGCTTCAAGATTCTTATTGACGAGCACGCTTTTCCGTCGGACCGGTATGCGATCGCGTCGCACGCCAGGTTCCATGGCTACGACCCGCGAGAGGCAATCGTCGAGATCAAGGCCACGGGTGGTGAGGACACGGTAAAGCCTGAATACGTCATCGAGACAATCCTGTCCCATGGCGGTCAGGCTTGCCTGGTCCTCATGAGTGGCGTCAACTACTACACGGGGCAGCGCTACGCGCTCTCGCCCGTAGTCCGTGCCGCGAGAGAAGTGGACTGTCTCGTCGGATTCGACCTGGCTCATGCCGTCGGCAACGTGCCTGTCAATCTGAATGCGGCCGACCCCGATTTCGCTGTCTGGTGTACGTATAAATACCTGAACGGCGGGCCCGCCAGTCCGGGCGCGGCATTCGTGAACCGGCGGCACTTCAACGACGAAGCGATGCCGCGTTTCGACGGCTGGTGGGGCCATGACATCGGCACGCGATTCAAGATGCCGGATTGGTTCGAGCCGGCAGACGGAGCGAAGGCGTGGCAGTTGAGCAACTCGCCGGTGCTCTCTTCGGCACCCTTGAGGGCATCGATGAAAATCTTCAAGGAGGCAGACATGCACCGGGTCCGCAGAAAGAGCATGGCCCTAACCGCCTACCTCGAGGCAATCATTGCGACGTACCTCAGTCACAGAGTGGATCTGATCACGCCCTCGGACCCCGAGCAACGCGGCGCACAGCTTTCTCTCCGCATCCTTTCCAGTGCCCGCGACGCCTTCGACGCGTTGACGGAGGTCGGGGTCGTAGCAGATTGGCGGGAGCCCGACGCTATCCGGGTAGCGCCTGCGCCGCTCTATACCTCCTTTGACGATGTTCGGCGACTGGCCGAAGCGATCGGGCAGGCGGTTGGTGCTCCAATCACGTGGAAAGACGAAAGCCCATCGACCTGACGACATCTTCCGGCAGCTCCGGCAGGCGGCCACGCGGAATCAGAAACGTAGAGACGCGGTTCAGGTCCTTGAACACCTTGTTGTGGTGGGCGACCTCATGCAGGTAGTCCTGGCCGGAGGATCCCCCCGTTCCGATCTTCGAACCCAGCATCCGAAGGACCATTAATGCGTGACGGTAGCGCCACGTTGAAAAGTTCTCATCGATATCGATCAGCAATGAAAGCAGCCGGAACGGGATGTGCAGGATCGGCTCATCGCGGTAGAGGCTGATCAGGAGCGCTGCCTTGAAGCTGTCGTGGCCGAGCCGGAAGCCACCGTCCGACCTCAACGCCTCATATTTCGAAGCGTCGGTGATCGCCTCGAACTGGGCTTTTGTCTGCTCCAGCCCATCCACTTGTCTCTGTTTGTGATCAGCACTCAGCGTGGGATTCTCCACGATCGCCTTGCGATCGTGCTCCAGCATTGACCGGACCGCCGTCGAATAGGCAGACCAGAAGTCGAATCCTCCGAATGAAATGAACGGCGTCCGCGACAACCAGTTGTCGACGAGATCGAAGATCGACGGTTCGTTCTCGATCGACTCGACGAGGGCGCGATCGGATTCTTCGAGTCGGTTCGAGTACTTGGCACGGCCGAAAGTGAGCCGATCCTCAGGCCGCAATCCGAGCCGATTTTCGATCATCCGAAACTGAACGCTCTGGAAACCGGAGGCAGGTATCAGGTAATCCCGAAAGTCCAGAAAGTCGAGTGGCGTCATCGTCTCCAGCACGTCGATCTGCTGGATGAGTACCCGCTGGATCGCGACGACACGCTCCAGGTTCTTGAGAGTCTTTCCCAACTCCCGCTCTTCAACCACCGGCGTCGACAGCGTTTCGCGAACGGAATCCAGCTCCCACAGAATCTGCTTGAACCACAGTTCGTACGCCTGGTGCACGACGATGAAGAGCATCTCATCGTGGGCGGGCGAACCCATGCGTGCACTCTCCATCTGCTGGCATGCCAGAAGACTATCCAGCCGAAGGTAATCTGGATAATAGAGTGGCTTCGACTGACGATCCGTCATTGGTCTTCGTCGAGAATGTAGATGTCCTTGAGGTTTCGCCCGAGCTGACTGTAATCCAGTCCGTATCCGATCACGAAAAGGTTGTCGATTTCAAACCCGACATAGTCAAGCGGAACGTCAACCTTTGTGGCGGCCGCCTTGTGTAGCAGTGTGACCGCCTTCACGGATGCCGGCCCGTTCTCCTGGATTCGATCACACAGGTACTTCATCGACAGACCTGTGTCGACAATGTCTTCGATAATAAGGACGTGCTTACCCTGGAGATTGGCATCAATGGCCTTTAACTCGGTGACAACGCCGTTAGAGATTTTCGATTCGCCGTAACTGGACAGCTTGATGAAATCTACCTCACAATCACCACTAATCTCGCGCATCAGATCGGCCAGAAAGATGAAGGCACCGTTCAGCACTCCAACGAGTACCGGCCTGAGTCCCTCGTAATCCGCGGAGATCTGCCGGCCCAGCTCGGCCACGCGATCCCGGATCGTCGATTCGTCAAGGTAGAGCCGAAATCGCTCTCCATTACAGACGGTTGTTCGGTTTACCTGCTCGTTTACAGTCATCTTCGCTGGAGCTGGGGGGTTGGAATAGGAACTTACGTCAGCATCGGCTGGAAACGAAAGAAACTACGACTCATGCGGATACCACGTCATCATTCCGACTCGTGCTGTAGTGTCGGAAACGTGATAACCATCAACGGCCCGCACGCCTGGAATCCAGACGATGTGGTCGGCCTCAGAAGCAACGACGGGCCACGACTGTCGTAGCGATGGCGAAACTTTTGCATCCGTCATAAGCCGGGCGACCTTCTTTGAACCAGCCTGTCCGAGGGCTGTGACTTCTTCGCCGAAACGCCACGCTCGAATGCGCATCTTCCCGCACTTGTCGAGGTCGACAAAAGTTGCATTCGGCGTATTGGGGTTCAGCGCGACCGGAGCGTGCATCAACTCGTCGACTCGCAGTACGCCGGCCGCAGACGTATAGCTATGGCCAAGGTCAATTGGATGCTCCACAATGGAGATCGTGACCGCGTCACGAAATTCCAGGCAATCCCGGCAGTTGATGATAGTTCCGCCTTCAAACGCCTTCATCGAGCCCGGCGCGGAGAATAGCAGTTGTCGGAGTTCGTTCGCCACAACCTCGGATCGGGGCACCGCGGGCAACCAGGCAGAGAGGCAGTCGAGCAGGACATTGGTGCACTCAGCAACAGACAACTGTCTCAGTAACACAACGTCAAGCCGACGCGGCCGAGCCACCTGACCTAGCGCCAGACGCGCGATATCACTTGCATCATCGCCGATAAGTTCGGATAGTAGCCGGGCTGAACGAGCGAGGCCCGACCAGCCCTGCACCCCCATAGCATTCTCAAAGGCCGGGCGAACGATGCTCCGGATTCGAGCGCGCGCGTAGGACGGATTCGCGTTGGATAGATCCTCCCGCCACTGAATCGCTTGCTCATTTGCGAAAGACACAATCGTCTCGCGCGAAACCTCCAGCAGCGGCCGAATGAGCCGTATCCCCGACCCACGGCTGAGCGAACGGTTCACGCGCATGCCGGCGGCACCGCGAAGTCCGGTGCCCCTGGCCAACTGCAGCAGCATTGTTTCGGCCGAATCGTCACGATTGTGGGCAACGGCAACGAGATCCGAGTCAGCATTCTCCGCATGCGCGCGAAAGAACTGATAGCGCTCGCGACGGGCGGCGTCCTGAATCGATGTCTTCCATTTCCTCGCATCATCTTTCGGGGCCGCGAAAAACACTGCCAGGGGAAAATCATGCGTTGAACAGAAGCTGCGAACCAGAAGCTCGTCAGCGTCCGACTCTTCGGCCCGCAGTCCGTAGTTCACATGGACCACCTGGACCAGGGCACGCAATTCTCGGAGCACCGAGGCGAGCACCATCGAGTCGACGCCGCCGCTGACGCCCACGACGACTGTTCGGTCACGTACGGAGAGGTCGGCTTTTTGCAGCGTCGCCTCTACATCTCGTACGAGATCTGATGGACTTGACGGCTGCCTGTCCTCATTCATCTGAACAGTACCAGAAGCTGCTCCGCACTGACGACTCGTGCCGCAACCTCACCCGCCGGTCCCTGCCACGGATTGTCGCATGTAAGTAGTTGGTCGACCAGGGCACGCATTTCTGTCGAGTTCATTGCCTCGCCGCGCCGAACGGCAGATTTCCGGGCGAGGCTTCGGGCGAGATCATCCCGGCGGAGTTCGAGTGTGTCGGCCGAACCCGAATGGAACTCCCGATACTGCGCAATGATGTCATTCAGGAGCGACTCGGCCACGCCCTCCTTTACGCCCGTTGGAACGCCTCGCAGCAGCAGCGTACGGTCACCAAAAGGATCCGCATCAAAACCAAGGGCTCGAAGATCCTGCAGGATGGATTCAACCAGCGCATATTCGGACGCCGACAATTCGATTGTCTGCGGAAACAGCAACTGCTGTGAAAACCCACCACCTCCGGCGAAGGAATCGAGTGCGCGCTCGTAAAGTACTCGTTCGTGGGCCGCGTTCTGATCAACCAGCAGCAGGCCACGACGAAGTTGCACAACGAGCACCGCGTTGTCGACCTGCCAGATCTCGAGTTGATTCTGCCGATCGCGATTGATGAAGAGGGAGTCTGCCTCCGCAGTGCCTGTACTGCTCGTCTCTTGCTCCTCACTGTAGAGCAGCTCCGACAACTCGCCTGCACTTTGAGTGACCTTTCGCATCGACAAATCAGCCGACGGGTTGCGATCCTGTGGTGATTCGAAACGCCAGTTTGGTACCGGCGCATTCGCAAGATCATCCTCCAGCGGCGCAGCATCGGCCATCGACGTTGCCCGCGCGATGACGGCTCGAACGACCGAGTAGACTCCCCTCTCGTCGTCGAACTTCACCTCCGCCTTTGTCGGATGGACGTTGACGTCGACGTGTTCTGGATCGAGATCCAGAAACAATACATAGAACGGGTATTCACCTTCCGATAGATTGCGTTCGCATGCACTGCGGACCGCGTGTTCGAGATACCGACTGCGAATGCTGCGACCGTTCACGAAGAGATACTGTCGCCCCCGGCTTCGTCTGTTCAGTGGACGTCTGCCAACGATACCGGTGACCGACAGGTACGAGCTTCGTTCAGAAAAGGAAATCAGATCCTTGTCATCCCGAAGGCCGAGAAGTTCCATGATTCGGTCCTTCAATGGATCGGATTGGCTATCCGGTCTGCCGGCGACTACGTCGACAAGTTTGCGGCCATCGTGCGCTAACTCGAAGGACAGATCGGGATGGGACAAGGCTAGCGCCTCTACCGTCTCGATCACGCGCCTCAACTCTGTCGCGGGAGCTTTGAGAAATTTCCGCCGGGCCGGCACGTTGTAGAAGAGATTGCGCACCGTCATAATGGTGCCGTCGGCCGCAGCCACAGGATCCTGCGAAGCAACTTCGCCACCATTCACCTGGATCTCAATTCCAGCAGTATCGCCTCGGCGCTTCGAACGGAGTGTCGTGCGGGAAACTGCGGCAATCGACGCCACCGCCTCACCGCGGAAGCCCAGGGTCCTGACGCGCTCCAGGTCTTCCACCGAACGAATCTTTGAGGTCGCGTGACGCCTGAAGGCAAGCAGCGCATCGGCCGGCCCCATCCCGCACCCGTCGTCGATAACCTGAATGAGGTCGCTGCCGGAGGATGTCAGATTAATCTCTATCCGCGATGCACCCGCGTCGATCGCGTTTTCGACCAACTCCTTGACGACGGAGGCCGGACGTTCGACAACCTCACCGGCGGCGATCTTGTTAGCGAGGACATCCGGCAAGACCCGAATCAGCTGGTCCAGGCGGTCCTCCGTTTCGCTGTGCAACACGGGCAACGAATTCTGGATCAGGAGATACCCTTCAGTTTGAGATACGCCCAGACAACCATGACGAACAGCATCACGAGATACATTGCACTCGTCTTGCGACCGCGGCTCGCCTTCGACTTTATCTGAATCCGTCGGCGAATATTTTCGCCGCGGTCTTTAGAAGGATTGTAGTAGCGTGGTTCGTAATCGAACTGGCGCGGACGGACCCTGCGCGATTGCCCCAGAATTCCCATAAAACCGTGGATTTATTGACGGGGTTTATACCCGGCCTGTTCAAAGCCGTTCCGTTCCGTTCAGCCGGCGACGACGTGTGGGATGAGTACGAAGGCCGTGTAGATAAGAGGCGACACCACAATAACTGCGTCGAGACGGTCCAGCATTCCACCATGGCCGGGCAAGATCGCTCCCGAATCCTTTACATCGGCCGCTCGCTTCAACTTGCTTTCGAAGATGTCGCCAAGTTGCCCCACCCCGCCAGCGATGAAAGCGACTATCACGAGTTGCTGCCACGAGAACACGTCGCCCAGCCAGAGTTGCTTGAGGAGAAGC
>JAGQWL010000231.1 GCA_020437385.1 Bacteroidota bacterium
CCGTGGAGGTCTGCGGCCTTTCGGCAGAGATTCATGATCTCAGCCTGAATTTCGACATGGCGCGGCCAGCTCTCGCGGGTGCGCTTCAGCGTGTACGATTCTTCGAGCAGCTCCTCGATCCGTTTCATGTAGGTGTGGAGGAGTCTTTTCTTGTCGTCCATGGGATTGGCCGATTGGGGGAATAGAGCAAATATCGGGGCTGCCCCGTTTTGCTTAAGCCCAATGTGGCGCAACCCGTTGTCGGCGAACGATTGGCGCGACGATTCAAGGGTTCTTCACGTTCGCGGCGATCCCGAGGCCTCCCGGCTCAACCCGGGGAAAACAAAAAAGCCCGCCTCGAAGAGACGGGCCACGAAGGCGTCTGCCTGTGCGTGTGTATAAGAGTTTTGTCGTTTAGCAGCTTGCCTCGCTGTCAATAATGGGACGGTGGCGCTTTCGTGTTTCAGTTTCGCAACATCGGCTTTCAATCCGACCAGCCCGTCCAGCCTGGTCCGCGGACGAATCGGCCGGGTTTCGCACCCGTGTGCTCGCCGTCGTAGAGAACCGACACACCGTTTACGAGCACGTGCTGCACGCCCGTCGAATATTGGTGCGGCTCTTCAAAGGTCGCATGATCCTGGATCCTGTCGGGATCGAACACGACTACATCCGCATAGTAGCCGGGCTGGAGCCGGCCGCGTCTCCGCAGACCGAGGTTCTCTGCCGGAAAACTTGTCAGCCGCCTCACCGCCTCTTCAACGGGTACCACCTTTTCTTCGCGTACGTATTTCGCAAGGAGGCGGGCGAAATTCCCGTACGCCCGCGGATGGGGATTACTCTGTAGAAACAATCCCTCCGGTGCCATCGACCCGGCATCCGAATCGAAGCTCATCCATGGAAGCGCAACCTGACGCGCGACGTTCTCCTCGGACATGAGGAAGTACACGACGTCCACGCGACTCGAGTCCTCCACAACAAGATCCATTATGGTCTCGGCCGGACTGGTACCTCTGCTATCGGCAACCTCCGCCAGCGTTTTGCCGATAAGATCGCGCAGGTCTTTGTTCCGGAAACCGACGAGCAGCGTACCCTCGGGGCCGGCGGAAAGGAAGAGGTTTTCCCATTCGTCGGTTGGCGTCATGATCTCTCGCGCAACGCGACGTCGGATGGCCGGGTCCATGAGTCGCCTTCGCCACTCACCGAAACCACCCTCCTGCACCCACGGCGGCATTGCGGCGTCGAGGCCTGTTGAGCCGGCGGTATAGAGGTACATGTCTGCCGTGATTCGCTGCCCGGAATTGCGGGCCGATTCGACCCGGTCGATCACTTCATCGAGTTTGTCCCAGTTCTGCTTACCGGCAGCCTTGAGGTGGTAGATCTCAGCGGGGACTCCCGCTCGTCTGCTGATTTCGATCAGCTCGTCCACCGCCGCGAGAAGATTGTTTCCCTCGCTTCGCATGTGTGAGATGTACATCCCACCGTATTCGCCCGCAGCACTTGCCAGTGCGACGAGCTCGTCCGTATCCGCGTAGAAAGCGGGTGCATAGATCAGCGACGAGCCAACGCCGAGTGCGCCCTCGCGCATCGCATCGCGCACCAGGTCCTGCATCCGGGTCAGCTCCGCTTCGTCGGGCGCACGGTTCTCGTAGCCCACTTCGTGAACACGAACGGTGGTTGCACCAACAAACGACGCGACATTGGTCGAGACGCCCTTTTCCTCGAGATAGCCGAGGTACTCACCGAGTGTCCGCCACGGAAGTGACAACCTCGTTCCCGGGCCGTATGGAACGTCGAGCAATTCGGCGGCCCGCTCCTCACCTTCAACGCGGCCGACGAGCGATCGCAACGCCTCATCCGCCATTTCTTCGGTCAGCGGACCTTCGGATTCTCCCTCCCCGAACACTTCAAGCGTGACGCCCTGGCGGATGTCACTTTGGGAGTGCCCATCGATGATCAGTGACGTTGTCGCCCAGCTCAACATGTTGATGAACCCCGGAGCCACGACCAGGCCATCCGCATCGATTTCCGTTGCACCCCCGCCGGCGAAGGAGCCAACTGCGGCGATTGTGTCTGCTCGGATCGCAATGTCGCCGCGCACACCCGGCGAGCCGCTCCCGTCAACAAGCAATCCGTTGCGGATCACGACGTCGTAGGGTGCTTCCTGTGCACACCCTGGAGCCATGATGATCAAGAAGCCGACGAGGACGGTCATCGTGGCCAAAGCGTGCCGTGAGGTCATTGTTGTTCGATTTGATTCAATGCGTGCCGTCCGATCGCCTCGCGCAATGACCGCACCAGTTCTACCGATGTTTCCCGACGACCCATCGGATCTCTTGCGGGCGTCGATCCGTGATCCGGAATCCAAACCGACGCCGAGCTGTGGATCGAGCGGACACCCGTCCGGCCGACCAACATCGCCGCATTCTCCGGACGGACACCAGCTCCTGCCATGATCTCAATCCGTCCGTTTGCGTGGGCCACCATGCGGCCAATGAGGGCGGTGCCTTCGGGTGCGGACACGGCCTGGCCGGACGTCAAAATATGGTCATACCCAAGTTCCGCAATAATGTCGATCGCCTCAAGCGGATCGCGGGAAACGTCAATCGCCCTGTGGAACGTACATGAAAACGGATAGGCGGCCTGGGCGAGTCTGGCGGACAACGTCTCGTCGACTGTGCCGTCTGCGTTCAGGCAACCGGTCACGATGCCTTCGGCTCCCAGTTCCACGACTCGTTCGATGTCGGCCAGCATCACCTCGGTCTCCCGCTGCGAATAGACAAACGAACCCCCGCGCGGGCGTATCATCACGCGAACCGGAAGCGAACAGTCCGCCATGACGCGTTCAAGGAGTCCGATGCTCGGCGTCAAGCCGCCGTCAGACAGCGCGGAGCACAGCTCGATGCGGTCGGCACCGCCGGCCTCCGCGGCGAGGGCACCTGCAAGCGACTCAACACAGATTTCGAGTTTCACACGTTGGGGGGCATTACTCATACGGTTCACCAGCTGGCCAATCAGGATTTTTCATCGGGATCGCTCTTCGGGATCGCTCTTCGGGCTGCTTCCGCCGAAACCCGCTCCGGATAATCCACCCGGAAGCCGATTTCACGCTCAATTAGTACGATCCTCGCACTACACAGGATGCGCATCTGTACACTTGTTCGTCCGTGAAAAATCAGGATAACGAGAATCGGAACCATGAGAACGCTGTCCACGCACCGCGGCCCGATCGTCGCCGCGCTTATCGCCTTCACTTTCGCGTTGCTGCCCGAAGCCATCGCGCAGGATCGGTTCGATGTACGTTCGAACTACGAGAAGTTCGAGTATCAGATCCCGATGCGTGACGGTGTGAAGCTTTTCACTACCGTGTATGTTCCCCGCGACCATTCGAAGTCCTATCCCTTCCTTATCAAACGAACGCCCTACAGCGTGATGCCGTACGGAGAGGACTATATGAACTTCATTGGTCCAACCGGCTCGCCACGCTTCGCGAAAGAGGGTTACATCTTTGTCTATCAGGATGTCCGGGGCCGATTCATGTCTGAGGGACAGTTTCTCAACATGACGCCGCATCACGACAAGCACGGCTCGAAAAAGGTGGTCGATGAGAGCACAGACACGTACGACACCGTCGACTGGCTCCTGCAGAACGTCAAGCCGAACAACGGCCGCGCCGGACTCTGGGGTATTTCATATCCCGGATTCTATGCGGCCGCATCTATCATCGACACGCACCCGGCCATCAAGGCATCGTCGCCACAGGCGCCGATCGCCGACTGGTTCATCGGCGATGACTTTCACCACAATGGCGCGTTCTATCTGCAGGACGCATTCGGGTTCTTCACGTTCTTTGAGGGACCGGGTCCCAATCCGACGGACTCGTGGGGTGAGCGATTCGACTTTGGCATGGACGACGCCTATCAATTCTACCTCGATATGGGGCCGCTCAAGAACGCAAACGAGAAGTACTTTCACGGCAAGATCGCGTTCTGGGATTCGCTGATGCAGCACGACACGTACGACGCCTTCTGGCAGCGTCGCAACATCCTTCCGCACCTCAAGAACATCAACACCAACGTGATGACCGTCGGCGGACTCTTTGATGCGGAGGATCCTTACGGCGCGCCGAATGTCTACGCCCGAATCGAGGAATACAATCCGGGCATCAACAACACCCTGGTGCTGGGTCCGTGGTTTCACGGTGGATGGGTCCGGGCGGATGGTCACGAGCTCGGCAACGTGCAATTCGAATCAACGACGTCGTTGTACTATCAGGAAAACGTCGACCTTCCGTTTTTCAACTACTATCTAAAGGACAAGGGCACCGTCGATCTTCCCGAGGTGCTCGCGTTCGCGACGGGTTCGAACGAATGGCACCGGTTCTCATCGTGGCCGCCGGAGAACACAGAACCGGTCGCGCTGTATCTCAGACAGGGAGGAGGCGTTTCGATGACAACGCCGGGCGCCGATGAGGGATTCGACGAATACGTGTCCGACCCTGCACATCCCGTTCCGTACACGCAGAAGGTTACGATCCAGCGGACACGCGAATACATCGTTGAAGATCAACGATTTGCCGCCACACGACCGGATGTGCTCGTTTTCGAATCGGACGTGCTGGCTGAGGATGTGACGCTCGCGGGGCCGCTTCGGGCGAACCTGTTCGTCTCTACAACCGGGACGGACGCCGACTTCGTTGTCAAGCTGATCGACGTTTATCCTGATTCAACCAGCGAGCAGGAGAAGCCGGAAGACAAATACATGGACGTGCCGATGGCAGGATACCAGATGCTCGTCCGCGGCGAGGTGATGCGAGCTAAATTCCGAAACAGCTTTGAAGAGCCGGAGCCGCTTGTACCTGGCGAAGTGACGGAAGTGGGTTTCCGCATGCCGGATATTCTCCACACGTTCAAGGCCGGGCACCGGATCATGGTGCAGGTACAGAGCTCGTGGTTCCCACTGGTCGACCGGAATCCACAGACCTTCGTGAAGATCAGCGACGCAACAGAAGACGACTTCAGACCCGCTACGCATCGAGTCTTTCATACGGCCGAGTATCCGTCAAACTTATCCGTTCGACGCGTCCGGTAGACGCGCCCGGTAGACGCGCCCGGTAGACGCGATGTAACCTGCGGTCGCCCTGATCCGTAATAGTCAGAATTGAATCAACGTGCGGTTCGACCCACGTGCGTTGCTACAGTTCGCATCAACGACTCGGATCAACAACAGGTACGCCCATGACCCGCGGAAAAACTACAGCCTCGCTGCGCTTCGCACTGCTGATTGCGGCCGCAGTTCTTACGACGACGTTCTTCTCTACTCGTGCGTTCGCACAGTCGCGCGTGTACGAGAAGGATCTGATCGGCGAATGGCGACTCGTGATCGATCTACACAAGAAGGGTGACAACGCCCTCGAACGGATCGTCATGGGAGCAGTCGACGGGATCATGGACGAGATTGACCTGCACTTTGAGTTCATGAAGGACGGGCAGCTTCACGTCACGACGGCACTCGATGAGGACGCCGATGACGAGGATACCGAGTGGCGAATCAACTCAAAGGGTCAGCTCGAACTGGGAGACACCGAACACTTTGATTCGGACAGTGTCTGGATGATGAGCGACGGAAGGCTGTATGCCTACGAGGACGAAGACGGCGAACTCGTCCGCAAGGAAGAGGTGTACCTCGAGAAGATCGGCAGGTAGCCGCGCACGAGGGGGAAGCGAGGTGACGGGCGGAATCGAACCGCCGTACAAGGTTTTGCAGACCTTTGCCTAACCACTCGGCCACGTCACCTGTTGTTCAACCGGGCCTTCGGCTCGGCTGGATACGGACTTCCTGTTTCGCAGGCATCCTGGGTACGCCAGGCAGGATTCGAACCTGCGACCTACGGATTAGAAGTCCGTTGCTCTAATCCAACTGAGCTACTGGCGCGGCGCGCTGAACCTGAAAGATAACAAATTGTCTGCGATGTAACGTTTTCTCCGCCTATCTTGGATCCTGCTCGAACGAAAAAGGCGGAAGAAACATGGCAGAGGGTTACCCGGATCCGTACATCCCGGCTTCAGAGTCTCCGGCCGAGGCAACAGTCAAGTCCGTCGCCGCCGGCATCGCCTTCGGTATCCTCTTCGGGGCAGCAAATGCCTATCTGGGGCTGCGGGCGGGACTGACGATATCGACGTCAATCCCGGTTGCGGTAATGACGGTCGCGCTGTTTCGGGCTCTCCGTGCCGTCGGTGTCAAGAGTACAATCCTGGAGGCCAACCTCTCACAGACCGTGGGGTCTGCATCGAGCTCAGTTGCTTCCGGGGTAATTTTCACCCTCCCGGCCCTGTTTCTCTGGGGATTCGACACCAACGTCGTTCAGATTACCCTGCTGGCGATGAGCGGCGGATTGCTCGGCGTGCTGTTCATGATTCCGCTGCGATCGTATCTCATCGTGAAGGAGCACCCGAACCTTCCCTACCCCGAGGGTACCGCCTGCGCCGAAGTGCTGAAGGCCAGCGAAACCGGCGGAGCGAAGGCACGCAACGTGTTTCTCGGTCTCGGCATCGGGGCGCTGGCCAAAGGCCTCACCGGCTGGCTGAAGCTTGTGCCGGACGAGTTGGTTCTGAAGATCCCGTTTATTCGAAAGGCGCAGGTCGGCAGCGACGTGAGTGCCGCACTTTTTGGTGTCGGATACATTCTCGGACCCCGGGTAGCGGCCATCATGGTGGGCGGCGGGCTTCTGTCGTGGCTCGTAATCATCCCGGTGATCGCCTATTGGGGCGGCGGGCGCGTCGAGCCGCTGTACCCCGAATTGACGCTTCCCATCGCGGACATGTCGCCGGGACTTATCTGGACGCGCTACGTGCGTTACATCGGCGCCGGCGCCGTGGCGATGGGAGGCTTGATAACGCTCGTAAGGAGCATCCCGACCATGATCGAAAGCTTTCGGATCGGCGCGAAGCAGCTTCGGGAGCGGATCGGCGAGGGCGAATCAGGCACGGTACTCCGAACCCAGGCCGATCTGTCACTTCGAACGGTTGGGCTTGGCGCGATTGCCATCTTCGCGGTACTGGCCGCCGTCCCGCAGGCATTCAGCACCATCGAAATGCCGATCGGCCGAACGCTGGCGGCGCTTCTTGTTGTCATTTTTGCCTTTTTCTTCGTGACGGTCAGTTCGCGGATCGTCGGGCTGGTAGGCGTTACGTCGAACCCTACAAGCGGCATGACCATAGCGACGCTATTAGGGACGGCATCCGTGTTCCTACTGCTGGGATGGACGGATGCATCAGGCAAGGTCGCGGCGTTGACCGTCGGCGCCGTCGTCGCGATCGCAGCGTCAATCGCAGGGGACACGTCGCAGGACTTGAAGACGGGCTACCTCCTTGGAGCGACGCCACGGCGACAACAGTTGGGTGAGCTTGCGGGGGTCCTGACATCCGCAGCCTTCGTCGCCCTGACGGTACTGCTTCTGGCGCACGCGTACGGGTTCGGGGGCGAGGAGCTTCCGGCTCCGCAGGCAACGCTGATGAAGCTCGTGATTGACGGCGTGCTGTCGCAATCGCTGCCGTGGACGCTGGTCGGCATCGGCGCCGTGCTCGCTATCGTCGCCGAGCTGTTCCGCATTCCGTCGCTGCCGTTCGCCGTAGGCGTGTACCTGCCGGTATCCACCATGGTACCGGTATTCCTCGGCGGATCGCTGCGGTGGCTGCTTCAGCGTCGCGCGAGGAACGAGGAAGACGCCATTGCGCGTCGAGACCGGGGCATCCTGCTTGGCTCGGGACTGGTCGGAGGCGAGGGGCTTATCGGCGTGGTGATCGCGGGAGCCGCCGGGTACGCGGTGTCCAGTGGTCGGTCGCCCTGGAGCGTCGGATACGAATGGGCAGGCGCGGCGGCTGAATGGCTGGCACTCGCACTGTTCGTGGGGATCATCTACGTCTTCTGGAAGCTGACGGTACCAAGACACGCCTGATCCGGGGTTCGCCGCAAGAACGGCATCGACAAAAAACAAAGGCACTGTTGCCACAACGGACAACAGTGCCTGGAGTCGACCTGCAAAGATCGTAGTAGTCGGGGTGGCAGGATTCGAACCTGCGACCCTCTGGTCCCAAACCAGATGCGCTAACCGGGCTGCGCTACACCCCGAACGAAATTCAGGATTTGGCCGCCTTCAGTTCGTCCGCCACTTCGCTCTGCTGCACCATCTTGCTTTCAAAGCTGTAGTGGCCGTTCTGCTTCTTCGTGGCCGCGATGATCTTGACCATCTTCTTGGCTTCCGCCTTCTGACGGAGGACCTTATCGCCAAAGGACTGTTTCTTTGCCATGACTTCTGATTGACTTCAGATTGACTTCAGATTGCGGATGCTGCGTTGATTGACGCGGAGATCCGATTTACTTGATCTCGCGATGGACCGTGTGCTTGCGGAGCTTCGAATTGTACTTCTTCAGCTCAAGCCGGTCCGGCGTGTTTCTGCGGTTTTTCTTCGTCGAGTAGCGCGAAGTGCCGGGCGCTTCGGTGCACTCGAGGATTACCTGTATCCGCGTGTCTTTTCCCTTTGCCATTTCAGTCGACTAGAATTTGATGCCGCTACAGTTTGATGCCGCGCGCACGTGCATCGTCCAGAACGGCCTTGATGCCCTTCTTGTTGATCGTCTTGATCGTCTGCGTGGACACACGCAACGTGACCCAACGGTCTTCCTCCGGTACGAAGAATCGCTTCTTCTGGAGGTTGACCTCAAAACGACGCTTCGCCTTGTTGTTGGCGTGCGAGACGTGGTTGCCGGTCATCGGGCCCTTGCCGGTGATCTGATCCTTGCGTGACATACCGATTACTGGATTTTTCGAAACTGCTGCTCGCTACCGGGCTTCGGAATCCTCCGAAGTGGAACGAACCCGCTCGAATCCTGGGGTAGCTTGGACAAAAATGGCCGCGAAGCGGCCAAGACAATTAAAATACGGTGTCCCGATCGTTTTCAAAACACCGTGAGGCAGGTTTTTCGCGCTCCTTCTAGAATTTTCGGCGCGGATCGGCGTCAACCGACCGGAAAGACGCTCGCAAACGGCGTTGCCGGAAGCGGCCATTTACCTTGATCCACGACGTTAAACGCCATGATGTTCCGAAGTCGACGACGGCTTCGGCACCCGCTTTCGCCCCTGTCCCTCCTCAAAAAAGTCGAAAAGCGTGTCCGCTCGCAGCCCCAGGCGGAGCGTCTCCAGCGGCAGCACCTCCTCCGGAGCAATGTTTCCGAGACTCACATTTGAGCCAAATTTCTGCAGAAACCACACCTGTTGCGCCTTCCGCGGCGCCTCAAAAAGGACGCGCTCCATTCCGACAAGATCCACGATTTCATCAACAAGCCCCGATCGCACCTCCCCGTTCGGCCGGAAAATGCCGACAGTGCCGCTTTCCCGTGCCTCACAGATTACCATCGAACTTCCGGCCTCCAGCTCGGACTTGATCAGCTGCACCCATTTGTACGGCGGCATGATCTCCTCCTGATCCTTGGACCCGACCTCGCTCAACACGGTGAAATCGGTCGCGAAGTCGTGAATGATTGCCAGCTTTTCGTCCTGATCGAGTTCGACGCTTCCGTCGGACACCTCGACGTGATCGATTCCGAACTGGTCGAGAATGGTCTTGTACACATCAAGCTGATTCCGCAAATAGAACGCCTCGAACAGCGTCCCGCCGAAGTATACCGGAATATCATGGGCGCGATAGATCTCGAGCTTCTTGTCCAGCTGCGGCGTGATCACCGACGTACCCCAACCCAGCTTCACGATGTCGACGAAGTCCGAACTCACGTCGAGGACATCTTCCACCTCCCGACTCGACAGCCCCTTATCAAGCATCATCGTTTTACCGATCGTTCGCGGCTTCGGAGGTCGTTCTGGAATACCGATGATGTTGAATCGTTTGTGTATCAAGTTCTCACCTCCACAGGAAAATGGCCACAGGGCCGCATCGACAACCCGTCGATACCAAAAGTTAACACTCCGGCAGGACTATCCGTCCGACGCAATTGCCGAGGCTGGCTCGACGGAGGCAGCGCGAAATGCCGGATAAACAGACGCCAGCATCGCAAGTGCAAGTGCCACAACGACGACCGCCGCGACGTCTCCGAACCGAACAGCCACCGGATACGCGCTGATGAGAAACGAGTCCGCCCCCGCCAATGGTACGAGTTCAAATCTCGCCTGCAGCCAGACCAGGCCGAGGCCGAACAAAAGGCCGACACCGGTTCCAATCGAACCCAGTAGAAACCCCTCAATCAGGAAGATCCGCCGGATATTCCTTCTTGTAACACCCATTGCCTGCAGAACGCCGACATCGCGGCGCTTTTCGATCACGACCATCGTAAGCGAACCCACGATCGTGAACGCCGCGACCACAATGATGAGGGCCAGTATCATCGACGCTGCCCACTTCTCGACTTTCATCGCATCGTACTGCGCCCGCTGCAGGTCGTACCAGGTACTGACCCTGAATCGCTCCGTGCCCAGTGCGTCTTGAACCGATCGCTTCACGGCCGCCGAATCCTTCAGGCGACGCGCGGAGATTTCGATAGACGAGACCGACGAACCCATGCGAAAGAGCTGTTGCGCGTCGGCCAGCCCAACGTAGACCACACTCTCGTCGGTAACCCTCCGCAGGTCGTAAACACCGCGAACCTCAAAAACTCGCTCGGCTGCCGGCCAAAGCTGCGTCAGCGTCCGCTCAATCGCCGGTGCGGAAAGCAGCTGCACCCGAGCGGCGGATCGCCGCAGGCCACCTGGAAGCATGCCCATACGCTCGGACAGGTCGAACCCCACGATCACCCCCGAGCGCCCGTCGCGGCGCGACAAGTCGAAATCTCCCGCGATCGTCTCAACCACTTCGGGCCGAATAGCGGCGACGCCGCTGCTGTCCACGCCGTGAACGATGACAACCTTGTTGACCTCGGCCGAATCGTCAACCCGCCGGATCAGAGCCTTGCCGGATACCATCGGCGTCGCACTCTCCACGTGGGGAAGCGAAAGCACGACCCCCAGAACGGAATCAGGGTTCGCGATTGCACCCGCGGAAGCCTCAATGCGCACATCGGGGTCGGACGCCGTCAGCAGCTCCTGTACGAAGTCGTAAAAGCCGTTCATCACGGACAATACGACGATCAGCGCCGTGACGCCGACTCCAACACCGACGATTGAGATTCCGGTAATCACCGAAATCACCGAGAAGCGGCGCGGGCTGAACAGGTAGCGGCGGGATATGAACCACCGATAGTCCATGCGGCGATCCTCAACTTTCGGAGAGCGAACCCTCCGGCGACGTGAACAGCTTGCCGTCGACGCTTAGCGGCATTTCCAGCGGGGAGAGATCGATAACAAACGAGCCGTCGGGCGATACCTTGCGCGTCGAGAGCCGACCCGACAGGCCGTCTGCGTCAAACTCCTTGTAGTCAATCCACTTCGCTGTCGACATCTTGCTCCGACCTTGCAGCAGGTAATTCCAGTGGTCGATGAGTCCGGTGTCGCGATTGATCCACAGCCAGTAATTGTCTTCGGGGGTATAGCCGACACCTTCGAAAGTCAGTCGGATGACGCCGGTCTCCGAGTCCGACGAATCGGGCACGAGGCTCCGCTGAACCCCCTCGTCAAAAAGCTTCGTGGGCATCAGCAGCCAGTAGGTGTCGTTGACAAACGCTCGATGGGCCCGACTGACAAGTGACTCGTTTCGACTGCCCTGTGCCGCTGCGCCGTTCAGGTAAGCCGTTCCCTTGGCATCCCTCGCGTTGAAGAGAACAACAACAGAAGTGTCTGGCTTGATCTCATACTCGAGGCGATACTGCCCGGTCTTTCGGTTCCACAGGTGCCGGCGGGGAGCGCCGCCGGCCGTGAAATTGAACCGGACATAGGGTATGTGACTTCCCGCCCACATTTCGGGACCGCCCGCGGCCTCGTAGGCCCGGTACGCCAACGAGTCCGCCGTTGTACGCAATTCCACTTCCGGCATCGTGATGGATCCGCTGCCCATGTCAGACGGGTTGCAGGCCCCCAGCGAAAGGAGCAGGCCCAGGATGGTCAGAACGGAATACCTTGACACAAACGGTTTCGGAGAAGACGGCCTGCTTCGGTAGTTTGGGATAGTTCTCATTTGTTCTATTGTTCGGATCGCCCGCATGGCATTCTGCAGCATCGAGATACCGGGAGTCAGTCGGGGCGGCCGGACAAGATACGCAGATTCGCGGCCCACAATTCGATTCGCGGCGATCGTCGCCTCAGCCGTGGTCTGTCTCTGGTCGGCTCCTCGCGTCAATGCGCAGGCTCCCGGCGAGTCGATTGCATCCGGGATGGAGCTTTTCCTTACCAACTCGGGCTTCGGCATCGGGGGATACGTTCGCGACTCCGTTAACACACGCTATGCCCTAACCGGCGAGTTGCGCTTCGGTTCAATCAAGGATGAGCGAGAGAGCGCCTTCTTCAACAGGCTGGGTGAGCGCTCAATACCCGGGAAGGCCAACTACTTTCTGGTGCTTCCAATTCGCGCCGGCCTTCAACGCAGGGTTTTTGCGGAACAGATCGAGGACAACTTTCGCCCCTTCGTACAGGCGACAGCCGGTCCGGTTGTCGGGTGGCTGTACCCGTATTTCGACGACTGCAACGGAAACGCGATACTCGAGCCGAACGCCGACTGTGATGGGGATGGGTCGTTCGAAGAAGGTGAAGGGGAGCGGCGGCTGGGTCGCGGGACGGCAATTTCGCGCGGCAGCGCCAGGCTCGGGCTCGGGGGGTCGATCGGCGTGGGCGCCTACATCCGATACGGAAGCCAGGGCGCGAGGGGGTTTCGCATCACCTACTCGTTCGACTACTTCCCCAGCGCTATCAGGCTTCTCGAAGCCGACGTACGAGGCCCGCAGCGATTCTTTGGCACGCCCTCGATCACCGTGTTCTTCGGACACCTTTTTTGACCGCGCAAGCGCCGCGGCGGCAGCAACTAGACGTTGAACCGGAAGAGTAGAATATCGCCGTCCTGCACTTCGTACTGCTTTCCTTCAGAGCGCATGGCACCGGCCTCGCGCACTTTTGCCTCCGTCCGATACGTGACGTAGTCGTCGTACTTGATCGTTTCCGCTCGAATGAAGCCTCGCTCGAAGTCGGTGTGGATGACGCCGGCGGCCCCCGGAGCAAGCGTGCCGCGTCGGATCGTCCATGCCCGGGCCTCCTTCGGTCCAACCGTGAAATACGTAATCAATCCGAGAAGCTGGTACGCGGCTGTAATCAACCGCGACAGGCCCGACGTCGGCAACCCGAGCTCCGCGAGGAACAGGTCCCGTTCCTCCTCGTCGAGTTCGGCAATCTGTGCCTCAAGTTCGGCCGAAACCACGATCACCACGGCGCCCTCTTCGGCAGCACGCGACTTGACGACGTCCACGAACGGATTCCCATCAGGCACGTCGGATTCTCCAACGTTCGCTGCGTACAGAACCGGCTTCGCGGTCAGCAGGAACAGCGATCGGAACCACTCGGCGTCCTCCGGTCGGAAGTCAAACGATCGCGCAGGCTTCGCGTCGTCGCCAATATGCTTCAAGAGACGATTGTAGAAGGCGAGCTCGTCCTTAACCTTGGCATCGCCGCTCTTGGCCTGCTTCGACGTCCGATCTATCCGCTTCTCAAGCGTGTCGAGGTCTTTCAGGAGCAACTCCGTTTCGATTACCTCGATGTCACGGGCGGGGTCGACGGAGCCCGAGACGTGTACTACGTTCGAATCATCAAAACAGCGAACCACGTGGATGATCGCGTCGACCTCGCGGATGTGCGCCAGGAACTGATTGCCGAGGCCCTCACCTTTTGAAGCACCTTCGACCAATCCGGCGATATCGACGAACTCGATGGTCGCGTGGATCGTTTCTTTGGACCCGGCGAGCCCGGCGAGCGTAGTCAGCCGCTCGTCCGGCACGGGAACAACGCCCACGTTCGGTTCGATTGTGCAGAACGGGTAGTTTGCCGATTCGGCACCTGCCTGACTGAGCGCGTTGAACAGCGTCGATTTACCGACGTTCGGAAGGCCGACGATTCCGCATCGGAGAGCCATCTCGTATACTAGGTTGAAGTGATTTCAGGAATCAGAAGGTAGCCGATTTGCACCGACGCACCCTCCTCGGCCAGGGCCAGCCCGCTCGCCGCGACGACCGATTGGTTCTGCCGGGCGGATCGCGACTAATCTGCTGCCGCCGCATTTGTTCCTCCGCCTTTGGCTCGGTGATCGCCCTGTTGCTCGGCATGGTCGCTCCGGCGCCCGCTCTGGCACAGGAGAGTTCGTTTCCGCCGTCCAGCACCGTAATGGCCGGAATCGGTGGCCTCCCCGGTCTCGGCGTGGCAGTCGGCTACGTCGCCCCCGGCCGCATGTACACGCGCGAGGCGATGGTTTTCGGAGACGCCATTATCCCGCGACGCACCGGCGACGGAAGTGCCTACGTCGCAGTTGTCATCGGCGGTTCACTGCGCTTCATCGGTATCGGCGAAACGCTCGGATTCCTCCCACCGAAGAAGTACGACATCGATGTAGGCCTTCGAATCGGTCCGTCGCTGGTATTTGAATTCGATGAGTCACGTGCCGACAAGAACAAGAGGTTCAACATCGCCGCAGAGCCGTTCGCCCGATTCGCCAGAAAACTCGGACCGCGACAGCGGACGTTCTACGTGGAAGGCGGACTCATCCGACCGACTCTTCGCATCGGAATCTGGTTCGGCTTCTAGTCCGCGTATGGAACGGAAATGAACTCGCGCTCGGGAAGGCGAACCGCCGTGAGTCGGCCGCGCTTGGGGTGCATGAAATAGACGCAACCGGTATCGACGTTGATCAGAAGTGGACGATCAATCGGCTCCTCAACCGGTGTGTGTCCGCAGACCACCGGCTTCTCCCACGCCAGCGTCGATGCACGAAGGTGCGAGCGCTCCCAGAGAAACGTATCCTCGCCGAGGAGCGCCATATTCTCAGCTACCGTAAGATTGGGATCGAGTCCGGCGTGTACGAAGAAGAAATCGGGCGTGTCGAAATAGAGCTTTGTCGAGCGGATGAATTCGATGTGTTACATTGGAATTGCAAGGTTGCGCTCCGCATCGAGGTAGCTGTTGAGCGTTGCGACTCCGCCGTTCATCGCCCAGACATCGTATTCGCCCTCATCGATGTAGCCGAGCATCAGCGCTTCGTGGTTTCCCCGAAGGAAGACGCTGTTGAACTCCGATTTCAACTTGAGCAGACGTGTGATGACCCCGCGTGAATCCGGACCGCGGTCCACGTAGTCGCCGACGAATATTAGCTGATCATCCGCTCCCGGCTGCACTGCCTCAATCAGCGCATCCAGCGACTTCGGACATCCGTGTATGTCGCCGATGGCTATCAGACTCATGTTGGGCGTCGGGTTTCTGTCGCGGCGTCAGGCTCGGTCCTCGATCGAATCGAGCCCGACCAGGCCGCGACCACTCTTCTTGAGACGGCCGTCACGTGCAAGGGTCAGGACGACGGCATCGAGAATTCCGTTGATGAACTTGCCGCTCTTGGCCGTGCTGAACTTCTTTGCAACCTCGATCGCTTCATTGATGGACACTTTCGGGGGAATGTCCTCGAACGTGAGGATCTCTACGATGGCCATACGAAGCAGAAGGCGGTCAATAAGGGCGATTCGTGACACCTCCCAGTTCTCGGTGTGCTGAACAATCAGCTCGTCGGCTTCATCACGGCGATCAAGACTTCGTAGAAATAGTTGTTCCGCGAAAACACGCGTCGTGTCGTCATCGATCTCCGGGACAAGAACCGATGAAATGATGTGCTTTGCGTCACCACCCCCAAGCTCAAATGCGTAAAGGGCCTGCATCGTGCGCTCTCGCACCTGGCGCCGGTTGCTCATGCGCTCACCATTTGCGTTACGGTCATTCTAGTTGCGCAGAGTTCAGTATTTCAACGATCGGGTCAAAACAGGCACTGCGTTGCTGCAAACAGCACCAAAGATACTACCCAATGCGCGGTGTTCATAGAAAATGGATCATGGACGGAAAGGATCCGGCAATCAAAGAGCGAAAGGTTTCAAAATCGGGTCCGCGCTTGTCTTACTCACCACACTACTCCTGAACATCGTGATCGCCAGGGACGATGCCGCCACTCCTGGTCGCCGCGGCTGCCCTCGCCGCCGGTACCGTACTCGCAGACAAACTTCCCGCCGTCTCGCCCCGCTTCTTCGGCGTCTGCTGTGCGCTGCTCCTGGTGTATTCGTGGATTCCTCGGCGACACCGCCCCGATGTTCCTGCCGGTTTGACTCGTACCGCGATCTTGGCGTCCGTATTCACGCTCCTGGGTGCTTTTCATGCTCGGGATATTCAGAACAGGCAATTCGCCAGCCGAACGCTCGTTACGAACCCCGCCGTAACGTCACTGCGGGGTACCGTAGGTCTTCAGAAGTCGAGTTCCGGCCCGTCCGTACGCCTCGATTTGAAGATCGACACCGTCTGCAGCTCAGTTTGCTTTCGGCGAAACGTTCGCATCCTCCTCATTGCGGACGCGGAGTTGGTACGGCGCGTTTCACCCGGAGACCATGTCGAACTTGTCGGGTCGGCATCCGAAGTCCGGCCGGCCTCGAACCCCTTCGAATTTGACTACCGAACATACCTGTGGCGCAGCGGCATCGTTGCTGAATACCGGCCGCAATCAGAATCCGACTTCGTGGTCCGATCGGGTGCGTCAAGGTACCAATTCGACTACCTGGTGGGTCGCGCCCGACTGACCGTCCGGGAACATATCGACAGCGTCATTCCATCTTCCAGCGGGCGCGCGTTGCTCCAAGCCCTGCTGCTCGGGGATCGATCAGGGATCGATCAGGTGACGTTGAACCAGTTTCGCGAAACCGGGCTCATGCATCTCATGGCGGTGTCCGGACTTCACGTGCTGATCGTCGGCCTGTCGGTGTATCGCCTCCTCGGTTGGATCGTATCCAGACTGCGCTTCAACTGGGCCGTGCGCGAGCGGACACGGTTCCTGATAACGTCCGCCGTTCTGCTTGTCTACTATTTCCTGGCTGGTCAGTCGATCTCGATCTTCCGTGCCGTCGTGATGACGAACGTGTATCTGTTGCAGTTTGTGCTTCGCCGCGAATCAGCAATCCTGAATACGCTGGGCGTGGCAGCTACGATCGTGCTGCTTCGAAATCCGTTCGACCTCTATTCGGCAGGCTTTCAGCTCTCGTTTGCGGCGGTGGCATCGCTCGTATTGCTTGGTTCCGCCACGATCGGTCCGCCCGAACCCATCGTTCGTGTGCCTCGCCCGTTGCGCCGGCTTTCTGCGGGATTGACACGTTCGGTGGGCAGTTCTACCGCTGTAACCGTTGGCACGATGCCGATCCTCGTGTTTCATTTCGGGTTTGTATCGTTTTCCGGTCTCCTTTTGAACGTTGTGGCAATTCCGCTTACCGCGATTACACTTGCATCCGGAAGTCTCGCGGTACTCGTTTCATTCGCCCATCCGGGAGCTGCAACGCTGTTTGGAAACACATCGGACGTTGCCGCCGCGGCCCTGATCGCCGTCACGCGGATTGGAAGTGCGACTGCATCTGCCGCTTCGCTTTCGATAAACTGGCCGGGACCTGCTGTCGTGTTGCTTGCGCTGGCGTTGATCGCGCTATACGCCGCCCGAAAAAAGAGACGGATCAGATCGCGAATCGGGTTGTCGATCGCCGCTGTGGGCGTCGCTTTCCATCTGCTCAGCAGTCTGACAAATCGTCCCCGATTGGACCTGATTTTCCTTGACGTGGGTCAAGGTGACGCGATCCTGGTTCGAACACCCGAGCACGTATCGGTGATGATTGATGCCGGGCCGTCACCGTGGCGCGTAGGTTCGACCGCCGAGCTGGTGCAACGGGTCCTTTCCGGACTCAACGTGAACAGCATTGAGCTGCTTGTCTTGACGCATCCACACGCAGACCACATCGGCGGTGCTGCCGAGATTATTGAGTCGATCGGCATTCAGCGAATCTTTGATTCGGGGCGCTCCGCGGATACACAAACGTACCATCGATTCGAGAACGTCGTCAGCAGGATCGGCCTGGAAAGACATACGTCCGGGCCTCGAGAAGAAGTGAGGATTTCGAAGTCTACAAGAATCGATGTGCTGTCTTCGACGGGGCAGGAGCAGAGTAACAATGTGAACGAAGATTCCATCGTTATTCGACTTGTATACGGCAACAGCTGCGCATTGCTCACCGGTGACATTGAGGCGGCAGCTGAGTACCGGCTACTGGAGCAATACACCTCGACCCTTCAGTGTCAGGTCGTAAAGATTCCTCATCACGGATCTACCACCAGCAGCACGACGGCTTTCGTTTCGCGTTTCCGCGGAGTTGAGAATCTTGTCGCGGTGGCGAGCGTGGCACTTCGAAATCAGTTCGGTCTTCCCGACCAGGAGGTCTTGAGCCGGTGGCGCGAGACTGGTGCGACCGTCTACACGACACAGCAGGGAGCCGTCTGGCTGCAATCCGACGGCGAGCGCTTTCGGCCACACGACTGGCGCCGCAAATGAGAGAATCGTGAATCGGCCCGTATCTTTCAGTTCACGTTTACGGTTCCGCGATTGGCCTTTCACCTTGCATATCTTGCCGATGGACACAACTACCACGTAAAGAAGTGGGTTCGGGCTATTGCCGAGACCGGTGCACACGTAACCTTGATTACCTTTCGGCCGCCGGATGAGACCATCCCGAACGTCAGCATCGAGCGACTTCCTATTCGTCTAGGGACGAAAGAACGATACAGCTATCTCAATTATCTCCTCGCGGTTCGCCGAGTCCGATCAATACTAAAACGAATCAACCCGGACGTGTTGCTCGGTTCGTATGCGACGCACTACGGATGGGTTGCGGCGCGGACGGGTTTTCATCCCTTTGCGCTTCAAACCTGGACGTTCGACCTAACATCCTACCCGTTTAAAGGGGCGAAGCGTCTGGTCTTTGGCCCCATTGTTCGGTACAGCCTCACAGCCGCTGACCTCGTTACGACAGATGGACCGGCCTTGCTTGCAGAAGGCAGGCGCTTGTATCCACACCTGGCTGACAAATTCGAGTCAATCCGGTGGGGAATTCGTCTCTCTAACTTTCGCTTCGGGGAGCATGAGCGCGACCACGCACGGTCGAAGTTGTCGATACCGGAGAAGGCAGTCGTCATCACAAGCCCGCGAGGCTTATTGCCTGTTTACCGGTCTGAGATTGTCCTACCCGTCCTCGAAAAACTGCTGGCTGCTCATCAGGATTTCTACGCGATCGTCCTGACCCTCGGCCACAGCCCAACCGAGTCGACGAGAACACTGTTGAACCGGCTTGCGACGCATCCGCGGGTTCAGGTCCTGGACCGATTTCTGGATGTTGATGAGATGCGAAATATCTGGTCCGCAACCGATATTGTTGTCTCAATTCCACATTCTGACGGCATCTCCGAGTCGCTTCTGGAGGCAGTTTATTCTGGCGCCTACCCGGTGATGAGTGACATTGTCAGCAACCGTTCACTGGTCGACGAGGGAATCCGCGGTACACTCGTGCCTGAGCCTCCTGCGTCCCAACTCGAAGAAGCGATTGTCAAGGCTGCCGAAAAGTGTCGGGAAAGCGACACGACGACCGCAAATCGGAACTGGATAAAAAACAACGCCGCTGTCGAATCAACTGCACATCATCTGATCGGACTGCTCCAGTCGTTGTAGCACGACTCCAGCATGGACGAGGATCAGTTGTCCAGGAAGAGCGGGACCGGACATTCCTTCAGGAGTCCGGCGGTAGTTGATCCAAAGGCAACGCGTTTGATCGCGGAAACCGAATGCGCGCCTGCGACAACCAGATCTGCACCCGAGTTGTTGGCGTATTCGATGATGTCGTTCTCAGTGGACGAACTCTGCAGGGTGGTCGTGCGCGCTCCGTATCCGTACGAGGACACGTAGTCCTTCAACAAGCCGACAAGCAACTCTGCATCGTCCTTTTCCTTCTCGTACAGAGAGAGTATTTCGATTTCGATGTTCGTCCCAAATGGCGAGAGGTGAAGAAATTCCTGAGCAGCCCGCGCCGACGCACCACTTCCGTCATAGGTGATGAGGACCTTCTTGACGTCTCTGAAGCTTGTTCCGACCACGAGCGTGGCCGCAACCGTATTCTTCACCACGCGCGCAACCGTGTCCGTGTCCTTGTCTGGATGAGCGTAGAAAAAATGAGGGTTTTTGCCCATTATCAAGAGATCGTGGTACTTCATGTCCTCAACGATCCGTTCAAACGGCACGCCTTCCTCGGCATGGACGCCGTACTTGACACCAGAGCCCTCCATGGCGTTCGAGAATCTTCGCGAGATCTCCTGCGCCTTTTCCCGCGACTCATCCGTCAGGCGTTCCCGAAGCATCTTTCCGTAGTAGAAACTGCCAATACCCCCACCTCGAGAACTGGATTCGATGCTCTCCATGTCGACCACCGTAAGACCGTTAATCTGCGCCTCGTGCCGTCGCGCAATTTGAATCGCGACGGAAGTGGCCGCCTTGGTGTCGAGATCGGGATCAAGAGCGACTAGGATACGCTTGAGCATCGGAGTTGGGAACAGTCGTTTGTTGCTCTGGTCGTTTGATTGCTCTGGGGCTGAACAATAAGCTACGCCAAGTCGCATCGACACCCAAATGCAGTATTGCGCCACACTCTCGGCTTACTCACACGCTCTATAATCTTCGAGAGATATATTTCTAAAATAAGTTGTAGTAGTAGGGACTGTTGGTAACTGGAACAACCATGTTGTACACCAAGTCCCCACACCACTAAAACCCATCCCTTCGGCTACTAACACATTATCCACACACAAAACGCCCTGAATCACCCTCCTCCTGAAGTAGTGTTGACATTCGTGGACATAATCTTGATGGAGAATGGAAAAGTGCACAAACCTGTCGATTTATTGACAATTTTGGTGAACTGAACAGGTTGTGGGTATCTCATGATATCTCGGCCACCTTTCCACTGTGGCTACCAATGTTGATAGTTCTCAACAAACGGGGCGGTCGAAACGTTGGTTATCAACCCGTTATAAACAGGTGTGGAACAACCAGTTATGGGCGCAAACTGCGCAAAAACATCATCATTTGATAATATCGGGTCCCTTGATCCGCACCGGTTTTCGCGTCAGGACGCGGACAACGTTTGGAACAGTTTCTGATACCTCCTGTTGCTTGAAGACATCTTTAACAGACGCTGCGAGTCAGCGCTAGCCATGAAAAACTACCTACTACGGATCGGGATCTTCGCGTTGCTTGTTTCTGCTTCGGCCTTCACGTTCCAACGGGAGGAAGCTGAGCCGCTGAAGATCGGCGATCCGGCACCGTTGACAAACCGTTCGTTAATGACAACGGCCGGTACCGAGGTGACGTTGGCATCGGTCAAGGGTGAGGGCGGTCTGCTCGTTATTTTCTCGTGCAATACGTGCCCGTGGGTTGAGAAGTGGGAGGACAGGTATCACACGGTTGCCTCGGCTGCATCGAGCCACAGTATTAACACGATTCTTCTGAATTCCAACGAGGCACTCCGTGACGGTGAGGAGTCGTTGGACGCGATGAAGAAGAGGGCGGCGTCGATGAGTTACTCGTTCCCTTACGCGGTTGACCCGAACGCTGAACTTGCAGACGCTTTCGGTGCCAACCGGACACCTGAGGTCTATCTGTTCGACAAGGACCTGAAGCTGATATATCATGGTGCGATCGATGACAACGCGCGCGACGCGTCTGCAGTAGAGTCTCCCTACCTGATGGATGCTATCGCGGCCTATGGATCCGGTAAGGCGATTCAAACGGCAGAAACGAAGTCGATCGGCTGTACCATCAAGCGGAAGCGGTAGTCTCACCCGTTCGATTCCGTCTGCGCGAAGGTTATCTCCTTGAACTCGGAGGCCCCGGTGCAACCAGGTACCGGGGCCTTTTCTGTCTCGCAACTTAACAGCGGGTGACTGCGCGTCGATACTGACCTCTTATTCAGCACCTCGATGCAACAGACAGAATTCGTAGATCAGTTTCTCACATCCGCACTTCTCAAGAAGTACGCGGATGATGCTTTTGCCGACCGGGAGAGGCGTGGCGTTCGTCTGCCGTTCCGCCACTTCGACCACTCGTATTTCTGCAAAATGGCGGAGCCAAAGGACGCGACGAGCGGCAGAGAACAGGCGCAATCGCCCTTCAGTCGCTGATATTTCTCTTTCGTGACGTTGTATATTCCTCCGTGTTTTTCGGAGGTATGTATGATTCTGTTCTATTCGGCGCGGCGGTCCGAGCTGGCCTCGATTGAAGTCGACGGATTGCCCAGGCGAAAGAAGAAGACCTACAAGCTGTTCACCAAGTTGAAGCTCGCCAAGAAGGCGGCAGGCGGCGTCGTGCTCGTCATCGACCCGGCGATCGACGGCAGTTGGTTGTCCCTGGTTCTCGGAGATGACGCCATCAGTGTGTCCGAGGTGCCGCGTCGATGGATCGTCAACATTGAGCCGTATGCACGCCCGATGGTGGTTAACGCCGCAGGAGGCGTGATCTCGCGTGTCAAGGATGGTCAGCGACAGGTCCTGCTGATCTACCGGCGCGGTTACTGGGACCTTCCGAAAGGCAAACGGGACGAAGGTGAGTCGACCAAGGACTGCGCACGACGCGAGATAATGGAAGAGGTCGGTGTTTCGTCGGTTGATATTCGCCAGCCCCTTGGCGAGACGGTTCACGGTTATCGTGAAGAAGACTGGTATGCGGTCAAGATGACACGCTGGTTCGAGATGCAGACCAACGAGGCGGGGCTGCTGCCGCAGCGAGAAGAGGGAATCGAGAAGGTGCAGTGGTTTCCTCTTGAGGAGGCGATAGGCCTGCTCGGCTATCCGACACTTCGTTCACTTCTCCGGCGCGCAAGCGATTCGCTTTGTCGCTGAACCGGGAGATCAGCGGGCAAAAATTGCGTTTCCGAACAACTGTCCGCCGGCGCGCCAGAAACCCCGATACAGCGGATCATCGGCGAGATAAACAACGCCGCCGCGACCGATTTCCTGCGCCATGATGACGGCCGACCCACGAAGTGGCTCAACCGTTCTGTATCCTGAAAAGCCGCTGACGGGCCTACCGTCACCGAGTACTCCCACGTTCCACCCCTTGTCGCCGTCCAGCGGGTCGTATCCGGTTACTGATCGCTTGAGTGCGAAGTAGGTGCTCCCGAGTCCGTAGCCGATCGGGTGAGTGGGATCGATTGCTACCTTGTAGATGCTGCCCGGGATGTCGTTCGACACGGCTTTTCGGTCGCGGTCAATCCAGTTGTCAGAGTCTGGCGTGACGGCCGTGGTGTCTGACTGACGCGGACGGGCCTTGACGTTGAAACCCGGCTTGCCGGAAAGGAAGGACACCGCTCGCTCGATGGCCACCAGCCGGCCGCCGTTTCGCATCCACTCGACCAACCGCTCGAGTGCCTCGTCAGGTAGAATGCTCCCATAGTTGCCGTCCGGCAAAACAAGCACGTCAAACGCGGAGAGGTCCGTTCGTCTGACGTTATCCGCAGGCAGGAGCGTCACAGGATATCGCAGTGTTTCATCGAAGAAGTGCCACACCTCGCCGCTGGCGTAAGACGAAACGGGTTCGCCGATCACAACGGCAACGTTCGGGGCCTCCATGAACGTGAACGTTCCCGAGCCAAGGTCCGAACCACCATCGACCAGCCCGCTGCCCAGTTCGAACACCGGCTGCTGGAAGTGATCGGCTTCGTCTCGGACGATGCCCCCCAGGCGATCCCCCAGGCGATTGTTTCCGGCACGAGTGATCACGACCGTTCCAGGCGCAAACGTCCTCGAGTCAGCTTTGAACGGACGCGAGGCCATGCGAACGTTCACTCCGCGGCGAAGCAGGGCCGCAACGAGCTTCTGGTCCCTCGCACTTTGCCATTCGAGAATCCATGCGTACGGATCGTCTCCGGGTTCGGGCTGCGCCGCTGATTCGTTTGAAGTCTCGTCGGTTGATGCGGCCTGCAGGATTGCGGGAACCACGTCACGGGAAGCGACCCCAGCGATGCCAAAAGCATAGGGCTGGGCCCATCCGGTTATGTCATAGGTCACCGAATCCTGCAGGGCCGAGCGGGGCTCAAACAGGATCTTGGCCAATCGCGACTTCGGCTGCCGCGCGGGAATGACGAGATCGCCACGCTTCACCTCGTAGTTGCCTGTCGTTGCGTCGGCGTATCGAAAGCCCCGAACGGTCTGGTCATCCGATGCAATTCCGTATTGAATTCCCTGGCGGTCGAGCAGGTCGGCAAGATCTGCGGCGGCGTCCGGGTTGCCCGATCGATCAAGCACCCACGCTTTGTATACTCCGGGCGGCGTGTCGACGGCCGATCGAAAATAATCGCGGAACTCGCGAACGATTCGAGAACGGTTCGTGCTCACCGCCTCGATTGTTGACACGCTGGATGTGTAGTGGTGCGTGAGCCTGTCAAGCAGTGAGAGCGTGTCGGACTCCGCCGTGACGATTGCCAGTCCGGCTCGACCGGAGCCGGCCTGTTCGTAGGTCATTCCCACGGCGCCGTTGTAGGTTGGCCACGAGTCGCCGTAAGCCGGATAAAACAGGTCGAACACCTCGCGCGTGAAGTAGAGCCAGTTGTTCGCGTCGAAATGCCGGGCGTTGTTGCGCCCGATGATATCCTGCAGCTCGGCCTGCCAGGCGGTGATATCTTCGTGATAGGGTCTGGCGGCCGGCGCAAAGTAGTACGGCTGGTTCACGCCCTGTTCGTGGAAATCAACGTGAACGTGCGGCATCCATTCGCGGTAAACGTTGAGGCGTGCGCGCGTTTCTTTCTGGGTCGCCCAGGCCCAGTCGCGGTTGAGGTCGAACAGGTAGTGGTTGGTTCGGCCGCCGGGCCACGGCTCATCGTGCGACCAGTCATCGGCGTCTGCCGTGGGAGTGGAGCCGACAACGCGGTTGTACCAGTTAACATATCGATCGCGACCATCCGGGTTGATGCACGGGTCAATAATTACAATCGTATTCTTGAGCCACTCTTTCGATTTTGGGTTGGACGGATCGGCCAACTCGTGAAGCACTTTCATCGATGCTTCAGTACTTGACGATTCGTTTCCATGCACGTTGTAGCTCAACCATACAATTGCTGGTGCATCACCCTCGTCGCCGGCCAGCGCGTCTGTGCCCTCCACGAGAGCGAGGTTGCCGAGTCGCGCGTCCTCTAGCGTACCCGCCGGAATTCGATCCGAGACGATGGCGACAAGCAGCGGCCGATGCTCGTTCGTTTCTCCGTACTGAACCACCTCTACGATCGGCGACTGTTCCGCGACGTGGCGAACGTAGTCGACAACGCGGTAGTGTGGCGTGAAGCGCGATCCGAGTTCGTACCCGAGAAAGGCGTCAGGTGATTGAAGCTGGGCGTGCGAGTCGGCCGCGAGCATGAAGAGCGATGCGGCCACTACGGTAAGTCGACGTGTCATGGAGCCAGGCGAGCGTTTTGCGGAAAGATACGTACCCGCGCGAATCCGCCAATTCGTCGTGCAACAGGCCGCGCATTGGTTCGTTCGAAACCATTCTGTGAGATGTCTCTCAAAGCAACTTCGGTTTGATGATTCCTGGTGGACGATCAAGCATCCTGTCGTACACGCTGGCGCTGCTGGTATCAGTCGGGCTGGGTGGATGTGCGCCGATTTATTACGTCGGGATGCCGCTCGTATACGATCGCGCGGATGCTGGCAGCGCCGCCGTCGAGCGGGACGTGTCGTACGTTCGCGGCGTCGAGGATCCGAAGCGAACCGTTGATCTCTTTCTGCCCCGGGGCAGCGGTTGGCCGCTGATGATTTTTGTCCATGGGGGTGGCTGGAACCACGGCGACAAGGGGCTGCGAGTCGGCGGTAAGGATGTCTACCGGAACATCGGGCGGTATTATGCGGGCAAGGGAATCGGTGTGGCGGTGATCAACTACCGTCTGCTGCCGGGGGTTCATTGGAAGACGCAGCTGAACGACGTCGCAGATGCGGTGTCGTATTCCTGGCAGCGGGCTGTTGACGCGGGCGCCGATCCGAAGCGTCTGTTTCTCTCCGGGCATTCGGCGGGGGCGCAGCTCGCGACGCGCGTGGCCCTCGATGGCTCGCTCTTATCCACGCGAGGCGTTGCCCCCGCGAACGTTTGCGGCGTGGTGGCGGTGTCCGGCGGTGGGTACGACATGGAGGACGCCGAGACATACGCACTCGGCGCACAGTTCTCCTATCTTCAGGATCGCTTTGGGAATGTCGATACCGGTGATAGCTGGTCGCATGACGCTTCCGTCGTACAGTTTATTGACGCGAACTCCCCGCCGTTTCTCATACTTTATGGAGAACGTGAGCCCCGTTCGCTGCAGCGGCAGTCGCAGCTCCTCGCCGACGTGCTCACCGGCGCCGGCGTCCCCAACAATGTCCGCGTACAGCCGAAACATACCCACCCGCGTATGGTCCTTGCCATGACGACCGAAGGCCGCGTGACTTCGACGGCAATCGAGGACTTCGTCCTGCACGAGCAGTGTGGACAGACTACCGGACAATGAAGCCGATCCTCTGCAACTACTACCTGACCTACCGCTGCAACGCGAAGTGTGGCTTCTGCGACATCTGGGAGCAGCCGTCTCCGTTGGTCGATGCAGCGGACGTGCGACAGAATCTCGCCGCACTTCGCCGGATGGGTGTTCGGTTCGTGGATTTCACCGGAGGCGAGCCCCTGCTTCATCCGAAACTGCCCGAGTTCCTGGCGGAAGCCCATCGGCTGGGGATGCGAACAACCGTCACAACAAACGGACTCCTGTATCCGAAGAGAGCGAAACAGCTCGCCGGAAAAGTTGACCTCCTGCATTTTTCGATCGACTCGTCTGATTCGGAAGAACACAACAGATCCCGCGGGGTCGACTGTTTCGACAAGTTGATGGAGTCGATCGAGGTGGCGCTGGAGATAGGAGAACGACCGGATCTGCTCTTCACCGTGACGAACCACAACGTTGATGAGCTCGAGCGCATTTACGAAACGATTTCGTTTCCGAACGGACTCGTGCTCATCGTCAACCCGCTTTTTGAATACGGCTCACTCGGGGAATCCCTGTCCACCTCGGTGCTTGATCGGATGGAGCGGTTCGCGGAACGACCGCTGACCTATCTGAATCCGTCGTTTCTGGATCTGCGGCGGAAAGGTGGCAATGACCCCGCCGATCCAGTGTGCAAGGCCGTTTCAACCTGTGTCGTGATCTCCCCGTCCAATGAGCTGGTGCTGCCGTGTTACCACTATGGCCTCGATCGTTTTCCAATCGAGGGGCGCCTGGAGGAGCTGTGGCGGTCGCAGCTTGTCGCAGAACATCGTGCGCTCGAGGGCCGACACGAGGTTTGTCGCGGATGTACGATCAACTGCTACTTTGAACCAAGCTTTGCAGTGTCCCCGGGCTCCCGCTATTTCTGGAGGAGCCTCCCGAGCAAGCTGAACTACGGATGGACAAAATTCGTTACACAGCGTATGGACAGACGGGCCGGCCCGAGACGCGCCATCCTGCCTGATCGCACCGAAAAGATTCAGCAAGCAACGGAAATGCAGCGGGCAACAGAAATGCAGCAGGCAACAGAACCAGCCATCGAATGAAGAAGATCATCGTCACGGCGGTAGTTGGAATCGCGCTCTTCATCTGGTTCCGGGCTGGAATCGGGCGTGATGCTGAATGGGGTGCCGTCCTCAAATCGATCCGCGCACGCTACCCCGACGTTCGTCAGGTGCCGACGGATTCGCTGGCGATGTGGCTTCAGAAGCCAGATAGCAAGGTCGTGCTGCTCGACGTCCGAACATCCGCCGAGTACCGCGTGAGCCATATCAGGGGCGCGATCAACATCTCGCCGGACGCGACGGAGTTTCCTGTTCTTGACTCGGTGCCACGTGACGCACGGATTGTTGCCTACTGCTCGGTTGGTTACCGATCGTCGGAGATTGCTTCGGCGCTGGCGAAGAAGGGCTTTACGAATGTCGCGAACCTCGAGGGCTCGGTTTTCAAGTGGGCAAACGAAGGACGGCCGCTAACGAACGGCGATGGCAGGACCGACGAGGTGCATCCGTACAATGCGCTGTGGGGGAGGTTGCTCGACAAATCGCATCGTGCCTCGGTGCCGGACGAGAAGTAGGCACTTATAACGGGCACGTTGGCAGAGGCGCTACGCCTCCTGCTCGCGGCTGGAAGTCCGCACGCTCCGGGCAGGCATCTTCAACAAAGAGGCCATCGAGGCAGCGTCTTCCGGCGAGAACTCGTCGAGCCCGAACTCGATCTCTGATGGATCAGGTCTGATTCGGAAGCTGCTGAACAGGCGGTCCCAGATAGACAGAAACGCGCTGTAGTTGGAGTCTGTCTCAAGGCGAATTCGTGAGTGATGCACCTTGTGCATGTTGGGGGTAACGATTACCACTCGGAGAATCCTGTCCAGCGCATCCGGAAGTCGAATGTCCGCATGATGAAACTGAACGACCGCAAACATCAGGGTTTCGTAGAGAACGAGCTCCCAAACGTACACGCCGAGCAGAATAATCAGGGGAATTCGCAGTGCAGACGACAGGACGATCTCGCCGAAATGGAAACGCGTCGCGGTCGTGACATCCATCTGCCGATCCGAATGATGAACTCTGTGAAATCGCCACAGAAACGGAATACGGTGATTCATCCGATGCCACAAATACGTCCAGGCGTCCAGCAGCAGGACGGCAAGCAGCACGTGTGCCCAGACCGGAAGTCCCACGTTTGAATGGAGGACGTTGAGCAGGCCGAAGTTGTTTGCGAACGCCCACTCTGCCGCAGCCAGCCAGAGCGCAACAAACACGAAGGCCACGGCAAGGCTGTTGATTGCTCCAAGGATCAGGTTTGTCGCCACGTGTCTGAACCGCCCGCGGCTTGCCCGCCCGAAGAAACCAAAAAATGGCTGAATGCTCTCCCAGGACAGGAAGATCGCGAGGCCGATGACCAGCGAAAGGGCCTGCGTCAGTGAGAGTCCGGTAAGTAGTTCCTGCATGCGGTCAATTGCTCAGGTGCCGGTGCTTGAGTACGGCCGACACATCCTCGAGTGCGAGCCCGCGCGAATGAAGCAGAACAAGCAGGTGGTAGATCAGATCGGCTGCCTCCCCGAGGAATTCCTCGTCTTCCGATGCGATCGCCGCCAGAGCCGTTTCGACACCCTCTTCGCCGACCTTCTGTGCAATGCGCTTCGTGCCCGCGTCGAACAGCGAACGTGTGTAGCTGCCGTCGTGATCTGCGGATTGACGCGCCTTTACGATGCGATCGAGGTCCGCGATGAAGCCCGACGCTGGCCGGGCGTCACCGTAGCAGGACTCGGTTCCAAGATGGCAGGTCGGTCCTTCCGGAATCGCGAGTACAAGAACTGCGTCGTTGTCGCAATCGGCGTAGAGCCCCTGGAGCGTCAGGTAGTTGCCGCTTGTCTCTCCCTTGGTCCACAATTCTTTCCTCGAGCGGCTCCAGAACGTCACCTTCCCTGTGCTCACGGTTAATGCCAGGGCCTCACGATTCATGTAGCCCGTCATCAGAACCGTTCCTGTTTTCGCGTTCTGTACGGTTGCCGGTACGAGTCCGTTTTCTCCGGACCAGTTGATCGTGTCTGGGTCAAGTGCCTTCAAATTCGTACGGGTATGTTGCGGGCGTGCAGGAACGTCTTCAGCGACCCGATTTGAACAATGTCGCGGTGGAAGACAGATGCGGCGAGCGCACCGTCGACGCGACTCTTTGTAAAGACGTCGGCGAAGTGCTGCTCTGTTCCCGCACCGCCGGACGCAATGAGCGGCACGAAGCAGCGTTCGCGCGCCGCGGACAACTGCTCAATGTCGTAGCCCGTTCGTACGCCGTCGGAGCCCATGCAGTTCAATACGATTTCGCCGGCCCCTCTATTCTGAACCTCATCGATCCATTCGAGCGTTCGGCGGCGCGCATCCGACATGAGGTCCGGACTTCCGGTGAACTGTTTGATCCGCCATTCGCCGTCTTCGTTGATGCTGTCGATGCCAATTACGACGCACTGGTTTCCGAATGTGCCCGACAATTGGTCGATCAGGGAAGGATCCTGAAGCGCAGGCGTATTGATCGAGACCTTGTCCGCCCCTGCGCGCAGAATCGTCCACGCGTCGTCGAGGCTGCGTATCCCGCCCGCCACACAGAACGGAATGTCAATGATCCGTGCGACGCGCTCGACCCAGTCCCGATCGACACGGCGCCCTTCAGGGCTGGCAGTGATATCGTAGAAGACGAGCTCGTCGGCTCCTTCCCGCGCATAACGCTGCGCCAGTTCGACGATATCGCCCACGACCTCGTGTTCGCGAAATCGGACCCCTTTCACGACAACACCGTCCCGAACGTCAAGACACGGTATGATTCTCCGAGCCAGCAAGGTCAGTCGCCTTCGAGTGTAACGGTACCCTCAAGCAACGCACGCCCGACGATTGCACCCGCCGCACCCGCCCTGCGGAGGTCGTCAATGTCTGCCTGCGAGCTGACGCCTCCGGAAGCCTGAAGCAGTATCTGCGGATAATCCGCGACGATCTGCCGATACAGCTCGACGTTGGGTCCGCTCATCGCGCCGTCCCTGCTGACGTCTGTTATGAGCACGTGTTCAACGCCGTACTTGACGTAGAAATCGAGCAGCGACTTGAGGCTCGTGGGTACCGCGGAAAGCCATCCGTTGGCAACGGGCCTGTATTCGTCACCCTCTGGACGCACGTCGAGCGCCACGCAGATCCTCTCCGCGCCATGAACATTGACCAGATCGATTACGACATCCGGCTGTTTCATTGCCACACTTCCAAGTACAACTCGATGGATGCCGCTGTCAAGTAGTTCAGCGGCATCGGCTGCCGATCGGATGCCGCCGCCCACCTGTACAGGTGAAGCAGAAGCCGCCGCCATTTTCAGGATGAGGCTGCGATTTCCAGCGCGACCGGTCTGCGCTGCGTCAAGGTCGACGATGTGAATCAGTTCCGCACCGGAAGACACGTACTTCTCGATCAGCTCGACCGGGTCACGGTCGTAGACCGTCTCCGCACCAAAGTCGCCCTGCAGAAGACGCACGCATCGGCCGTTCCGTATGTCGATCGCCGGAATGATCATTGGCCGGAAGGCGGAATGCCCGACAGGAAGTTCTTCAAGATTGTTGCGCCTGATAGGGACGAACGTTCGGGGTGGAATTGCGCGCCGACGAAGTTGTCTCGTCGAGTCACCGCCGTGAATACGTTACCGTAGTCAGATGTTGCGACACTGAATTCATTTACTGGAGCGAAGTAGCTGTGGACGAAGTAGGCCCACGAACCATCGGCAACGTTCTGCATCAGGGGGTCTTCCTTCTCGAACCGAAGTGTGTTCCATCCCATATGTGGAACCGTGAGTCCCGTGCCGCTAAAGCGCCGGCACGTTCCGGGGATGATGCCGAGGCATTCGACATCACCCTCCTCAGACGCCGAATACAGGAGCTGCATTCCAAGGCAGATGCCAAACACCGGCTGCCGAAGCGACTTTATGAGTTCATCCAGCCGGGACCGGCGCAGAACACGCATCGCTGCTTCGGCAGCTCCAACGCCGGGGAGGATCACGTGAGAGGCCGAGCGGATCGTGCTCTCGTCGGATGTCAGGATCGATTCGACGTTCAGCCGCATGAGTGCGGCCTGGACGGAACCGATGTTCGCCCCGCCGCTGTCAACAATGGCTACCATGTTAATGTGCCTTTGGAGCTTGGCACCTCGTTAGCCCGTGTTCCGCCCTCTCTCGCGACAGCGTCGCGAAGTGCCCGACCGACGCCCTTGAAAATCGCCTCGACCTTGTGGTGCGTGTTGTCACCATCGACAGAAATATTCAGGGTTGCGCCCAGGTTCTGTGCGAAGGAGTAGAAGAAGTGCTCAACCATCTCTGTCGGAAGCTCGCCGACGTACTCCCGTTCAAACGACGCGTTGAACACCAGATACGGGCGACCGCTTAGGTCGAGCGCAATCCGGGCAAGGCTTTCGTCCATTGGCAGAAGGAAGCCGAATCGACCGACACCGCGTCGGTCGCCCAGTGCTTTCGACAGCACACTTCCCAGGACGATCCCGCAATCCTCAATGGTATGGTGCTCGTCGACGTTGAGATCGCCGTCGCAATCAAGCTCCAGAGATATTCCGGCATGACGCGCGATCTGTTCGATCATGTGGTCGAAGAAGCCGAGTCCCGTGTTGATGCTGACGGGAGACGATGCGTCGAGGTTGATGTTCGCGCGGATCTTCGTTTCATTCGTGATACGCTCGATGGATGCTGTTCGCGGCCGGCCGACGAGCGACTCGAGTATCGATTTCCAGGAATGACCGTCCGGCCCGATTCGGAACGAATCGACTCCCAGGTTTCGTCCGAGTTGTTCGTCGCTCTCGCGATCCCCGATCACGTAGCTGTTTTCGCGATCCAGGTCGGGCAGATAACCGAGGAGCATGCCGACACCCGGTTTACGCGTGGGTTCGTTTTCGTGCTCGAACGATCGGTCCACGTGGATCGCGGAAAACGTTACGCCCTGCGATTCAAGCACATCCAGAACGAGTTGATGGGGTCCAGCAAAGTGCTGCTCGGGAAAGGAATCCGTACCCAATCCGTCCTGATTCGTGACCATCACGAGCTCCCACCCGGCCGATTGGAGCGTGTGGAGCGCCGTTATCGCATCGTCCACGAAGCGGACCTTTTCAAAGCTGTCGACCTGCTCGTCCGGCGGCTCGTGAATAATTGTACCATCACGATCAACAAAGAGGATTCGCCTGCTCATGGTTGTGTTTCCTTCTCCATGGATTGAGTGGCCCATCGGCTTTCGGTGTCGCCGAGTCGAATGTCGACGGCGCGGGCGTGTGCGTCCAGTCCCTCGGCGCGGGCCAGTTCGGTCGCCGTCGCGGCGAGGGTTTTCAGTCCGTCTCTGCTTGCTCGCTGAACGGTCATCTGCCGCATGAACGAGTCGACGGACACGCCGCTGGTCGATCGGGCAAACCCGTACGTCGGCAGGACGTGATTGGTACCCGAGCAGTAGTCGCCGAGGGTCTCCGGCGTCCAGTGGCCGACAAAAACAGATCCCGCCGAACTGATCTGCGTGCTCAGTTGGTCTGCGGACGCGGTCTGTATGATCAGGTGTTCGGGCGCGTACTGATTCGCGACATCGATTGCGGCCGGCTCGTCGTCGACCACGATCGAAACGGAATGCTCGAGCGACTGCCGTGCGGTGTCGCGAGTTTTCAGTGTAGCAAGTTGATCGACGATGGCGCGCTCAACTGCGTCGGCGAAGTCATTGGAGCGGCATACAACGATGGCCTGAGAGTCGGGGCCGTGTTCGCATTGTGAGAGAACGTCGGCTGCCACGAACGCCGGATTGGCTTGGTCATCCGCAATCACCATCACCTCGGATGGCCCGGCCGGCATGTCGATCGATACGCCGTTCGGCCCCTGGGCCGCCAGCATCTTGGCGGCTGTAACCCATGCATTTCCGGGCCCGAAAATCTTGTCGCAGCGCGGAATCGACTCGGTACCCCATGCCATCGCGGCGATTGCCTGCGCACCACCGATCCTGAAAATTCGGGAGACGCCGCATTCCGTGGCGGCATAAACCACCACGGGATCGACAGTTCCGTCCTTGCGCGGCGGAACACACAGGACGCGTTGTCGACAGCCGGCAAGCCGGGAGGGCACTCCCAGCATGAGAGCGGTTGAGGGCAGCGGTGCGCGCCCGGCCGGCACATAGAGGCCTACGGTGTCAATCGGCACGGGGCGCCGCTCACAGATCACCCCGGGTGCTGTCTCGACCGCAACCGGCTGCGGAATGCAGGCAGCGTGGAAGCGTTCAATTCGTTCGATTGCGTCCTTCACGGCACGTTTGACGGCATCCGAAACAGCGGCGCGAGCACGTTCGATCTCGCCTGTGGTCAAGGCGAGGGGCGCGGCGGACACGCCATCGAACCGACGCGTGTAGTCTCCAACCGCAGCGTCGCCGCGGAGCCTCACGTCATCCAGAATCGCAGCTACGGCCTCAAGCAGATCCTTCGAATACGAAGCATCCGGCCGGGCGAGCGCCACCGCTCGCTGTGGCTCGTTCAGGGTTGTCCAGTTGGCCCTTTTCATTGTTTACAGCAACATTTTTTCAACCGGCAGAACCAGAATTGAACTTGCACCCGCCTCCTTCAGCGACTCGAGGTGTTCCCAGAGTACGGTCTCCGTACAGACGGCGTGCAGCGCCACTTTGTCTGGATGCCCTGCAAGCGGGAGAATCGAAGGCGTTTCCGCACCCGGAATCAGCCGAGATATTGCCTCTACGGCATTTCGAGGAGCGTGCAGCATCACGTATTTCGATTCCTTGACCTGCAACGCACCGTCGATTCGCAGCAGGAGCCGGTCGAGAAACTCGCGGTTGGCGGCCGACATCGGCTTCGCCGATTGCAGCATCACGGCAGACGACTGCACGACGGTCGCGACTTCGCGCAGCTTGTTCGCACGGAGCGTGGCGCCGCTGGACACGATGTCTGCGATCGCGTCTGCGGTACCGAGGCTGGGAGCAATTTCAACGGAACCTGACAGCGAAACGATTTCTGCCGAAAGCCCGTTTTCATCCAGGAAACGCCGGGTGATCGCGGGGTAGGTGGTGGCGATCCGACGGCCGTTCAGGTCGTCGAGATCGGCGAAGGGCAGTGCCTCGGGAATGGCGATTGCCAGCCGGCAGTAGCCAAAGTCGAGGCGACGGAGTTCGGTGTACGCGGACGACCCGTTTCGGAGGGCATTGGACAACGCATACTCCTGCGCGACATTCTGCCCGACGATACCGAGGTCGCAAACGTTGTCGCGAAGGAGCTGCGGAATATCGTCGTCGCGGACCAGCAGCAGGTCTATCGGAAGATTTTCTCCATAGCAGAAGAGCTGGTCCTTGCTGAATGCGAAGCGGATGCCGCAGCGCTTCAGCAGGGCGATTGATTCATCGGAGAGTCGCCCCGACTTCTGGACTGCGATTGACAGTCTGTTTGGATCACGAACCATAAAGGCGTTGAAATGCGAGGTCGTATCCGCCGGTGCCCGCCTCGATGCACCTGGCGACACGACCGATTGTGGTTACGGAGACGCCGGTACGATCGTGTATCTCCCGGTACGGTATCCCCTTTTTCAACAGCGGGACGACGCGCCAGCGATCGGCCATTGCCTCGATCTCTGCCGGTGTGCAGAGATCCTGCAGCAGCATCCGCACGTCCGTCGGGCTGTTCATCGCCGCAAAACTCCGGCAGAGTTCAAGCTCTGCGGTTCGCTGTTCACGGGACGGCCGTCGAGCAACTCGTTTCATCTTCGAGCAGGTTTCTGTCGTGGCTGTAATAATGTACTAATGTACTATTACAAAACGACAGGCGCAATACCTGGAGGGACGAGGTTACTGCGAACGGAATTGATGCCACCGGGGACGAGGCGCCGCCCGCCGGACGTCGTGTTACAGGAATCGACAGCGCCCGGTATGGCGGTGTCGCGATGGAAACAGGCGATCAGCTGCGAAAATCGACCTTCCGATGCGTGCCGTCGCAGAAGGGCTTGTTCGACGAATGGCCGCATCGGCAGAAGGCTGCTACGTCGCCTTCTCTCTCCTCACCGTCGGATCCGCGAAGGCGAAACTTGCCTCGAATGACAAACGGACCGTTCTTGGATGGGGCCACCTCGAGCCTGTCCGGCGGGAGCGCCGACGAACTCTTGAGTCCGCCTTCCCCAAGTGTCCCCTGGTCAGCGAAGCCGCCATCGACGTGTGCGCGGTCACAGAAGGGTTTGTTGGACGAAAGTCCACATCTGCACAGCGCGACTCGGACGTCTTCAACAATCGTCTCACCGGATTCATCCATGACGACGATGTCTCCTCTGACGTAGAGCGGGCCGTCCGGATCTACGGAGACGGAGTTGGTCGAGTCGGGCTGCTCCTCGGGGCCGTCGTCGCGACGAACGAAATGCAGCGCGCCGGTCGGACAGTGTGTGATCGTCTCGGCGATCCGGTCTGGTTCAGATGCCTCCGGATCGACCCAGGGTCGCCGCTCCGGATTAAAGGCCCGAGGGAGTCTTCGAACACATTCCGCCGCGTGGATGCAGCGTTTCAGTTCGTAGCGGACTTCGATGTCGTCCGACGTGTATGAGTGGATTCGATCCGCCATCAAAGTCTAAAGAGATGCGACGCCTGAGCCGGGGCCTGTCGCCGGCGAGCCGACGACAGACCGGGGCGTCAATTTATCAGGCCGGCTTTGCTGCCCATGACGTGCAGTAGCCACCCGGCGCGATCGGGCCTTTGAGAATGGTGCAGGCACCACAGGCTCCGCCGCCTTCCGCTGGTGTATAGAACTGGCAGTTCGAACAGAGCTTCGCCGGGTCCGGAGAGGTCTCGACGTATTGCAGTGTCTGCCGCAGATTCTTGTCAGCATCCGAAAGCCCCGACACGTCGGAGCAGTCCATTGCAGCCTTTGCCTGGCTACCACCCGACGCGGCGGCGCCTGCTTCGCCACCCTTGTCACCACCGCAGCCGGCCATGGCCGGAACGATTGTAACGCTAGCCGCGACTGCTCCCAGTTTCAGCAGAAACCCGCGACGCGAATCTTTCTCAGTATTCATTTTTCATCCTCACTCGTGAACATTCAGCGACGAACGCCGTCCGCCGCCCCACTCAGGTGGACATAAAGATACGCATCCGATAAACCACGGTTCACAGGTATGTCTCAGCCGGAACTTCGGTCGGAGGCGGAAACCTCTGCAACTGCCATACTGGCCCCGTCTGCGCGCATGTCGCGTGGACGCAGTTGAAGGGTCTTGGTGTTTTTCCACTCGTTTTCATCGACGGTGTACGCCATCGAGAGCGTCGCGCCGGAGCTGAACAAGCCGCTTACGAAGTCCTGACGGTCTCCCATGTCGAATCCGATGACGTCCCTGACGATTCCGCGGGCGGTTCCTGACTGGCGCACCTTGAACTTCAGGTGCTCGCCGCGCTTCCCCAGTACCCGGGGAGGTTGGACGACCTCCAGCCCATGACTCACAAACACCGGTCGGCTGTTCGACGGCCCGAAGGGTTCGAACTGTTTGAGAACGGCCCAGAACCGCTCATCGATTTCCTCGAGTGAAACCTCTGCATCTATCCGGATGGCGGGTCGGCGTAGTTCGGGAGTCAGCTGTTCGCTTACGGCCTCTTCAAATCGACGCCTGAAAGCGTCTACCTGCGAGCGTTCGAGCTGCACACCTGCCGCAAAGTCGTGACCGCCAAACTGAATGAGCACGTCCCGGCATTTGCTGATTGCTTCGTACACGTTGACGCCGTGGATGCTGCGGGCGGACCCCTTGACCGTTCCATCGACATCCGTCAGCATGATGGTGGGCCGGAAGAATCGTTCCACAACGCGGCTCGCCGTGATGCCGATCACACCGGGATGCCAGGAGGCATCATAAAGTACGTAGGCATCTGCGGATCGCTCCGACCGGATCCGCGAAGCCATCTCGACTGCCTGCAGTTCGGTATCCGCGTCGATCTTCTTTCGTGTGGCGTTTGTTGTTTCGATCTGCTTCGCGAGGTCGCGAGCAACCGCGGCATCGGCCGCAAGCAGCAGTCTGGCCGCGTCGGCTGCCTCGGCCAGCCGGCCGGCAGCGTTGATCCGTGGCGCAATTCCGAATACGATCTGCGACGGACTGCACGTCCGAATATCCAGTCGAGCGCCGCTGGCCAGTGCTCTGGTTCCGATTCGCGAATCCGATCGCAACACGTCGAGGCCCGCCCGGAAGAGGATTCTATTTTCGCCCGTAACCGGGACGATGTCGCTCGCGATCGAGATCGCAACGAGGTCCAGCAGCGGGTGCAGTTCGCTGCGATCTCGTCCCAAGAGGAGCAAGGCAGCTTCGGCAAGCTTGAATCCAACGCCGCATCCAGAGAGATGCGGATACGGATACGAGCAATCCGGCCTTTTGGGATCGAGTACGGCAACCGCGTCGGGGATGGCGTCTCCCACCGTATGGTGATCGCAGATGATGAGGTCAAGGCCGAGTTTCCGAGCGGCCAGTGCGGGCTCGACCGCTGTAATCCCGCAGTCCAACGCCACCACAAGTGTGCATCCTGTCGAAGCGGCGAATTCGAGCCCGGCAACATGGAGTCCGTAGCCGTGCGTCTGCCGGTTGGGAATAAAGAACCTGGTCTCCACCCCGAGGCTCGTCAGAAACGAGGTCATCATCACAGTCGACGTCACCCCGTCCACGTCGTAGTCGCCGTACACGAGTACCTTCTCGCCACGATGAATGGCGGCGACCAGGCGATCCGCCGCTGCGTCCATATCCTTCATCAGGAACGGATCGTGAAGTTGCTCGAGGTTTGTTCTGAAGAACGCACGAGCGTCTTCAAAACCGGTTATTCCGCGAAGGACGAGAGCCCGGGCGAGGCCCACAGGGAGGTTGTTGAGGTCACGTGAGAGGGCAGCCACCGTTTCGGGATCCGCCCCTTCTCTCATTTCCCATCGATAAGTGACCGACTCAACCTGCATTGTATGATGCTCCGTCTGTACGTCAGGGTTTGTGTTTCAGGCGCATGCGTTTCGTACACGCGCGCTGGTCGCGTGTTCGGGGGGTACGTTTCGCGGTTGCGCTTCTGGACTCGTCCGTTTGTGTCAACTACACCGGCAATTTAGCGTGGATGTCGAGCGTTTTCACTCCTGCGCCCGCAGGCATCAAATCAACACGTTCTTGCGCGCAAGAATGCATTCATTCTTCTAATGAACCGTGAAAGAGCGCCGATCCTTCCACAGAGTACCCTGCCGACAGTCCGGCACGGTCGACGAACGCGAATCGCTGATTATGGAGCCACCGGCAGGAATCAAGAACAGAAAGCCACCCTATCCGTGGTTCTCCTTTCTGTTGCCGCTCGTACTGTTCAGTATCCTCGCGGTTGCGTCAGCGCGAATCTTCGCACTGCTGGCACCGCGAGCGCTGCCGATCATCTTTGCCGGATTGATCCTCCTGCTGGGCGTTGCCATCGCCGGAGGCGTCTATGCATCCTACAGGTTGTGGGTCAATCTCCGGCGCCTCGAGGATGATCTCGAAAGCCGCGAGCGGCTGAGCCGCGAGACCAACGCCCGCCTTGTTGTTCTCGAGGAGGAGCGTATGGACTACGAGCGTTCGATCCTGGACGTGAGTGTTGAGGCGCAGCGGCGCGTCGACGCCATCCGCGACGAACTGGCCGGTGTGCGGGAAGAGGCGCAGTCGGCTTCGACGGCGCTGGCCGAAAGCGAAGACCGATGGACACGCCTTCTGGAGAATCACCCGGAGGGCGTCATCGTCACGGTTGGCCGCAGAATCGTCTACGTCAATAAAGCAGCGGTCGAGATACTTGGTGCCCGGAGCGAGGAGGATGTTGTTGGCACGGACGTTCTCCGGTACTCGCCACAGAGCCTCCACGAGCAGCTCGCCAGGCGATTTGCCGAGATCGAGGCCGGCTCCGGTCAGGATCCGATCGAGTACCGCATCCTCGGGCTTGACGGGACGGAGCGATTCGTCGAGGCCTTCGGCGTTCAGATCAACTTTCGCGATTCGCTTGGTGTTCAGACGGTTGTGCGCGATGTGACAAATCGCCGCAACGCTGAGCGAGATCTGCGCAAGTATGCAGAGCGCCTTGCCGTTGTCAACGAGATCGAGAAGAACATCCTCGTCGAAAAGAAGCCGGGAGAAATCGCAGACCACGCGCTCAGCCACCTCACGCGCCTGGTGGAATGCCATCGGGCGATCGTGATGCAGTACCACGAGGGTGACGGTGAAGTGCTCGCCGCGTTTGCTCGATCGGGCGGCACCCGCTTTCAGCCTGGAGCGAGTGCCGGAATGATCTGGATCGAAGACGAAAGCACAACATCCTCGCCGGACATGCGGCACGTGCGCTCGCTGCATACGCAGAGTCGGCTCACCGCGCTCGAGCAGGCACTGCGCGCCGAGGATTCGGACTCCTACCTCAGCGTGCCTCTTGTGATCAAGGGGCAGGTTTTCGGAGCCCTGGTGGTTGCTTCGGAGTCACCCGAAGGCTTCACCGACGCGGAAATCCAGGTCGCGTCCGAAATCGCCGACCTCCTGGCGGTCGCGTTGCGCCAGTATCAGGTCGAACAGGAGCGCATCAGCTACGAGCTGGAGCTGCTCACCGCCAAGGAGCACGCCGAGGAGATGGTTCGTCTCAAGACCGCGTTCCTGACAAACATGAGCCACGAAATCCGGACACCGCTCACCGGTATCATCGGATTTGCCCAGATCCTGACCGAGGAAATCGACGAAGCGCACAGCGAGTTTGTGCACCTTATCGAACAGAGCGGACGCCGCCTGCTTGACACCATCAACTCGGTCCTGGACCTGGCCCGTCTCGAGTCGAACCGGATGCAGATGTCGTTGGAGCCGATCAACGTCGCCGAAGAAGCACGACGCAGCGTCAAGCTCCTGACGCCGTTGGCTGAGAAGAAGGATCTGTGGTTGAAACTGGATTGCCCGTACGACGAGGTCTGGGTTGAACTCGACTCTGCCGGACTCGACCGCATCATGAACAACCTGATCGGCAATGCCATCAAGTTCACAACGACCGGAGGGATTGTTGTGCGGATCAACAAGAGCAGCGCGAACGTCGAGTTGACGGTCCAGGACACTGGAATCGGAATGTCGGAAGCGTTCATCCCGGTACTGTTCGAAGAGTTTCGGCAGGAATCGTCGGGGGCGAATCGTTCGCACGAAGGATCCGGAATGGGACTGTCGATAACGCGGAAGCTCGTCGAGATCATGGGCGGGTCGATCGCGGTGGACTCGAAGAAGGGCGTGGGCACGACCTTCACGATCACCTTCCCGACGGAGAAGCCTCAGGTGCCGCTCGCTCCGGACCGTCCACCTGTGCACAGCTCGGAACGAACGAGCGATCGTCCCGTCATCCTTGTGGTTGAAGATCAGGAAGAGGCTCGCTTTCTCCTGCAGTATACCCTGCACGAAGCGTTCGACCTGCGCCTCGCTCCGGACATGGCTGTTGCCGCCGAGATTGCCCGGGGAACGAATGTCGATGTGGTACTTCTTGATGTAAATCTTGGCGGTATCCAGGCGTCCATGGCGGATGTTACGAGATTCCGCAAGACCGGCATCCTCACAAACGTGCCGATCGTCGGGATGACAGCGTATCCCTGGCAGGGCGATCGCGATGAACTCATCGGCAGCGGATTCAGCGAGTACATTTCCAAGCCCTTTGAAGTCGAGATTGTGACCGGAGTCCTGAACGGCGTGCTGGAATCCGGTGACCGAGGTGTCTTCCGAGCCGAATGGGAATCGCCGGGTCGAGCGCGCATTTAGCCATCCGCAGCGTCTCGAAACCTTTTACATCGGGGGCTTGTTCGACGACGACAGCAAAAAGGAGGCTACTTGCTACGCGATCGAACAACTGACAAGCTGGTCCTTGCGGCGCTCTGGTTGATGATGTTCTCGGCCAGTGCCCAGATCATGATCGTATCTCCGATTCTTCCGGAGATTGCCGATGCCCTTGGAACTCCAGTCAAGTCGCTGGGCTGGCTCATCTCGTCGTATACCGTTTCGCTTGCCGTCGTTGCGCTGATCACGGGCCCGATCTCCGACGCGATCGGACGACGGCGCATCCTCCTCTTTGGTACGGGCTCGATGGCGCTGACGCTCTATCTGCACGCCATGGTCGACAGTTTTACGTCGATGCTTATCGTGCGTGCGCTTGCCGGGGCGGCCGGAGGCATGCTCAGCGGAGCGGCCGTATCGTACGTGGGCGACTACTTCCCCTACGAGCGACGCGGCTGGGCGACGGGTTGGATCATGAGCGGAATGGCTGTCGGGCAGATCCTCGGCATTCCGCTCGGAAAGGTGCTGGCCGCTTCGTTCGGTTTCCGCTGGCCATTTCTGATGTTCGCGGTGACCATGACCGGAGCGACACTTCTCGTTGCCTGGTTTGTGCCGCAGCCGGATGTCAAGCGCGATGCCGAACGCCTTTCAATCGTCGGCTCCCTCAGGAACTACGGCAAACTGCTGCGTCAACGCCCGGTAGTTGTTGCGTCGGCGGCGTACCTGCTGATGTACGCGAGCATCGGGTTGTACGTTGTTTATCTCCCACTGTGGATGGAGACGGAGGTCGGGATTGCCAAGAATCAGATCGCGTCGCTCTTCTTCGTCGGCGGCATCGCGAACGTGATAGCGGGACCCATGGCCGGAAGGGTGTCAGATTCGATCGGCAGAAAACCGTTGATCATCACTTCCTGTATCGGACTCGGGATACTGATGATCCTTACAACGCGAATCGTAACCAACGCCTGGTTTGCCTACCTCGTTTTCGGACTTGCGATGGTGATGGTCGCGCTGCGAATCAGTCCGCTTCAGTCACTCATGACGGCACTGGTACCCGCTTCCCGAAGGGGAATGCTCATGAGCCTGTCGGTCGCGATCGGTCAGCTCGGAATGTCGGTCAGCGCGTCCGCCTCGGGCTTTCTCTACGAGTCTCGCGGCTTCTTTTCAAACACGGTCGCTGCGGCAATCGTGATTCTCCTCATGGCCATACTGGTGCACAAGCTGCTGCCCGAGCCGCGCAGTGATGTCGATGCCGAAGTTGACGCCGCAGATGAAGAACATCTCGCCGCCGCAGAAGTCGCGAGTGGGTAGGCGCGCGATCGAAGATCGCGCCGGAATGGTGTGGGGAATGGAGGGCGGAATGAACGAATGAAGGACTGAACGAATGAAGGAGCAGTCGCGGATGCGTTCTGCCACCTTCTTTCATTCCATCATACCATCATTCCATCATACCATCATTCCATCATTCTCTCATTCCTTCATTCCCCTTTACGAGTTCATCACCACAACGAACTCGTCGTTGTTGCGCGTGCCACGCATCTTCTCGAGGAGGAACGTCATCGCCTTGATCGGCTCCATGTCCGCAAGGATGTTTCGGAGGATCCAGATGCGATGCAGCTTCGCTTCGTGAATGAGCAGCTCCTCGCGACGTGTACCGGACTTGATCACGTTGATTGCCGGGAAGACGCGCCGGTCCGCGAGACCGCGGTCGAGCACGATTTCCGAGTTGCCGGTGCCCTTGAACTCTTCGAAGATAACTTCGTCCATTCGGGAGCCGGTTTCGATGAGAGCCGTTCCGATAATCGTGAGCGATCCGCCCTCTTCGACATTTCTAGCGGCCCCGAAGAACCGCTTCGGTCCGCGCAGCGCGCCTGCCTCGATACCACCGGAAAGCGTCTTGCCGGTGTTCGGCATCACCGCGTTGTGCGCGCGAGCAAGGCGCGTGATCGAGTCGAGCAGAATAACGACATCCTGCTTTGCTTCGACGAGACGCTTCGCCTTCTGCAGTACAATCTCCGAAACTTCGACGTGACGCTCCGGATCCTGGTCGAACGTGGACGCGATCACTTCCGCGCCGGGCACGTTACGCTGCATGTCCGTCACTTCTTCCGGTCGTTCGTCGACGAGGAGGATGATCAGATACGATTCCGGATGATTCTCCACGATCGCATTCGCGATCTTCTGCATCAGAATCGTCTTACCGGTTTTCGGCTGTGCGACGATGAGCGCACGCTGCCCTTTCCCGATCGGCGCAAACAGATCGAGTACGCGCATGCTCGTCTCGGACGCTGACGTTTCGAGATTCAGATGCTCGTGCGGGTAGAGCGGTGTGAGATAGTCAAAGTTGGCGCGCTCTTCGAGTTCTTTCGGATCGCGGCCGTTGACGGTGTTGACTTGTATCAGCGCGAAGAACCGTTCGCCCTCCTTCGGAGGTCGCACTTCGCCGTCTACCGTATCGCCGAGCTTCAGGCTGAAACGCTTGATCTGGGATGGCGAGACGTAAATGTCATCCGGGCTCGGAAGGTAGTTGTACTCCGCTGAGCGAAGGAAGCCGTATCCGTCAGGAAGCACCTCGAGGACGCCGACCTTGCGGATCATGCCGTCGAGGTCCGTGTTGTTCGGGTCGTACTCGGACATGTAAACCGGCCGACCGTCGTACACCTTTTTGAGGCGCTCCTCGCGCGCCTGGCGCGACTCCTGCTTCCGCTTGTTGCGCCGGTCATTCCGGTCGTTGCCGCCTTGACGGTCGTTTCGATCGTTTCGATCGTTGCCGCCCTGACGGTCATTCGGCGTATTTCGGGAGTTGCGGTCGCCCTTTCGGTTTTTTCGATCGTTGGACCTTCGGTTGCCATCCGATCGCCGGTTGCGATTTTTGTCGCGTGACCGGTCACGGCGGTCAGACCGTGAGTTGTCACGCTGATCGCCGCCACGATCGCCACGCGAATCGCCGCGATCACCACGTGAATCATTGCGATCACCGCGATCACCGCGTGAATCATTGCGATCGCCGCGTGAGTCATTGCGATCGCCACGTGAGTCATTGCGATCGCCGCGCGAGTCACCGCGATCTCCACGTGAGTCACCGCGCGAATCTCCCCGCTGGTCGTTTCGTTCACGTCGAGAGTCGCGTCGCTGATCGTTCCGGCGATCATTGCGACGACGTCCCTCGTCACGGTCGCTATCGTCACCGCGACTCTGGTCGTTTTCGGTTTCAGTCATGGCCTTATCATTGCCGTTGTTGTCTGACCGTGGTTGGTCGCCCTCGTCGCCACGACGGGAGCCGTTGCGACTCTGTCGGGACGGGGCATTGCGTGAACCTGAGTCGGCGGCCGGTGCAGCTGCGGTGGCAGCTTCGGCGGAACGCTTGAGGGCCGACGACTTCTCGGCGTGTGCCTCCAGGATCATGTAGATGAGCTCCTGCTTCCGCAATCCGGAGTATCCGGAGAGCCCGAGATCTCGGGCCGAGTCGCGAAGTTCGGAGAGTTTCTGATCCTTGAGATCCGAAATCTTCATTTGTTAGAACTGTGTTGGACGGTTAACTGCCAAAAACACGCAACTACAGGACGCTAATGGAGACACGCTATACGGGTCCGGAGTATTGTTGGACGTTCGATAAGGCGCGGGGACGAACGTTCCGAATATGACGGAAACGGACGCCGGGCCAGGAAGCGTTACGGTAGGCGGGTCAAAAAGGGAAGTGCTTACTAGAGGAGGTGACACCAGGTCACTTGCGTGAGCACTTCGGATGGATAGTCACAAAGTTGAAGACTCAATCCGACGGTAAGATAGGGCAAACGGCACAATTGTCAACTGCTTTAGCTCCTAACCGCCGGTTTCACCTTATATGATCGACAATGCTGCAAGGTTCTTAAACCCGCAAAACTGCCCTCATTATGTGCTGAAAAGCAAATTCTGGTCCAATTGGGCTACAACCTGGTGCGAACCCGCCAACAACAGGCAATCTTCCGTCGATTCGGTCCGCACGAACGCATCAGCCACCGTTTGCGCATCTGCCACAGAGGCAACAGGGGCTCCCTCCTTCCGGAAAACATCGACGAGACGCTCAGCCTCGAGTGCCCGTTCACCCGCGAGCGGAATCACGTGCACGAAGTCCGCGACCGCCGCGACCCTCCGTGCAATTGCGACACAATCCTTGTCGCGCAGCAGGCCGATCGCGACGTGCAGTCGACCCGCACATTCTGATCGCGCGAACGCAAGGGCCGTCGCGATGCCGGATTCGTTGTGACCGACGTCCGCAACGATCATCGGGCGCGTCCGAAGCACTTCAAGCCTTCCGCGGAGGCCCGACAGTCGGCGCGTGTTCGCGAGCCCTGTCCGCACGGCCGGCATCGGATCAGGGATAAGGTGTTCGGCGGCGGCGACGGCGAGCAACGCGTTTGAGACCTGGTGGCTTCCGGCGAGGTCGAGTTCAACGCGTCCGTAGTCATGTCGCGTGCTCACCAGATGAAGGACGGTCCGCCCAGATCCGTTCTCTACACTCGCCACGGGGAAGTGAGTCGCGATCGTCTCGAACGGAGCGTTCCGATTCTCCGCGGCAGACCTTAACACGTCGATGATTTCTGGGTCGTCGTTGGAAGTAACAACGGGGACGCCCGGCTTGATGATTCCGGCCTTCTCGGCCGCGATCGCCCTGACAGTGTCGCCGAGGATGGCCACGTGATCGATTCCGATTGCGGATATGGCACAGACCGCCGGATCCACGACATTCGTGGCGTCGAGCCTGCCGCCAAGTCCAACCTCGACCACCGCAAGGTCGACGTTCATCTCCGCAAAGTAGATGAAGCTGAGGGCAGTCACGGCCTCGAAGAAACTCGGCCCGATCTTCTCGAGCGGGCGCCTCAGAAGCGAGACCGTTCGATCGAGCCACTCGTGCGAGGCGGGCAACCCGTCAATCCGCATCCGCTCGGTCACATCGAAAAGGTGCGGGGATGTCTGCAGGCCCACGCGAAGGCCTGAAGACGTGCCGATTGCGGCCAGCATCGAGCTCGTGGAACCCTTGCCGTTGGTCCCGGCAATGTGCGCAACCGTGTAGGCTCGATGCGGGTTTCCGGCAAGGGACAGAATCCGCTCTATCCGATCAAAACCCGGCTTGAGCGACGCCGCACCGCGCTTGTCGTAGCGCGGAAGGTTCAGGAGGAAGTCGAACGATGATCCACTCATCGGATGTTGCGAAGTTCAATCACGCGGTCACTCCCGTCAATCGCAATTGAAACCAGGATTGTGCGTTCCGGAAGCAGTTCCTCGATGTGCGACGGCCATTCGACGAGGCAAATGCCGTCCCCGAAGAAGTAGTCCTCGTAGCCGAGTTCGACCAGTTCGTCAAGGTGCTTAATCCGATACACGTCCAGGTGAAACACGGGCACCGATCCACCACGATATTCATTCACGATGGCGAAGGTCGGGCTGTTGACGACCCGGGGATCGATGCCGAGACCGGAGCAGACCCCGCGAACGAATTCCGTTTTTCCGGCGCCGAGGTCGCCGTGAAGCGCGACAATGTCGCCCGGGTTCAACAGTGTTGAAAGGGTCGAACCGGCCCTTGCCGTTTCTTCCGGCGACCGGCTGCGGACGGTTTGTCCGGGTCGCCACAATTCAATCGCTGCCATGCGCTGACACGTCCCGGCTACTTGGCCTTGAGCTGAACAAAAGGAAGAATCATCTCCTCGAGTGACGCGCCTCCGTGCTGAAGTGAATCGCGATACTTGTTGGAGTACTGATTGTAATTCGTCGGGTAAACGAAGTAGTAATCCTCCTTTGCGATGATGTAGTTCGTGTTCAACGACGTGACGGGCAACCCGTACTTCTCCGGATCGCGCACGAAGATCGCGTGTCGCTTGTCGCATTTGAGGTTGCGACCATACTTATAGCGGAGGGCCGTCGATGTCTGGCGGTCCCCGATCACCTTCGTCGGGTGCAGGCTTCGGATGGCGCCGTGATCGGTAGTCAGCACAATCGTCGCGTCCGCGGCTCGCAGCGTCTGCAGCGCCTGAAAGAGCCACGAGTGTTCAAACCACGTGCGCGTCAACGCGCGGTAGGCCTTCTCATCCGGGGCGATTTCCTTGAGTACGGCAGAGTCGGATCGGCTGTGCGCGAGGATGTCGACGAAGTTCACGACGACGGCGCTGAGGTCGAATTGCGTGAAACTGTGGACATTCTGGGCGAACTCGCGACCGTCTGCAGATCCGATGATCTTCTCGTACTTGAGGCGTGCGTCGACGCGACTGCGCTTCAGCAGGTCTGTCAGCAACAGCTCCTCGTCGCGATTTCGCGAATGTTCGTCCTCCTCGCCTTCTGCCCAGAGTTTGGGATACTTCTTCGCCATCTGACTTGGCAGCATCCCGCTGAAGATCGCGTTTCGCGAGTACGGCGTGGCCGTGGGCAGCAACGAGTAATAGAAACTTGTTGTAATCTCGAACAGCGGAAACAGCAATTGCTCGAACATGAGCCACTGATCATACCGCATGCAGTCGATCACGAAGAACACGACAGGTTTGCCTTTTCCGAGCAGGGGAAACACCCGTTCGGCAACGATCTCCTGAGACATTGTCGGGCGGTCGTCGGCCCGCCCATCCGCAATCCAGTTTTCGTACGAGTCCTCAACGTACTTGCCGAAGACGCGGTTCGCTTCGCGGTATTGGTCTTCGAGGATCTGCCTCACGCCGTCGTCTCCGTCGAGGTCCAGGTCAAAGCGCACGAGTTCGCGATACAGGTCGACCCACTCTTCGTGGCCCAGCCTGTCGGTCAGCGCGGACGTGATCTTGTTGAACGACTGCAGGTAGTCCTGTGAGATTGTCCGCGACTGCAGGCGGTTTCGATCGAGGATGCGCTTGCAGGTCAGCAGGACCTGACTCGGGTTGACGGGCTTGGTGAGGTAGTCCGAAATCTTACGGCCGAGCGCCTCCTCCATGATCCGCTCCTCTTCGGACTTCGTGATCATGACGACCGGCAGCTCCGGCGTGAGCCGGTTGATTTCTGCGAGCGTCTCCAGACCGCCCATGCCCGGCATCTGTTCGTCGAGGATGACCATCTCAAAGGGTTCGGACTTGACCTTGTCGATCGCGTCCGAGCCGTTGCTCACGCTCGTGACTTCGTAGCCCTTGGATTCGAGGAAGAGAATGTGGGGTCGGAGGAGTTCGATCTCATCGTCCGCCCAGAGGATTCGTGGTGACATGGCGTTTCAACGATGCGCGTTCGTGATTGGTTCGGCCCCGTGCAGGATGTTGTTTCGCGCTCGATCATCGATCTTGTCCTGATGTCGATGCCTTTGGCGCGATAGGGAGAAGGCGGTTCGCGCAGTCTCAATTTGGGCGTCCGACTTTCATCTTACAACGCAACAGGTTAAACTCACTCTTCCACCCACCGCCGCCCACCAAGCGGATCATGTCGTGCCGTGCGGGCGGCGAATCACCAGCTTGCCTTACAATCGACTGCTTATACTGCCGATACTGCTGTTGTCTTCACTGCTGAATTGCAACGGCAGTCGATCCCAGCAGCCGTCCATGACGCACGATTCGTCTGATGTCCCGATTTCTGCTCCCGGGCCGGCGCCCGCTCCCGGCACGATCAGCGCCCAGGCAGTCCTTCGGAACTGTGTCGAGCGTACGGGCGGTTTTCGTTGTACCGTTGTTTCCCTTTCCGATGTTGTGCGCGGCATGAACGTCCACGCTGACCTGAGAACGCCCTTCGAAGTATCCGTTTCCGATGGCGTCCTCAAGTCAGTCGACGAAGGAGGCTTGCCGCGGGACCTGCCGGTTGACAAGCCGGTACGCCTGGTGTTGGCTGTGGGACAGCCGATGCCGGGCGGACAAAGCCCGATGGAAATTCTCCGTATCGATTGACCGGCCCAGTCGCACACACACACTGACTCCCGGACAATGAAACGGAATCTATTGCTTGCCTCGGCGATCACTGCCGTGGCCCTCGTGCTTGTTGTACTCGTTATCCCAACGGACCGGAATCAGGGCGAGCGGCCCGACGCGCCGGATGTCCTCCCCGCTGTGGAGGAGACGGGAGACGATGCGCAGGCGCGAGCAGAATTCGAGCTGCGTCGCCTTGCCGATCCGATGACCGGACGCATCCCCGAGGACATCAGGCGCAGGGAACTGGAGTTTGCGAAGGTGCTCCCCCGGCGCGTCGCGGCAGGAAAAACGACGGCTTCCACCTGGGAAGCGCGCGGTCCGATCAACGTCGGTGGCAGAACGCGAGCGCTAGCGTATGATGCGGGAGACCCTGACGTGGTCATCGCCGGCGGCGTTTCCGGCGGCATCTGGCGATCAACGGATGGTGGCAACAACTGGACGAAGAGCACCTCTCCTTCCGATCTCCACAGCGTCACGGCCATCGTTCAGGCGGGAACGTCGAGTGACTGGTACGCCGGAACCGGCGAGTACACCGGCAACTCGGCTTCCGCATCGGGAGCGTTCTTCTTTGGCGACGGACTCTTCAAGTCCACAGACGGCGGAATTTCCTGGGCGCCGCTGCCGGCGATCTCCGGCTACGATCCGACCGGGTTCGCCGTTCGCGAGCAGTTCGTCTGGGATCTCGCGTTCGACGCGACGAACAGCCTGCTGTACGTGGCAACGTACGACCAGATACTGCGGAGCAACAACGGAGGAACGAGCTTTTCGGTCGAGATCGGCGGAACCACCAACTCCCGCTATACGGATGTCGCGACGACATCTACCGGCATCGCATATGCGGCTCTGAGCGCCGATGCGGGCGCGTCCGGGGTCTGGGTGAACACGACGGGGGTCGCGGGTGCCTGGACGAGCATCACACCAGTCGGCTTCCCGACGGATTTTCGGCGCGTGAAGCTTGCCGTCAGCCCGTCGAACGAAGACCACGTCTGGCTCCTTGCCTACACACCGGGTGGCGGGCAGGCGAGCCATTCGCTCTGGCGTTATGACGCCGGAATTACGCAGTGGCAGGATTTCTCGACGTTGATACCAAACGACGGAGGCCTTACCGGTACCTTCGATTCGCAGGGCGGATACGACCTTGTCATCGAGGTGCATCCCGACGACGACAATCTGATCTTCATCGGCGGCACCAACCTGTATCGGATCAACGTGAGCGGAACGACTCACACGTGGATCGGCGGCTATACGTCAGCGAACAACTCGTACGCTCTGTATCCGAATCACCACCCGGACCAGCACGCCCTCGCGTTCCACCCGCTCGACGGTGATCTCATGCTCTCAGGAAGTGACGGCGGTGTACGTGAGACGGCGGACAATACCGTGGCCGGCCACGGCAACGTGACGTGGACGCCGCGTAACATCGGATACTTCACTTCTCAGTTCTACACGATCTGTATGAACCCGAGCGGGAGCGACGATCTGATTGCCGGGGGCTTGCAGGACAACGGAACCTGGAGCACGGAATCATTCTCAGTCAATGATCCGTGGGTCGAGGAGTGGGGCGGAGACGGCGCCCACTGCGCGATTGCCGATCGAGTGCTTTCCGCGGGCAAGACGAAATGGATTTCTTCCCAGAACGCGGCGCTAACGCGAAAACTGTATAATTCGGGAGATACACTTGATACCTGGGTCTATTCGTATCCGCAGGTTCACGGGGGCATTCTGTTCATCCATCCGTTTGCCGTCGATCCGTCGAATCCGCAGGTGGTCTATTTCCCTGCGAGTGATACGGTTGGAGTCGACCACGGTACGATTTGGCGCACGACGTCTGCCGAAACCGCCGGTGTTGGTACTGGCTGGAGCGATATGCAGCTTACGGGTGTGCCGACGACCATCTCAGCGATCTCCGTATCGGCGACGGGGAGTGTTGTGTACATCGGCACTTCTGCCGGTACGGTGCATCGAATTGACGGAGCAGACACGGCGACGCCGCCCGTTGCGCCCACCGATGTGACCGGAGCCTCGTTCCCGGGCGGTGCCTGGGTGAACGACATCGCAATAAACCCGAACGACTCGGATGAGGCGCTCGTCGTGTTTTCGAGCTACGGTGTTTCAAGCCTCTTCCATACGACGGATGCCGGCGCGACGTGGACCGAGGTTGAGGGCAATCTCAGCGGTGCCTCGGGGCCATCCGTTCGAACCGCGGCAATTATGCCGGGAACGGGGTCGCCATACGTAATCGGAACGAGCGTCGGGCTTTACTCCGCATCTGCGATGAACGGTGGATCGACCGTGTGGATGCAGGAGGCCGCATCAACCATCGGCAATGTTGTTGTTGACATGGTGCGCGGCCGCATGTCAGACGGAATGATCGTTGCCGCCACACATGCGAACGGGGTGTACGCGACGGAGGTGGTGCTGGCGGTCGAGCTAACCCAGTTCGAGGCCGTGGGCGGCGAGGGCAGTGTGTCCGTTGCGTGGTCAACCGCCCGCGAAGAGGCCAGCCGGGGTTTCGAAATCGAATATCGGGCCGCAGATTCGGACGATCCGTTCAGCAAGCTGGCATTCGTTGACGGCGCAGGGGAATCGTCGACCGAACGTCTTTACCGCCACGAGGTGAAGCTTGATCCGGGCACTTACGCGTTCCGGCTTAAGCAGATTGACGCGAATGGAACGTTCGTGTACTCTGGCGAAGTGGAGGCGGCGGTGGGTGTCCCTGACGGCTTCCTGGTAACCGATGCGTACCCGAATCCGTTTTGGGAATCCGCGCGCTTCAGCGTTGCGCTGCAGAAGGAGCAGCGCACAACGATCGAGCTGTACGACCTGACGGGTCGCCGCGTGCGGACGCTTCACGACGGGGAGTTGTCGGGCGGTACGACACACAGCTTTGTTGTTGATGGCAGCGGGCTTGCCAGCGGACAGTACGTTGTTTCGGTTCGGACCCCTTCGCGTTCGGAGAGCCGGTCGGTGGTGCTGGTGCGGTGACTGGAGAGGGGGAATTGGGAATGAATGAAGGAATGAAGGAATGGTGGAATGAATGGGAGAATAGGAGAATAGGGGAATAGGGGAATGGGCGAATAGGGGAATGGGAGAATGGGGGAATGAATAGGAGAATAGGGGAATGGGCGAATAGGAGAATGGGGGAATGGGGGAATGGGCGAATAGGGGAATGGGCGAATA
>JAGQWL010000021.1 GCA_020437385.1 Bacteroidota bacterium
CGCCGAAAGCTGTCACTCAAAGATCTGAAATCACGATGCGCCAACTGCAAGTCGTCGGCACGACGCCCGAACAGTTCGAGGAATATTACGCCGCTCTCGTCTCCCGCGATGAACGCTACGAAGGCAAAGTTTTCGTCGGCGTTACGACGACCGGGATCTTCTGTCGGATGACGTGCCCGGCCAGGAAACCGAACCGGGAGAACTGCACCTTCTTTCAGTCTGTCTCCGATTGCCTCGAAGCGGGTTTCCGACCGTGCAAACGGTGTAGTCCGCTAAAGCCGGCGGCCGAGACCGATCCCACGATAACACGCTTGTTGCAGCAGCTCGAATCGGATCCGACTCGACGCTGGAGTGAGGAGGATGTAGCGCAACTCGGCTACGACCCGTCAACCGTACGAAGGATTTTCAAGCGGCAATATGGCCGCACGTTTCTGGAGCTCGCCCGGATGACACGCATTCGCGGTGGTTTCGATGCGTTGGGAGGTCGCAGCTCTGTGATCGAGGCACAGCTTGAATCGGGGTTCGACTCAGGAAGCGGATTCCGATCGGCCTTCGCAAAGTTGCTTGGGGTAGCACCGGATGCCCTCCGACGTGACGGGCTCCTTCGTGCGGATTGGGTCGACACGCCCCTCGGTAACATGGTTGTGGTGTCGGACAAGAGCAGCGTACATCTGCTCGAGTTCGCCGATCGTCGCGCTTTGCCGACGGAACTAAGGAAGCTTCACTCAGCGGTGAAGGGCGACATCGGGATCGGTCGGTTCGATCCCGCAGATCAGGTAGCGACTGAGCTTGATGCCTACTTCAGGGGGGAAAGCGCGTCGTTCGAAACGCCGCTCACATTCTGGGGAAGCGACTTCACGAAAGCGGTCTGGCGCGAGCTTCGCAAGATTGCGCCTGGCGAGACGCGCAGCTATTCGGACATCGCGCGGCGCATCCGGCGCCCCTCCGCCGTGAGGGCCGTCGCGCGTGCGAACGGTGCCAATCAGATTGCGATCGCCATCCCGTGTCATCGTGTGATCGGGGCGGATGGTTCACTCACCGGTTACGGCGGTGGACTCTGGCGGAAGCAGAAGCTGATCGAGCTGGAACGTAGCCTTGCAGACAATCCTGCCGGGAAAAGCCAGAGGATGGACATCACGTCGCGTCATTAAACGTGATTGATCGTCGGCGGAATTCGGTAGCTTGTTCGGTCAGCACCGATCGTTTATCTCCAGGCCCGCACCGATGCACCGTCGCCGTTTCCTGAATCGCCTCGCAACCACAAGTGTTCTCCCTCTTGCAGCTCCCGGGCTGCCGCACCTGAAAGACGACCCGCAGTATTCCCGGGACGAGCGTCGTCTTTCGTCGGATGACCGTCTCGCCCGCTTGCGCGACGACCTCGCGACAGCAACAGACGATGCGTCCTACTGGCGCCGCGTACGCCAGGAGTTCCAGCTCCAGCCCGGCCTCATCCACCTCAATTGCGGAAGCCTCGGAGCGACGCCGCGACTCGTGACAGACGCCGTTGCGGCATTGGCGGCCGAGATCGAGGGCAACCCGCCCGGCAAGGTGTTCGCCTGGGGAGACGCCGAGATGGACCCTGTGCGCGAAAAGGCGGGCGCATTTCTCGGAGCCGAAGCCGACGAAATCGCGATCACCCGCAACACGACCGAGGGAATGAATGCCGTCGCGACCGGACTCGATCTTCGTCCGGGTGACCAGCTTCTCACGACCAACCACGAACACGGCGGAGGGATGACGTGCTGGCAGTACCTCCGGAAGCACCGCGGCGTCGAGATCGTCTACGTCGAGCTGCCGGAGCGCGTCAACTCGAAGGCGGACATCCTCAACCGGATCACCGACAAGATCACGCCGCGTACGCGCGCGTGCAGCTTCAGTCATATCGACACGATCACCGGCACTGTGATGCCGATTCCGGAAATTGCCGAGCTTGTTCATGCGCGTGATATCCTGTTCGTCTGCGACGGAGCGCAGGCGCCGGGAATGGTACCTGTCGACCTCCATGCACTGGGCGTGGACGCCTACGCCTGCAGCGGACACAAGTGGATGCTCGCGCCGAAGGGCACGGGACTGCTGTACGTCCGGAAGGAATCGCAGGACCGGATCCATCCGCCATTCCTCTACTCCGGATACGCGGGCTACACGGCATCGGGAGGAACGCGCGGCGTGGACCGCGTGCTCGGACAGGGACTCGCCATCGACTTCTTCAACGTGATCGGGCGTGAGCGGATTGCGACGCGATGCCGGCAACTCACCGCGCAACTTCGCGCGCACCTCGACGGGATGGACGGCATTCGGCAGTTGACGCCCGATGACTCAGACCTCAACGCCGCGCTTTTCACTTACGCACTCGAGCGCGGCACGAGCGGGGAAATCCGCAAGCGGATGGACGTTGACTACAACATTCAGATCAAGAGCACGCAGGGCACGTACGCCTACTGTGAGGAGCCAGGGTTGAATGCGACGAACTACAACGCGGTCCGCTTCTCGACGCACATCTACAACGACGAGCAGGACATCGACCG
>JAGQWL010000232.1 GCA_020437385.1 Bacteroidota bacterium
CTGCGACGTTTGATACGCGCGAGATCCAGATCGATGCGCTCCTTTTCGAGGTCAACCACTCGCTCGCAAAGGACACGGGGATCGACTGGAGTGTCTTCTTCGGCGACCAGCAGTCCGGGCAGTCCGGTTCCGGTAGCTCATCATCGTCGTCCTCATCATCGTCATCATCGACGCAGAATCAGGCACGCTTCTTCCTGAAGACGGACAAGATGTTCAGCGGCGTCGAGGATATCATCACTGCCCCGTCGCGCGTCGACTTTGCCCAGTTGACGCAGTTCTTCCGTCTCCTGGAGACGGAGGGAATGGGTGAAACGGTGGCAAGCCCCAACGTGACCGTCCAGAGCGGCGAAAAAGGACGCATCCAGATCGGATCCGATATTCCGGTCCAGGTTCGCGACTTCGCGGGAAACACCGTGACGCAGTTCTTCTCAACGGGGATCATCGTGGACGTGACACCAACGCTGATCCGCCAGATGGTCGAAGACGGACAGGGCGGCGAGCAGGAGTTCGAGTTCATCCACCTCGAAGTCACTGTCGAAAAGTCGGGAAGTACGCCGTCTTCGAGCGGGCCGACGATCGATCGTTCAACTGCGGACACGCAGGTGCTGTTGCTGGACGGCGAACAGACAATCATCGGCGGCTTGTACAACACCGAAGAAACCGTCACGCGAAAGGGCATCCCGATCCTGAAGGATCTGCCGGGCTGGTTCTTCGGGCTGCGGTATGTCTTTGGTCGCACTCAGCGCAACGTTGCGCAGAAAGAGCTGGTGATTGTACTGCATGCGAATATCCTGGATTCGCTCACGGATCGCGCATCGCGTCCCTTCAATCAGGAACTGCTTCAGAAGCAGCGAGACATGATCGACCAGACGGTGAAACGTCTGAACAGGGAACTTGGCGAGTCGCGCTCGAAGCCGCAGGAATACACTGGTTCGGGAAACGAGTAGACGCGTATTTCGAACTGCACGAGGGGCGATTGCCAAGGCGATCGCCCCTTTTGCGTTTGCACCGGCGCTCAGAAGTCGAGGCCGGCCGTTATCAGGAACGAGGTGTTCCGCAAGGGTGCATCAGGTCGTGTGGGACGCACGTTGTTGAGCCCGATTGTGGCACGCCCTTCGAGGACGACACGTTGTCCCGAAATGTTGAAGGCGAGCCCCGCACCCACAATCCCGAGGTAGTCGGTGCCGGCGATCGAGTTGTCTGAGTTGCTGGTTTCTGCTCCTGTCTCGTCGCGCAGCACGATCAGGGTCTCGACGTTTGAGGCGTAGGCAGCTCCGGCAAAGATATTCGGAATAACACTGCTGCGTGTCGGCAGGTCCAGCGTCAGGAGGAGGGGGAGGTCGACATAGGTAATCGTAACATCTCCGGTCAGGCCGGTTTCAACACCACCGATGATCGCGTTGTCTGTCGAACCACCCCGCTGCACGTACATTACCTCGGCCCGCGTTCCGAAATACTCATTGAACCGGTAGGACACGCCTGCACCGCCCGCCAGCGTGGCCCGATATCCGAAGCTGGTATTCGAGTTGCCGCGAAGTGTCGCGATAGACGTGCCCAGCCTGAGCCCGCCACCCCATTCCTGGGCCGTCGCGTACTGGGGGATCGCGACAGAAGTTGCTACGAGCAATACCATGAGGCTGAGCGCAATCTTCGGCATGGCGTTATCTTCAGTTGTTGGCAGAATCCGCGGGACACGCAAGGTAATCATCGCGGAGACGTTGGTGAAAGGCATCGGACGATGCCAGGATGTTCGACCTTCGAAGTGAATCACCATGCTGGTGGCGAGACTCCGCTTTCTCATTGCGTTCATCATATCCGCGTGTGCGACCCTCCTGTTTGGCGTTGGGTTTCTGCTCGCCAATGCGGTTGCTCCGGGTCCGGCACTTTTTACGCGGTGGGCGCGCGGATGGGCGCGGACCTGCATGCTGTCCGCTGGGATTCGCGTGTCAGTCGTTGGCGCCGACAACCTTCCGAAGGGCGGCCAGTGTGTCTTCGTGGCCAACCATCAGAGTGCCCTGGACATTCCGGCGGTCCTGGTGGGAATCCCGGCCTCATTTGGATTCGTTGCCAAACGGGCGCTTTCACAGCAGCCAATCGTGGGTGCCGTGCTTCGTGCGTCGCCGTCCGTCTTCGTTGACGGCACGCGACCTCGTGAGACGATCGAGAGCGTTCGCGAAGCCGCCGCTCAGATTGAATCCGGTAATTCCGTTCTGGTTTTTCCGGAGGGTGAACGTACGTGGTCACGAAACCTGGTTGAGCTGCGGAAACGGGCATTCATTCTGGCGGCACAGGCAGGCGTTCCGGTTGTACCGGTGACGATCATGAATGCGCACAAGTTGGTTGACGAAAGGCGTTATGTCGCCTATTCGGGCCGTGTCGAGCTGCGCGTTGATCCGCCGGTGCTGTCGTCGGATGACTCACTTCAGAGTGTTCGATACACGATGGAGCGCGTGCGGGCGATTTTTGAGCAAAATCTTGCGCAAGGGGCAGAAGGCGAGTAATACGAGCGCTTCGGCCGATGTACACCCGCAGACGCCGCGACGTTGGTCTGCCTATTCCGTATTTTGCGGCCTCGGATCGACCAGCCACGTCATACCCTGCCAGATGTCAATTTCAAACGATCAGGTTCGAGCTGTCGCCCGGCTCGCTCGACTGCATTTCTCCGATGCCGAGGTTGAAGAGCTGGCGGTTGAACTGTCGCGTGTGCTCGACTACGTCGACAAACTGGGCGAGGTCGACACCTCGGGCGTTGAGCCGATGTCCCACGCGATGGGAGGCGTAAACGTGTTCAGGGATGACGATCCCACTACTCGTGCAACACGGCAACAGTTGTTGACGAACGCCCCGGACGCGGATGCCGAGTACTTCCGTGTCCCGAAAGTTATCCGCCAATCCTGAATTTCATGGCTTCGAAGAAAGAGAGACGAAAACACTCCACACGTCGATCGACGACTGCTCCCGGAAAGGTTGACGAAACGCTGCTGTTGGACGGCCTTTCGGCAGGGCGGCGGCACGTGATTGCCGTACTCGTTCTCCTTGTTGTATCGGTAAGTTTCTTCGCGAGTTTTCACTTCGGCGGCAAGGCCGTTGCGCCGTCGGACACGATTGGATGGAGGGCGTCGGCCGAATCGATTATCGAATACCGGGACCGAACGGGTGAGCCGGCTCTCTGGGCAACGAACATTTTTGCCGGCATGCCCGCCTACATGATTTCGTATCCGGCGCGCTCGTTGCAGCTCGACACGATCGCGAAATGGCTGCGCGGTTTCGCGTGGCCATCCTCGCACTTCATCTTCCTCCTGCTGGGCATGTATGCGCTCGCGTTTCTTGTGACGGACGACTGGATTGCGAGCGTGCTGGCGGCAATTGGATATGGGCTCACGACCTACCTGCCGATCCTGATCGTTGCGGGTCACAACTCGAAGTTCGTCGCGCTGTGCTTTGCACCCTGGATGGTGGCGGCTTTTGTTTTTGCGATCAAGCGTCCCGGAATATTGGCTGCACTGTTGTTCGCTGCGGCGACGGCGGTGAACCTCAGGGCGGGTCACGTGCAGATCACCTACTTCTATGTGATCGGGATCTTGATACTCTGGATCGGTGCCGGGATCAGCGCCTGGAAAGCCGGAACGCTGCCGGCCTTCGCGCGCTCAACGGCCGTTCTCGCCCTGGGATCCATCCTGGCCGTGCTGATGGTGGCGCAGCCCTATCTGGCAAACGCGGAGTACAAAGAGCTATCAATTCGTGGTGCGACCACTGACCCTCTGTCAGGCTCGGGACTCGGATGGGAGCGAGCGATGGCATGGAGCCAGGGAAGGGCGGAGCTTGTCACGTTGCTCGTTGCGGATTCTTTCGGCGGCAGCGCAATGTACTGGGGCCCCAAACTCTCGACCGCGGGGCCGCATTACATCGGCGGCATCCTCATCGTATTGGCGATAATTGCGCTGGTCAGGCGTCGGGATTGGCTTACGGTTTCGTCTGGCGTTGCAGTGGCCGTAATGGTGTTGTTCAGCCTTGGCGAAAACCTGGAGTGGCTCAATCGCATCGCCTACAACGTGATCCCGCTGTTTTCGTCGTTCCGTGCGCCGGAAACGTGGCTTGCCGCCGCCGTCTTTTTTGTTTCGCTGCTGGGCGCGATCGGGTTGCACGAGGTTCTGAAGCTGCTTCGCAACAACAACGCTCTCGATCGCACAGTGTATGTACCCTGGGCTGTTGTGACGGGCCTCGTTCTGGTTTTGCTTCTCGGCAAGTCTTCGTTCTTCGGCTTTGAGAAGGCGGGCGAGCGCGATCGTTTCGCGGCCCAGCTTGCACAGCGAGAGCAGCTTCAAGCGAACGATCCGCGCGTGGTTCAGACCGTCGATCGCTTTGTTGCGGAGCTGCAGCAGGACCGCATGAAGGCATTCTCCGACGACGCCACACGCACGCTTATCCTGTTGATCCTCGCCGGAAGTCTTGTCGCCGCGGCAGCAAGCCGCAGGCGCTTCGCCCTGTTGGCGGCCGCCGGGGTCGTCTTGCTCGTTCTGATCGACCTGTTTGGCGTTGGACGGCGTTACCTCAGTGACGAGGTCATGGTCGATGCCGGCGACATCTCAGAGAAGATTCCTGAGTACGATTTCGATTCCTACCTCGTGTCGCAGGTCGAGTCAGCCGGAGGGGCAGGACACTTCAGAGTGCTTTCCCTTGAAAGCGATCCCACAACAAATGCGCGTCCATCGTATTTCTACGAGTCCGTCGGCGGGTATCACGGAGCAAAACTGCGTGTCTTTCAGGATTACCTGGACAACGTTTTGTTTGCGAATGGAATCAGCCTTCGGGCACTCGATATCCTGAACGTCAGATATATCGTTGCGCCGCGCCCCGTCCCGGGATTCAGCTCTGTGTTCACGTCGCAGCAGACGGGGCTGCAGGTTCAGGAGAATCTGTCTGATCCAGGAAGGGCCTGGTTTGCCGATTCGCTCGTCGTCGCCGAGCCGGGAAGTGAAACCTGGGGGATGTTGAATGCGGCGGATTTTGATCCTGCCCACACTGCGATCGTAACGACCAAGTTGGCCGATCGGGTCGCGGAACTCTCTTCCCTGGATTCTACCGCGTCGGGATCGATCAGGCTGGACCGTTTCGGCCCGCGGGAAATCGACTGGAGCGTGGAGTCCGATCACGAACGCCTGATGGTCGTCAGCGAGATTTTCTATCCGAAGGGCTGGCACGCGACAGTCGACGGGCAGGACACGCCGATCTACATGGTCGACGGACTCGTGCGCGGCATTGTGGTCCCATCCGGCAGTCATTCGGTCTCGATGCGTTTTGATCCGGCGAGCGACCGGATCGGCGGCATCGTAGCCGCGGGTAGCACGGGTGTTGTCTACCTCGGTATTCTCATCCTGCTGTTCGCGGAAGTCAGAAGAAGGAACGATGCCGACGGGGCGTCGGAAGACAGCGAATGAGCGAGCCGATCGATCGTGCGGCTGCCTCCGCCACCAACAGAAGGGTATTGCTCGTCTCGTACTATTTTCCGCCCTCGGGCGGACCCGGCGTCCAACGTACCCTGAAGTTTGCCAAGTATCTTCCGAAGTTCGGTTGGGATCCCATTGTTCTGACCGTTGATCCACGCTACGCATCCTATCCCGCCGTAGATGCGGACCTCGATCGCGACGTCCCGGAAGAAACGGTGGTGGTCCGCACGAAGGCCTGGGACCCCTATTCCGCCTATGCCCGTCTTCTGGGTAAAAGAAAGGAGGATGCGGTAAGCGTTGGCTTCCTGTCCGAGGACAAAGAGGATTTCAGACACCGAATCGGTAAGTGGGTTCGTGCGAACCTCTTCGTTCCGGATGCACGCGTCGGATGGGTCCCCTTCGCGGTAAAGGCATCCCGCGACATTCACGGACATTCCGGTTTCGATGCGGTCGTGTCTACCGGACCTCCGCACTCGACTCACCTCGCAGGTCGGCGCATTGCAACAAGGTATCAGGTACCCTGGATCGCGGATTTCCGCGATCCCTGGACGGGAATCGACTTCTATTCGTCTCTTCCAATGGGTCCACTTGCGCGCCGGCGCGACAAGCGTTTGGAGCAGCAGGTTCTTGCCGATGCGGATATCGTTGTTGCGGTGACGCCAGGAATGAGGCGAGCCTTGTCGGGGCCATCGCGGCCCGTCGAAGTTATAACGAACGGATACGACCCCGCCGACTTCAGCAATCGACCGACAGGAGATCCCGACTTTGTGCTATCGTACGTCGGAAACATGAACGAGTCGCGCAATCCGACTGCCTTATGGAACGTACTGTCACGACTCAAGAAGCAGAACCGTTTGGGTACGTTGGCCGTCCGACTGGTCGGTCCGATAGATTCGTCCGTTCGGCAGGCGGTAGCGGATCACGGTCTTGGGAACGTTGTGTCGATCGAGCCACCGGTATCGCATACCGAGGCCATTCAGATCATGATGCGCTCGGCGATGTTGCTGCTCGTCGTGAACAACGTGTCCGGCGCGGAGGGCATCATGACGGGAAAGATATTTGAGTATGTGGCCTCCGGGAGGATCGTCCTTGGGCTGGGGCCTACCGACGGTGATGCGGCGGAATTGCTCCGATCGGTCGGAGCCGGTGAGATGTTCGACTGGGCGGACGAAGCAGGGATCGAGCGCTTCCTTCTTTCGTCGCTCGATTGTGACGCCGGCCGGATTCGCGTTTCAGGCGCGTCCGAGCACGATCGCACGGCATACAGCAGGGAAGGGCAGGCCGGGCAGCTTGCGGGTTTGCTGAATCGGCTGGTCGAAAAATAGGACGCGAAACCAGATGCGAGTCTGTACGATCATTGGAGCAAGGCCGCAGTTCATCAAGGCTGCGGTGGTAAGTCAGGAGCTTGCGCAAGCGGGAATCGAAGAAGTGCTGATTCATACGGGTCAGCACTACGATCCCGAGATGAGCCGTGTGTTTTTCGATCAGCTCGGCCTTCGCGAACCTGACGTGAACCTTGGCGTCGGGTCAGGTTCACACGCGATCCAGACGGGCAGGATGATGGTTGACATCGAACGATTCGTCGCCGACACCGGCCCCTACGACTGGATGGTTGTCTACGGGGACACCAACAGTACCATCGCGGGCGCTCTTGTCGCCGCCAAGGCGGGAATTTCACAGGCGCATGTCGAGGCGGGGCTGCGATCGTTCAATCGGAAGATGCCGGAGGAAATCAACCGCATCGTCACGGATTCGCTGGCCGAACTTTTGTTCGCACCGACTGACTTGGCAGTTCAACACCTTACGCGCGAAGGGGTGGAGGGGCAGATCGTTCTCAGTGGCGACGTGATGCTTGATTCGACGCGACACTTTCTGCCGAAAGCACGAGGCGAGTATCCGGCAAGGCAGCTGCTTCCCTCCGACGTGAGGCAGTACATCCTTGCAACGGTACATCGCGCAGAGAACACGGATTCCGTTGAACGATTTGACGGGATCCTTGAAGCGTTTGCCGCTGTGCCGCTACCCGTTGTGTTTCCAATGCATCCGCGAACTCGTGCCGTACTTGGTGACCGCAAGCTGCCGGCGAACGTTCGGGCGATCGCGCCCGTCGGGTACCTCGAAATGCTGTCGCTCGTTTCAAGTGCCGATGTCGTCGTGACAGACTCGGGCGGTCTCCAGAAGGAGGCGCATTGGATCGGGACGCCGTGCGTGACGCTGCGTGCCGAAACGGAGTGGACTGAGACGCTCGCCGGCGGTTGGAATCAGCTGGCCGATGCTGACCCCGTCAGGATCCGGGAGGCGATTGCCCTCGTTCCCGATCGCTCCCGCGAGCGCACGTCGTTTGGCGATCCGGCGGGACGTCCCGCGTCGAGGATCATCGCGGAAACGCTGGCGGCCGGGCGGACCTCCTCATAACGTGCCGCATACGTGCAGACCATGACGCAAGAACGCAGTCCAATCGTACGGTTGCTGTCCCAGGGGGGCGTGTATGCTATCGGCAACGCCCTTCTGAAGCTCAGCGGTCTGTTTCTCGCTCCGCTGTATCTCGACACGGCCCTTCTGTCAGGTGCCGAGTATGGACGATTCTCTCTGCTGGATGTCACCGGATCGCTGGCGATCCTGCTGTTTGGGCTCGGAATGGGGTCCGCCCTGATCAAGTTTCTTTCGGATGAACAGGACGGGGAGGTCGACAGTGTTCCCTTCACAGCCCTGATGATTGTGCTCATCAGCGGTGCCGTCGCAGTCGTCGCGTTTAAGCTGATGGACGGTGCCTTTTCGTCGTGGTTTCTGGAATCATCGGAGCGATCAGCGCTCATCGGATGGTATGGAGTTTACGTCGGGCTTCAAGTGGTGCTGGTGCTACCCTACGGGTTTGTCCGATACCACGAACGTGCGGGATTGTACGTTGTGGGACGCATGCTGGAGATGGCGATCCTGATCGGCGGCGTCTATGTCTTTCTCGGCAGGATGCGTCTGGGTCTCGACGGCATCGTCTATGCGTACGTCCTCTCATCCGCCGTTGCACTGCTGGTCATGGGCGGAGGCATGCTGTCCCGAATTCGCTGGGACTGGAAGCCTCTCGTTGCCCGCCGCCTTCTCGTCTACGGGGCGCCGCTTTCCGTGGGCCTGGTTGCCGCCCCGCTTCTCCACGCGGGAGATCGCTACCTCATCGACTGGATATTGGGTGACGAGCCACTGGCTCGCTATTTCTGGGCGACGAGGCTAAGCGGCGTCCTGAACATGTTTTTTGTTCAAAGCCTCAGCCTGGCATTTGCTGTGATCGGGATCAAAGCGTTGACCAAAACCGACGTCGATGTGTCGCTGCACCGCAGATCGTTTCGGCACTTTGTGGTCATCGGATCATGGATTGCGCTCGCCCTCGCCGTGCTTGCACCCAATCTTACGGCGATTCTCACCGATGAGCCGCAGTACGTGTCAGCAGCGAATCTCGTCTTTCCACTGAGCCTGGGCTATCTCTTTTATGGCGGCTATTTGATCGTCGTCAACGCGCTCTATGCAGCGGGCAGCACGCGCTATATCGCCTGGTCCGTAGTTGCCGCGACGGTGGCTAACGCGCTGCTGAACTGGTGGCTGCTGCAGGTGATGGGTGTGTACGGGGCGGCGATTGCGACCGTTGCGGCATATGCACTGCTCATGTTGCTGACAGTAGTGGAGGCGCGTCGACACTTCCGAATCAACTACTCATGGACGGCGATGGCAGGCGCCATCGTCGTCGCCACAACGTTGTATGTACTCGACGCACTGGCTTCGGGAACGGACCAGCCTCATTGGTGGAGTCATCTCGGTTTCCGTCTGGTCCTGCTCCTGTTTTTTCCCGTTGGAATTGTTGCCCTGCGGTTGTACCGATTGAGCGAGGTGCGGCACGGTTGGGATGTTGTTCAGCGGCGTCTGCGGCGGCGCCGACGCGGCTAGTCGATATTGACAAACCTTGTGACCGGGTCTATATTCACTTTTCACTACTTGAGGCGTGCAAATGGCTGATGACTATGGAATAGCACTCGGAATGGTCGAAACCCGCGGGTTGGTGGGTGCCATTGAGGCTGCGGACGCCATGGTGAAAGCGGCGCGCGTTCAACTCGTCGGAAAGGAGACCATTGGCGGCGGCTACGTTACCGTCATGGTGCGCGGCGACGTCGGCGCGGTTAAGGCCGCAACAGACGCTGGTGCTGCCGCTGCCGAGCGCGTCGGCGAGCTCGTCTCCGTCCACGTCATTCCTCGACCCCATTCCGACGTCGAGGCAATTCTTCCCGGAGCCGACTGAGTTTGTCGGTCTGGAGCTGTAGCTCCCCGTTCAGCGCCCATGTCTGATCCGCACGGTCTCGCCATTGGCTTCGTTGAAACGCGCGGCCTGACCGGCGCCATCGAAGCTGCCGACACGATGGTGAAGACTGCCGAGGTGCGCGTAGTCAGCATCACGAAAACCGTCCCGGCCCTGATGACCGTGCAGGTCGAAGGCGATGTCGCGTCCGTCCAGGCCGCCGTGGCAGCAGGTGCGCGAGCAGCAGAAAAGCTTGGCCAACTCGTCGCCAGCCACGTCATTCCCAGACCCGCCGAAGGCGTTTCGGATCTGCTTTCAAGCAGCGGCGGAACTACGGCGGGCAAGCAACGTCTCTCAGACATGACGGTACTCGAACTGAGGGCGTTGGCTCGCCAAATCGACGACTTCCCGATCCAGGGGCGCGCGGTTGCAAGTGCGAACAAGCAGCAGTTGTTGGAGGCATTCGATGAGATCGGCCGTCGCTAATCGATCGATCAGGTGACAGGAATCCCACCAGACCATTCGGACAAATCAGATCGCGCCTCCGTCGCTCCGAAGCGCGCAAGCCCGCGGCTCACCAGAAAGGGGGTCGCAAGGCTGGCAGCACTTTTCCGGTCGAACCAGCGCGAGAACTTCGGATACACGGAGCCGAGGCACCGAGGCGTGGCCGTCGTTGTTTGTGTCCTGCTCTCGGTCCTCCTGTGGTTCTTCTTCTCGATGAGGCGTACGACGGGCCTCGATATTACGCTCCCGACTCGCGTCGTGAACCTGCCTCCAGGCGAATCCTTCGTCGTTGCACCGCCTACCTCGGTCGCCTATCGCGTGCGTGCAGACGGCCTTTCGCTGCTTCCGCTCTATTACAATCGGCCATACGTCGAAATCGACGCATCGGCCGGAGAGGTGAACTTCGAGACCAACGCGTCCGGGATTCCTTCCGATGTCCGAATCGAAAGTGCGGCGCCTCCCGCTTTCTTTCCGCAACTCGAGGCGAGCGTGACAGTCCGAATACCCGTCCGGCTTCGTGCCGACGTTACGACCGCCGCTACGTACGAGTTCATTCGGTTCCCGACCATCAGTCCGGACTCCGTCAGTGTCACGGGTGCCGGAAGCGTTGTTTCGCGTCTCAGGAGTTGGCCGACGGTTCCGTTCACCAGGGACAACCTTCGGGACTCGCTGGATGTCCAGCTACCGCTCGCCGACACACTCGCCGGGCTTGTGACGGTGAATCGCCGCCACGTCATGCTGTCTGCGGTGGCGGATGCGTTCACGCAGGGATCCAGGAGGATCAAGGTTCGCATCACCGGAGCACCTTCGGAAATTCCACTTGCGACGCTCGATCCGGAGATTATCACAGTGACGTATCGAGTGAGCGTATCGGACTACACTCGGGCTCAGAATTCAGCGGATTTCTCTGCGTCGGTTGCATACGATCGTATCCGCGGTGATACAACGGGAGGGGTTATTCCGGATATCACCCTTCCGCGGGGACTGATGATTCGGGATGTATCGATCGAGCCACCGAGCCTCCGCTACTACAACTATCTCGAGTAGTCGGCCAGTCGCAACGTCCCCGAATGATCTATCTGATCCTGACAGTCCTGTGCATACTGGGCTTCGGAGTGCTTTTTAAGCTTGCCGCTCTTCGGTTCGTAGACGGCTTGTCGCTCGTGACTGTCAATTACGTTGTTGCCGCGGCGATCGTTGCCCTTTCGCATCCAACGAGTCTCGAGGTATATGCCTCGACGCCCGCCTTGACGGCACTGGGCGCGGCCACAGGCGCACTTTTTATCGGCGGTTTTGTGCTGTTCGCCACTTCGACACGAATCGCCGGCATGTCCCTGTCGCTGAGCGTCATGCGCGTCAGTGTCGTGATCCCGTTCGTTTATTCATGGCTCGTCTGGAATGAGACCCCGTCCGCCTGGCAGACCGTCGGCCTGGTTCTGGCATGTCTGGCGTTCTTCCTGATCACGAGGCAGTCTGGACACGTGACGGCTACGTCGGACCCCCACGGCGAGGGAGGCGAATCGAAAACCTGGTCGGTGACCGCGGCCGCATTGTCCCTGCTGTTCCTCTTTGTAACCGGTGGTCTTACCGATGTATCCATGAAGACCTTCGATGAGGTGTTCTCGGCTGACCATTCCCGCTGGCACTTCATGACCGTCGTGTTCGGTACCGCCGCCGTGATTGGTCTGGTTTCCATGTTGATCCTGGGCCGGTTTCGCAGGTCGGTTTTGACAAACGACACGCTCCGGCTTGGCTTCGTTCTCGGGATCGTCAACATCGGATCCGTCGAGTTCCTCCTGCGAGCCATCCACCTTCTCAATGGGACGTTCGTCTTTCCCGCCGTCAACATCAGTGTGGTGGCCGGGGCCGCTCTCCTGGGTGTGATCGTCTGGAAGGAGCGCTTGAGCGGTTTTAACCGCCTCGGAATTGCTGTTGCGGTTGCCGCACTCCTTCTACTGGGAAATTGAAGAAACCCGACCACCGTTTTTCCGTTAGCGCAAACCTGAAAACGCACTAAAATCGAAATGCCCAAACCGACGGAACTGTATCTCATTCGCCACGGAGAAACCGACTACAACATTCGGTCTGTCGTTCAGGGGCAACTCATTGACTGTCCGCTGAACGAGAAGGGCCGCGAGCAGGCGGGGAGGCTGTCCGATGCGCTGGCCGGCGTTCGGATCGATGCGTTCTACAGCAGCCCGCTGCGGCGTGCCGTCGAGACGGCGAAGATCGTTTTTGCCCCTCACGGCAACCCGGAATTAACGCTGATCGGCGATCTCATGGAGATGTCGTTCGGCGAGCTGGAGGGCCAACCGTACGGCGGCAAGAACGAGCAGCTGTTTGCTGAGCTGGGTAAACGCTGGTGTTCGGGAGTGTTCTCGGACCGGCCCGGCGGAGGCGAATCCATCCTCGACGTCCAGAGACGTTCCATTCGATCGATCGAGAAGATCGTGATGCAGAATCCAGGGCGTACGGTGGCTGTTGTCACGCACGGTCGCCTGCTTCGAGTCCTGCTTTCCACGCTTCTGGACGGCTATTCGCTCGAAACGATGGAGAAGTTGCTGCATCGAAACACCGCGTATTCCCGTATTGTCGTGGATAACGGTAACTTTGAGCCGCTGCTGCTCGCGACGGACGAGCACCTTTCCGATTCCGTTCCGACAACTTGACGGATTGCAGTTCCTGATGAGTTTATTGTCCCCCGATTCCCAGATTACCGAGGTTGACGATCCGAAGCTGGTAGTGACGGCATTGCGTCGCGAGCTGACGGCGCTTCGGTCGATGGGCGGAGAGCGGGTGACTCCGATCGAGCGAGTGGCCGTACGGACGGTCCGACTCGACCCGTTACTCTGGTTGGCAAGCCAGTACGGTTCTGACGGCGGAGATGGGGAGGCAGGGACCGTGTCAACCCAGCAGGTCTATTGGGCGTCGCGAAACGGCGATTATGCCGTCGCCGGACTTGGCGTCGTCGATGAGGTCAGCGGTGACCGTTTTGAGGAATTGACCGCTCTCAGGCAGCGAATTGCGACAATCTCGTCCGGAGTTCGCTACTACGGCGGATTGCGATTTGACGATGAAGCCGCAGTTTCTACCGAATGGAGCGCATTCGGAGGTTTTCGATTTGTACTGCCTCGGATCGAGGTAGAGTCGCACGCAGATTGGACCGAGATCAGGGTCACGGTTCGCCCTGATTCGGAGGAGGATGTCCGTGCGGCCATTCGAGAAGTGGATGCCCTCACCTTCGAGGATCTTTCGATATCGGTCGCGCCCATCAGTCCGGTCTATCGAGAGGATCTGCCGGACCTTGCAGGGTGGACCCGCAACATCGAATGGTCACTCGACGCATTTTCCCGGACACGCCTTGGCAAGATCGTACTTGCACGCAGGGCGACCTTCGGCTTCTCGTCTGTTGTTGACCCGGCGGAGCTGCTGAGCCGGCTTCGTGGCGCGACGTCGAACTGCTACCACTTTCTGTTCAACTCGCCTGATGGGTCGGCCTTTGTTGGCGCGTCACCGGAACGCCTGTTCAAATTGTCGGGGTCCAGCATCTGGTCCGAGGCTGTGGCGGGCACGCGGCCCCGCGGAGCCACTGAGGGGGATGACGATCAACTGCGGGACGAACTCCTGTTGAGTGAAAAGGACCAACGGGAGCATCAGTTTGTGCGTCAGAGCATCAAGGACACACTCGCGGGGATGTGCAGTGAGCTCGAGGTCGACGTTCGGCCCTCTGAGATGAAGCTGGCGCGAGGGCGCCATCTTGTTTCCCGTGTGCGCGGAGAGCTTGCGCCCGAATTTGATGCGATTGATCTGGTGACTGCCCTTCATCCCACTCCGGCAGTCGGCGGACATCCGACGCCGGACGCTGTGCGAGCCATTGCGCGGCTGGAACCCTTTGATCGTGGCTGGTACGCCTCGCCCGTGGGATGGGTGGCGGCGGACGGTGCCGAGTTCGCAGTTGGGATCCGCAGCGGGCTCGTTCACGGCAAGCGGCTCTCTCTCTACTCAGGTGCCGGAATCGTTGGAGGTTCGACGCCGGAAAGCGAGTGGGCCGAAATCGAGAACAAGATCCTTGACTTCATCTCCGTCTTCGACTCTGACGAACCATCAGGCCTACAATAGCTTCCTCGCAGCGCGAGCGCTGATCGAAGAACTTGTGCGGCAGGGTGTCGACACCTTCTTCGTTGCGCCGGGGTCCCGCTCGTCTCCGCTGGTGGCCGCGATCGATGCGCACCCCGACACCAGAGTCTTTGTCCATTTCGATGAGCGGGGGGCATCATTCGCCGCTCTTGGTTTCGGGCGCGGAGCCCGCCGCCCGGCTGCACTCGTGACAACCTCGGGATCTGCCGTTGCGAACGCATTCCCGGCGGTCGTTGAAGCGAGCACAGACGCAGTTCCGCTCATTTTGATCACAGCGGACAGGCCGTGGTTCTTGAGGCAGACGGGCTCGAACCAGACGATTGACCAGGTAAAGATTTTCGGGGACTACCCGCGCTATCACTGTGATCTGGCCGCGCCCGTGGGAGACCCGGGTCTGCGAAACTGGATTCGAGCGGCGGCGCAGGCGGCCGTCGCGGCACGCTCGATGAAGGGCCCGGCACACCTCAACTGCCAGTTTGATGAGCCGCTCACGCCCGTTCGAGACGGCGACACAACCGTTTATATCGACCCTGCTGAGGCTCCGGGAATCAGCGAGTGGATCGCGTCCGGGGCACCGTGGATACGGAACGTTGCGTCGACTGACGGCCTGGACAGGTCGGCCCTGACCGAACTCGCAGAGGCCCTTGCTACCTCCAGGCGTGGGCTTGCCGTAGTGGGCGCGCTGCCCGACCCGTACCAGGTCGAAGCGGCGAAAACGTTCACAAATCATCTGGGACTTCCCGTCCTCGCCGACCCGTTGTCAGGTCTGCGCGTCAGGGGCGACGGGGTTCGCGGTCTCGTTGTGAACTACGACCAGTTACTTGCAGTACCCCGTTTTGCCGAAGGGCAGGAGGCCGATCTGATCATCATGATCGGAGGTCGACTCGTTTCGAAGAGCCTGCTTCAGTTTATCGAACGGTCGACAGCTCCGTGTTACCAGGTGATGCCTCAATCGTATCCGTTCCAGCCGGGTGACCGGCCAGTGATACGGGTCGACGGAGACTTGCCGGCAGAACCAGGTGTCGTGTCTCCGGCCGACTGCGATCCGCTATGGTTTGGCCGTTGGATGGCTGCCGACGAAGCCGTGGGCGACTTGTTCGACGCCAGTCTGCAGGGTGAACCCCTTGCGGCGCGAACCGTCATTCAGACGGCAGGATCACGCGCGGCCGTGTTTGCCGGCAACAGCATGCCGGTTCGCGACATCGATCGTTTCGGTGGAGTCAAAGCGGACGCCTCGATCTATGCCAACAGAGGCGCAAGTGGAATCGACGGGAATGTCGCCACGAGCGTCGGCCTCGCCGCAGCGGAGGAGCGCCCGGTGGTGGCATTGCTCGGCGATCTCACGCTCCTCCACGACATCAATTCCCTTGCACTCGCGCGGGGTTCGGAGTATCCGGTCATCATCGTTGTCGTCAACAACGACGGCGGCGGGATCTTCTCCTTTCTTCCGATTGCGCGGCACGACGAGATTTTTGAACCTTACTTCGGCACGCCTCACGGCTTCGACTTCGCAGCGGCTGCGGCTCAGTTCCGGCTTCCCCATCTCCTCGTTACGGGCGCAGCGGACCTCAAAGGGATCATCGGCGAATGCCTGGATCGCGGTGAGTCAACACTGATCGAATTGCGGTCATCCAGGGACGCGAATCTTGAACTGCATCGGCAGTTGACGCGCCTCGCTTCCGAGGTTCTGGGGCAATGAGGAGTCAGGAGTCCGGGTTGGAAGATCTTAACGTGGCCGAACGGGGTGACGGTCCGCGCGTCGTCGTCTGGCTTCACGGGTTTCTTGGATCCGGATCCGAGTTTCTTCCGTTTGCCGAGTCATTGACCGGTCGGTTTCGGTCACTGCTTGTTGATCTGCCGGGACACGGAGCGTCTCCGATTGGTGAGCAAACCTCCTACGAAGGATGGAGCGGCAGCATCCGCGATGCTGTGGATCAACGCGGTTTGAAGCGGTTCGACCTCATCGGCTATTCAATGGGCGGACGAGTCGCCCTCGATTTTGCGTTGCGCTATCCGGGTCGCGTTCGTCGGCTTGTCCTGGAGTCGACAAACCCGGGAATTGTCGATTCAGCCGCAAGACGGCATCGATTCACGAGCGACACCCTCCGCGCCGATAGACTCCGGTCGAACGGGCTCGACGCATTTCTGAAACAGTGGTACGGACACGGCGTGTTCGCCGACCTTCGGACGCAGCCCGACACCGTCGGAGCGCTGCTGGAGCGACGAAAGCTGAACCGCAATTCGGATGTCGCGCGCGTTCTCCGGGACCTGAGTCCCGGCAATCAACCATCGCACTGGAAGCACCTGCCAGGACTTTCGATGCCTTCGCTTATGATCGCCGGCGAACGCGACGGGAAGTACCGATCTATTTCAATTCGAGCAGCCTGTCAGTCCAGATCCATCAGGCGGGTGACGGTGCCGGGCGTTGGTCACAATGTGCATATGGGGGCACCGGACACGTATCTTGCTATCGTACGCAGGTTTCTCGAAGGTCGCGTGATCTGACGGCCGAATGCTGGTGGGTACCACCAGGACAAAGGTGGTCTCATTCCCGATCCTCGCAAACGAAAAATAACCAACGGAATGTCGTCGATAAACTGGAAGCCAGCCGGCACCTACACGGATATCATTTATGAGAAGGCGGAGGGGATCGCCAAGATCACGATCAACCGTCCCGAAGTGCGGAACGCGTTTCGACCGATTACCGTGACGGAGATGCGTTCGGCGCTCAATGACGCGCGCGACGATCACGAGGTGGGAGTGATCATTCTCACCGGCCAGGGCCCGGAAGCGTTCTGCTCAGGTGGCGACCAGCGAATTCGTGGTGAAGCCGGGTATCGCGAGGAGGGAACGGGCGTCATGCGCCTCAATGTTCTGGATTTCCAGCGGGAGATCCGTACATGCCCGAAGCCGGTTATTGCGATGGTGGCCGGATGGGCGGTCGGTGGTGGACATGTCCTGCATGTGATGTGCGACTTGACCATCGCGGCAGAGAATGCGCGGTTCATGCAGACGGGCCCCAAGGTTGGTTCTTTTGACGGCGGCTACGGTGCGAGTTACCTGGCCCGCATCATCGGTCAGAAGAAGGCTCGTGAAATCTGGTTTCTGTGCAGGCCCTACGACGCGCAGCAGGCGTTGGAGATGGGACTTGTAAATACCGTTGTGCCGCTCGAGCGCCTGGAAGAGGAGACCGTGCAGTGGTGCCGTGAGATTCTCGCAAACTCGCAGATGGCGATCCGGTGTCTCAAGTCCGCATTGAATGCCGATTGCGACGGTCAGGCCGGTCTGCAGGAACTCGCCGGCAACGCAACGTTGCTTTTCTACATGACGGAAGAGGGACAGGAGGGTCGCAACGCTTACAACGAGAAGCGAAAACCTGATTTCAGCAAGTTTCCCTACAGACCGTGACGGAGATGCCCGAGTCGCTGAGCCTGATCGGTCGGCCGCGTTCGCGCGCATCAATCTGGATAGCTGCGATCAGGCCTCGAACACTGTTCGCCGCGGCGTCGCCGGTGCTTGTTGGGACGGCACTCGCGGCGTTCGACTCGGCCGTGCACGTGATCTCTGCCGTGTGTGCGCTCGCGTCGGCACTGATGATTCAGATCGGAACGAATCTGTTCAACGATTATTCCGACGCCGTGAAGGGCGCAGATACGACAGAACGAATCGGGCCGCTTCGGGTGACTCAGGCCGGCCTTCTCGCTCCATCAAGCGTGCTGAAGGCAACGGTGCTTTCGTTTGCGCTCGCCGTGGCCTTCGGCACTTATCTGATGATTCGGGGCGGACTTCCGATCATCATCGTTGGTGTCTGTTCGATCGTCTTCGGCTTCGTCTATTCGGGCGGTCGATTTTCGCTGTCCAGCCTGGGAATTGCCGATCTGTTCGTACTCATCTTCTTCGGACCTGTTGCGGTAGGCGGCACATACTACGTTCAATCCCTTTC
>JAGQWL010000233.1 GCA_020437385.1 Bacteroidota bacterium
GTTGACCGCTCCGCGCGTTTGCAGTACGCCGCCCTGCCACGCGAAATCCGCGTACCGGGAGCCGGATCCGACAAGCTGAAGCGATCGGTTCTTACCGGTGATTCCCTCGCTCACGCCGATGTCTTCGCTGGTCATGCCGGCAGCCGGACCGTCCGATGCGACGAAGCTGCCCTCATACGAGATCAACGTCACGACCGATCCATCGGGATCGACAAGTGCGACGCCGTCTCCCGAACCCTCATCCAGCGAGTCATACGCGTACCAAACGAAGCCAAACCCGGATCCGGCGTCGGCCAAAACACCATACAAGGCCTTTGTGTCGTACACCAAACCGGTCGTGCCATGATAGCAGACAAGCGACCAACCTGCGAGACTCAGCCCTGCCGTACCCGCGATCTCGATTCCTTCGTTGATGTCGTTACCGGAATTGTCGTAGTGGATTTCGTTGATCCAGGCGACAGGTGCCGGGACAAAATCCTGACCCGCATTCGGAAAACCGGGAGTTGCCGCCATCGGACCGGACCAGGTGAAGTCGTCGTACGCGTAGCCGGTGCCCAGAACCTGCAACGAATAGCCAACGGGAGTACCCGAATCCTCGGACACCGGCAGATTTTCGCTGACGAGCGTTTGTGCGGATCCGTCCACCGCCGTCATCTGGCCTTCGTACGATAGAAACTGAACGACACCGCCCTCGGAGTCGATCAGCGCGATGCCGTCCGGAGAACCATTCTGAAGGCCGGACAGGTCAAACCACAGCGTTCCGAATCCCGAATCCTGATCTGGAATGGTTCCTGAAAGCGGCGTCGTCACGTATCTCGCTCCGCCGCTTCCGTTGTACAATTCGATGGTCCATCCGACCAACGACGTACCCGCTTCACCAGCGATCTCGACGCCTTCGCCTACGTCTGTTCCCGTATTGTCGTAGTGCAGCTCGTTGATCCAGGCCGTCGATGCCACGAGACCCGTCGGCGGATCGGGATCTGTCGAGACGGGGTCACCGAAGACGCGCCGTGCGAGTGTCGTGTCGCGAATAAACGGATTGTGGTTGCCCTGCAGCGACGCAACATAGTCGTCGCGCGTGATTTCGTTTGTGTCGACTGGATCCCAGTTCATCCACCGCAGCAGATCGTCTTTCTGCACGCCGAAAAAATTGGGATCAGCGGCATCAGCGGCCTGACGATAGATGACATAGAAGTAGAACATCGCCCGCGCCACATTTCCCTTGTGATCCTCGCGCGGCTCGAAGCGGCCCGGGTAAAGCCCGCTGGGGTCTGTTCCGTCGCGCTCGCTCCATTCATCAATGTTCGTTGTAGGAACCGTCGACTGCGACTCCGTGAGCCGATACCATGCGTCTGCATTCGCGTCCGGAATCTCACCGAAAGGATCATTTGAGCGCGCCGAGTTCACCTCCGCCTTTGCAGGAAACAGGTGGTGCAGGTCCGAACGCTGCGGCTCATCTGCCGCGCCCATCGACTGCGGCCATGAGTGCTCCGCGTTGATTCCCTTGTTGGCTGCATCCGTCGACGGGTCGGCGAGCGGGTCGAGTACGATCGAGAAGCCGCTGTACACGCCGCGAAGTGATCCGTAGGTCTTGTTCTCCCAGGCGTAGAGCGAATCGCGAGCCGGCCCGTAGCCGAGTGTCTGATCCGGCGTGTAGGTCGCGATCAATGAGTCCACCAGTGCCTGCCCGCTCACGCCGGGAAAGAGCGACTCCTGCGGGACGGTCTGCGCGCGCACACTGGATGCAACGAGCAGACAATACAATCCGGTAAACAGAAGGGAGCGGAACATCAATTTGAATGGCGAGGCAATACTGATATGCAGACTATCCGGTGAGAATCGGCGTTTTCGGGTGGTTCGTTAAGAAAAATGACCTTGTTGGGCCGGAAACCGCGTTTCACTAGTAAACCCGAACGCTGTCCGGCCGACCATGATGATGAACCCGCTGATTAAGAAAACCTATTACCGAGCGATAACGGCGACAGCGACGGCCTGTCTCGTCGCGATCTGCTTCTCTTCGCGGACAGCCTACTCGCAGGAGCTCACCAGGCTTTCCAGCCCGAACGTTGAGCAGGGAGGGACGTTCGGATCCGGCGTAGCAATCGTTCCGGATGTGGACGGCGACGGAGTCGAGGATCTCGCGGTGGGTGCCCGCATGGAGGATGGCGGCGCATTGAACTCCGGTCGCGCCTATCTCTTCAGCGGAGCCAACGGCGAGCTGCTGCACTCGTTCGTCAGCCCGAACCCCGAAAGCTCCGGCAACTTTGGCCACTCGGTTGCAGGAGTCGCGGACGTTGATGGCGACGGCCGCGGCGAAGTGCTTGTCGGCGCCCTGTACGAACTCCAGAATACTGTCGGCGGACGCAGCTACTTGTTCTCGGGCTCCACCGGCGCCCTTTTGCGAACGTTCGTGTCTCCGGTGGCGGGGGCAAGCAACAACTTCGGCCAGGCGCTTTCTGGCGTCCCCGATGTCAACGGCGACGGGGTAGTGGACATCGTGATCGCTGCTCCCAACCAGCTTGTCGACAACAACCGCGGCGCGGGGTCGGTCTATGTATTCGATGGCGCCTCCGGGTCTCTGCTCCGGACGATCAACAGCCCGGATCTCGACTCGAACCATTTCTTCGGCTCCCAGGTCGCTGGAGTCGACGACCTTGACGGGGATGGCTTCGGCGACCTGGTAATCGGTGACTACCAGTCCGCCGCATCGACGGGAGGTCGCGTTCGAATCTACAGCGGTGCCACCGGTGTCGAATTGTATCCGCTCGATTCGCCGGGGGCCGTTCCTCAGGGTGGGTTCGGTCGTAATCTCGCCGGAGTACCGGATGTGAACGGTGACGGGTGGGGAGACTTCGTCGTCGGCGCGGATGGCGAGCCGAGCCCGAGCACAAACGAACAGTTTGGCAGAGCCTATGTTTTTTCCGGTGTTGACGGTTCACTGCTTCACACGCTTACAAGCCCGAACCCATCAAACCAGGGGCGACTTGGCAGCTCCGTAACGGGCGTCACAGACGTTAATGGAGATGGTCGCGGTGATATCCTGGTTGGTACGCGGGAAGACGGCGGAGCCACATTCGCCGGTACTGCCTATCTATTCAGCGGCGCCGACGGAGCCGTACTCGAGTCGTATGTGAGCGACCAACCGGAGGCCGCCGGGTTCTTCGGGTCGCGTGTTGCAGGCGCGAACTGGACGACTGGAAACGCGAGCGCTCACATTGTGTCCGCATCAAGCGAAAGTGTGGGAGGACTCGCCGACGCGGGAAACATCTACTACGCGGCAGCGACCGTAGCCCTCGCCGTCAACTCGACGGGAGATGACGATGACTCGGATCCAAACGACGGCCTCTGCACGACCGGTAATCTGATCACGCGCGGTGACGGTTCAGAGGAGCAGGAATGCACGTTGCGCGCTGCCATCACGCACACAAATGCCCTGGGCGGCGACCGGATAACCTTCAACATTGACGGTGATGGGCCGCATCGAATCGAACCCGCGACGGCACTTCCGCCGGTGACCGAGGCCTCGAAGATCGACGCCACGACGCAGCCGGGTTACTCTGACGAACCAATTGTCATCATCGACGGAAGCAACGCCGGCACGGGTGTCGCGGGCCTGCGTCTTCAGGGCAGTGGTGCCTCGGTGTCGGGGTTGGGCATCGACGGATTCGACGGTGACGGAATTTCAGTTGAAGCAACCGGCGTGACAATCGCGCGCAACTACATCGGAGCCGATGCCGGAAACGGCGGCCACGGTATACACGCCATCGGCACGTTCGACAACTTGACAATTGGAATGGAGAACGATCCGATGTCCGGGAACACGATCGGCAACAGTGGCGGAAACGGGATTTACCTCGAAGGACCAGACGAGTCCCAGGTAGGCAAGGCGGGAGTGAGAGCGCTCATTGGCATTCGAATCAACTTCAACCTTGTCGGAGCGTTGTTGGGCCCGCTCGATTCGGAGGCATCCCCGATCGGAAACGTGCTGTCCGGAGTTGTTATGAAGAACGTCGCCGGGTCGACGCTCTTCAAGAACACCGTCGCGAATAACCTGGGGCACGGAATCGAGATGCTCGGGCAGCTCACCACGGGCAACACGCTCGAAGGAAACGACGTGGGTGGTTGGTTCATGCGCGAATCGAACAACACGATAACGCAAGGACTCGCGATGGGCAACGGACTGAGTGGCATCTTCATGCATACCGGCGCGCTGCAGAATCTGATCGGAAAGGCGGGCGGGAGGCCCAACACCGTGGTTTCAAACGGGCGCTACGGATTGCGGATGCTCAATGCGCAGGGAAACTCTGTTCTGAACTCGCTCTTCGGTATTCCCAAAGACAGTCTCGAGACGTTCCCTCAAAAGAATGGGAGTTCGATGATCGCGTTCGGCAACCTCCTTGGCGGTTTGTGTCTCGAGTCGTCAGGCAGCAACACAATCGGAATGCCCGGCGCCGGCAACATCATCTCGAACAACGGCTCGGCGCTCGATCATGCCGGCATCATTCTGAAGGGCGGATTTCTGAACCGGATCAGCTCGAACTTCGTCGGAACCAACAGCCTCGGCCACCTTCTGGGAAATCTGGGTTCGGGCGTCCTTGTCACTGACGGAGCAGACGAAACCACCATCGGCGGCGCTACGGAGGAGGAGGGTAACGTCATCGGCGGCAACACCGGAAACGGAATCTACCTGAAGGGAGAGCCAATCCAGGCTTCACTGGCAAAAGTGGACCTCGCTGCACTTCGTGCCGGCGTCACGCCACGGGCGGCCGGTA
>JAGQWL010000234.1 GCA_020437385.1 Bacteroidota bacterium
AGTGTCAACGTGCCCCCCGGCTTTCATTATTTGCTCGGGCGCTCAGGATCAGACCTTGCTGGGTCCTGCGCAGACGGCGATGGTCAGGAGGTGGTGAAGATCGATATGGCCGTTCAGATCGAGCGGGATATTCGTCCGGACAGTCGGCCGCGTGCGCGCGACATCGGGTTGGTTGTGGGTGTGTTTCGGACGGGAGCGAATAACGCGATCACGGATGTCACGGGTGTCAAGGTTGGTCACGTAACAATCGATGACGGTACGGATATCCGCACCGGAATAACGGCTGTCGTTCCGGCAGACGGCGACCTGTATGCCCGCCCCGTTCCTGCATGGATTCATTCGGTTAACGGCTACGGGAAGCTGATCGGCGAGACGCAGGTCCGCGAGCTCGGCGAAATTGAGACGCCGATACTGTTGACGTGTACGCTGTGTGTATGGAGTGCGGCGAAGGGTCTGGCGTGGCACCTGATGGAGGCTGACTATCCGCGGCAGCACACAATCAACCCGGTTGTGGGTGAGGTGAATGACAGCTGGGTCAATGATATGTGGCTCGATCCCGTTTCGCGCGAGCATGTTGCGGCCGCCTTAGGAAACGCGACGGACGGGCCGGTCGAGGAAGGGTCCGTTGGAGCGGGTCGCGGCACGAGTGCTTTTGCGTGGAAAGGCGGGATCGGAACCAGTTCTCGAATAGTCCCGCAGTCTCTCGGCGGCTATACGGTTGGCGTTCTGGTGCAAACAAATTTCGGTGGCAATCTCACGATGAATGGAGTGCCGGTAGGACGCGAGCTGGGCTCGTATACTTACCGACGGGAACTTGCTGATTCCACAACGACCGCCGCCGGTGAATCAAAGGATGGAGGGTCGTTAATGATCGTGGTTGCGACGGATGCGCCGCTTGGACCGGAGCAACTGCGACGCATGGCAAGTCGTGCGATACTCGGAGCCGGTCGGACGGGCTCGTTCGTTCACGACAGTTCCGGCGATTATGTCATTGCCTTCTCCAATGCGGAGTCCGTTCGTCGCGACCGAACCGCGTCGGGTCAGGTAACCGTTTCCGAGCTATCGCACGAAGCGATGTCGCCGCTGTTCGCCGCGACGGTTGAGGCCACGGAGGAGGCGATCTACAACGCTATTCTCAGGGCGACGACGGTTGATGGTCGGGGTCGTGTGTTGCAGCCGATTCCGCTTGCAAGGACGATGCAGGTTCTGCGCAAGTATCGTGCTGTGCCGCAAGTAGAGCGGTGAGTATGTAGCCGATTGCGAACGCTGAGACTCCCGGACATTCAGATTGGGGCTGGATCTTCGCTGCATCGCCGAAGAGTATTCGATTTTCCGCCGGATTCGGAAGTTGTTCTGCGATTGCGTCGACGACGTACGTCGACGACGATAGAGTCGGCTGGTGTGTCGTGCACGTTCGATCATTTCATTCGATTCATCCCGACAATCGCCCGCGCCAGCAACTCGGCAGATGGCGGGTCGAAGTTTGACAGCACGAATACGTTAATTCCCCGCGCGAGGTCGAATTCCCAGACCGCGTTGACTCCGGGGGCTCCTCCCGCAAATCCGCCGTCTCCAGTTCGACCTTCTTGACTCATCGAGTCGAATCGATTGAGGAAAAGGTTGGTGTACTCATGGCTCAAGAGACGGTCCGCAGCGAGGGCCTTCTGAAAGGCAAGCAGGTCGCCAGCCGTGGCGTATCCGCCGCCTGCAGCCGTGCCGATTGGCGGCACCCAGTCCGCGTTTGTTTCCTCGTATCCGGTTGCACCCTGCTGGATGTATCCGACCGCCAGCCTCGGCTGCGTGCCGTGCCTGAACGAGCCCGCTCCGGTCATGCCCGCAGGATCGTAGACATGTCGTTGTACGTAGTCGTAGTAGTTCATGCCGCTGACCGCTTCGATAATTCCGCCAAGCACCTCGTAACCCGCATTGCTGTACCGACTTGATGTGCCGGGTTCGAACTCAAGCGGAAGATCCCGAATAAACGCCAGATAGTCGGAAATCGTCAGGAGCGACGCGCGTTGGTGCCGGAACTGCGGCGTATTGAAGTAATCTCCCAACCCGGACCGATGCTGCAGGAGTTGCCGCACAGTCACGTGATCTGCGATCGCCGATGGGAAGCCTGCAAGGTAGTGTCCGATTGTTGTGTCGAGGTCGAGCTTGCCTTGCTCCGCGAGTTTGAGTACGGCGACTCCGGTGAACAGCTTGTTCAACGATCCGATGTTGAATCGCGTGTCGAGAGTATTCCTCCGTCCGGCGGATTTGTCCGCGTAGCCGTACGCGTGATCGAACAGGACCTTGCCGTCCTGCGAAACCAGGACCACACCGGAGAAGACATCGGCCGATTCCTGCTCTCGCAGATACCCATCTAGATCCTCCAGCGAATCAAACGCGACCTCCGGTGCGGCAGTATCGATTCCAAAGCCCCTGATTCGATGTGGTGCCTCCGATTCGACCACGAGGTCAAGAATGAACCGTTCGCCGTTTTCGGCTTCGATTCCGAGGGAGCCCTCGAACTGTGATGATAACTCGATGCTGAACACGTCGGCACGGCCGAGATCCGCGTGAAGCTGCGACAGCATGTCTCGAACGTCCTCTGCCGGACGAACGTCGAGAAACGACGCCGAGAACGCCACGTCAACAAACTCCGAGCGGACGCGGTCATCGTTCGTGCAGACGGCCATCAGAAATCGCTTCGCCGCCTGGCCAATCGGTTCGTCGGGAAGGTCAAGGTCGACGCAGTTCGCAGACGCATTTTTCTCGGATGGCGGAGTGGCAGCCGGCGCCGGATCCGTTGCTGCCTCCGGCGCGGCAGACTCCTCGGTCTGTAACCCCGCAATCGGGTAGGGCGCCCTGTCATCGACCTCGAGATGCGCCACATACCACTGCCCGGTTTCGGCGTTCCGGACGAATGCCTTCACGACGAATGGGTCGGGTTGGAGGAAGCTCGCAATCTCAGCGTCAGGCCCAAACTCGCCGCGAACGGCCTCGACAAACCCGATAAACCGATCTGGATTCTGCTGAAAGCCGCGGTCCATGTGATCCAAGACAAATGAACGGACGTCCGATTCACTGCCGTTGTTGACGACTTCGACGAACGCCTGCATCTGCCGGCCCGCCGGTGTGTCGGACAGTTCCTCGGGCGAACGGAGCGTCGGTGCAACTCGCTTCAGCGGCGGTTCGCCGTAGAGGATATTCGCCAGCGAATTCAGAAGCGTGAGGTCTTCAACGCCGTCGTCGTCCGCGTTGCTCAATACAACGATGGCGTTTCCGTCCCCAAACTCCACGTAAACGGCGTAATAACCCCAGTTGCCCCCGCCTGCCGCGAACAGCGCAGCCTGATCGGTGCGGGACCCTTTCGCCGGGTCGAACGCAGGCGCCGTGAGAGGTGGCAGGTTGAACCGTTGTTTCCGCCACTTCATCCATTTGTACAATTCGTCGGCGGTGGAGGCGATTCCGCCTCCGCCCATGAGTCCCCACGAAGGTGACTCCCAGTATGCCGGTGAGTTGACGGTGCCGTTCCGCGATGCCTCGTAGCCTATCGCCACGCTGTCCGGTGCCCATCCGTCGTACCCATAGAACCCGGTTTGCCGAAGGCCTGCGGGTTCGATCAGTTCTTTCGCGACGAACTCCGGGAAGGACTCGCCCGAAACGATTTCGACAATGGCCGCCAGCACAGTGTATCCGGAGTTCGAATAGGACCGGTCGCTACCCGGCTCAAAGAGGAGCTCCTGGTTGAAGATCCGGTCAAGTGCCTGCGCACGATCCAGCGGTTCAAAATCCCCGCCGTGGTAGGTGTCGAGGCCGGACTCGTCGCGCATGAGCTGCGCAATGGTGATGCCTGCCTTGTCCGCGGGCGCGACAGGGAAGAACCTGCTGATCGGGTCGGTAGTGGCGAGTGATCCGCGCTCGCGGAGAACCTCGATGGCGTCCCGTGTGAACAACTTGACGATCGAGCCGAGGGGGTAAACCGTGCGTGCTGAATTGCGGATCATCCGGTCCCGATTGGCAAATCCGTAACCGCGGTCGTGAACAACGCTGCCGTCGCGGACGAGCAGAACGGTTCCGGAGAAGCCTGCCTTCGCTTCGGCTGCCAGATACGAATCGGCGGCTTTCAGTGTCGGCTGTGCGCCGCAGGACAGCGCGTGGGTACCGGGCATCAGGAGTAGTCCGGCGATCAGAAGAGCAAATGGGAAGTTGTGAGGCATCATTGTTAGCAGGTATGTTGTTTGATGCCTGAACCGATCGGCCGCGTGGATTGTTGTCTCACTGATGCAAGAGAATCGTAAAGGTTCGTAAGGCGCGGCGGGGAATCGTAAGGAATGTAAATTCTTGAGTCGCGAGAAACCCGGGATGACTGTCGCTGTAGTTTCTTGCGTTTTGCGCCCTGCTGCCGTCGTACAACGCGGACACACCGTATGCGTCATCGACTCTGGACAAATCCGCATCTGCCGATCCTGCTGACGGTTTGTCTCCTCGTGTTGCTTGCCGGTCTGGCCGCGTTGCAGTACCGGTCGACCAGTGGGCTGGTCGAGAGTCAACGGACGCTCCAGTCCGCCGCTGTGCGGACGAGTATCGCCCGTTTCAGGAGTGACCTCGCTGAGATCATCGAGGCGGTGCCGCGACAAATGGGGCCGCCGGAAGCGTCGGTCGATGGCGTGCGCTCGTGGCTGGCGGAGCGTACCGTGGCCCTTCGTTCGAGCAGTGATTCGATGCTGGTGGGGGAGGTGCTGCTGGTGACTCCGCGAGAAGGCTAC
>JAGQWL010000235.1 GCA_020437385.1 Bacteroidota bacterium
CATCGTCCGCAAGCAGATGGAGGACTACAGCCGCCACCGTCACGAGGTCGGTGGCTACCAGTTCGTCTACACGCCCCACCTCGCCAACTCCCATCTGTTCCCCCCGATGCCCACCGTCTGTGCCCCACCTGCCCGCCGTCTGTGCTCGCTGTGACTGCGTGAGATTCCGCGCCCTGAGGAACCTGGCTCGTATGCCGTCGATTCTATTCCTCGGATCGACGTAACACCGATCAACCCGACAATGCCCTCGTGTCCCGATGTAACTCACTATCACGTAGACGTTCGCTCTCCACGCAGCTGTTCGGGGGGTTCGCCGCTGGGACGCCCGTGTCGCGCGGATCCCTGTGGGCAATCGTTGCCACCGTGCTCCTGGCCGCCATCGCTGTTACCCCCTCCTCCGCCCAACCCTCCCATGTCCTCATAGTTGGCGGACTCGGCGGAACACCCGAACACACGCAACGCTTCGAACGGTACCTCGCTGACACGCGCCGAGCATTCGTCGAACAGTTTGGCGTGAACGACACACGTGTAACGGTCCTGGCCGAAAATGCCTTGTCCGATCGACAGTTTGTTGATGGCGTTTCGACTTCCGAAAACATCGCATCCGCATTTGCACAGCTCGGCCAAGCGACCGGATCCAACGACGACATCTATATCATTCTCTTCGGTCATGGAAGTACGGACGGAACCAGCGCGCAGCTAAACATCCCTCGGCGGGACCTCAGCGATTCCGATTATGCGGCGATGCTCGATGGCCTGGACGCTCGCAGGATCGTCTTCGTTAATACCGCGTCCTCCAGCGGTCCATTCATTCGATCGATGTCGGCTCCAAACCGGATCGTTATTACCGCTACCCGCTCCGGCTCCGAACGAAACGAAACGGTCTTCCCTCGCTTCTTCGTTGAGGCCTTGTCATCGGCTACTGCGGATCTCGATCGCAACGGGGAGCTGACGGTCGCAGAAGTTTTCCGCTACGCAGCCGAGAACACAGCTCGCGACTACGAAACAAACAATCACCTCGCTACGGAACACGCCCTGCTGGACGACAACGGCGACGGCAACGGATCGGAGCTGGACGAGCTGAACGAGGGACTCGACGGTGCGCTTGCATCCATTACTCGGTTGTCCGCCGGGGGAGCCGTGCTCGCGGCCATCGGCACAACCGATCGTCCTGAAGCGGATGCGCTTCTCAAACAGAAATCACAGCTTGAGATCGACATCGCGTCCGTCAAGTCGCAGAAAAGCACGCTGGAGGTCGACGCGTACTACGCCGAACTTGAAGGCCTCTTCGTGACGCTCGCACGAGTAAATGAGCGGATCGAGGGACTGACAACCGCGGGGCAATGACGCCTTGAGGCGTTCATGCCGGCATCCTAACCGGTGTGTACTGCGAAGTTGTGCGGCACCTTTCGGAATCACCGTACCCGCATCACCGATCCAGTATCAAGGACCCGGATCACCGTACCCGCATCACCGTACTCGCATCACCGTACTCGCATCACCGTATCCGCATCACGGGACCTGGATCAGGCAACGCGTCTTACCGTACCCGGATCACCGAACCAGAATCACCTTCCCCACGAGCGACCTTCCGCCCGTAGTGAGTCGGTAGAAATACAGCCCCGATGCGAG
>JAGQWL010000236.1 GCA_020437385.1 Bacteroidota bacterium
ACCGGCCCGTTCCTGCTATTCGCCTACAATATTGTCAACGCGCTCATGTTCTGTTTCCTTGCAGGCGCGATGATATCCGTGGCCGCTACTGCCGTCGGCATTCCGTTCAACATGAACATGCCGCATCTGAACGACCTTTATCCAACAAGCCTCGGATGGGTCGTGACGGTGTTGGCCGTCGGAGCGGTCGTTACCGTATTCGCGATACTCGGCTTCGAAAAGATCGCGTACTTCTCCAAGGTCGCGGCACCGTGGATGTTTCTGGTTTTCGTCGCATGCGGAATCGCCGTCCTTCCGCAGCTTGGCGTGACGTCACCGGGCGACTTCTGGAGCGTCGCCAACGAAAAAATCTGGACGGGCATTCCGCTCGAGGGGCAAAGCAAGTTCACGTTCTGGCACGTAATGTTCTTCGCCTGGTTCTGCAATATGGCAATGCACATCGGGATGGCGGACATGACAATTCTGCGCTATGCCCGAAAATGGCAATACGGGTTCCTGAGTGCGTTCGGAATGTACCTCGGGCATTTTGTTGCCTGGATTGCCTCCGGGATCCTCGTTGCACTCGCGCTCCAGCAGAACGGCGAGGTCGCGCCTGGTCCGATCGCGTGGCTCGGTGCCGGCGTCGCCGGACTCGTCGCCGTTGTCATCGCCGGCTGGACAACTGCCAATCCGACGATCTATCGCGCGGGACTCGCGCTTCAGACAATCACACCGAACTGGAAGCGTTGGAAAATGACGCTCGCGGTCGGTTCGATCACAACTGTCGCCGCCCTCTTCCCCGCCTTGATGATGCGCCTGCTGGATTTCGTTGCGCTTTACGGTCTGATCCTGATGCCGATGGGCGCCGTAATTTTTGCGGACTTCTGGCTTTTCCCGCGGATGGGGCTGAGACAGAATTTTGCCGAGCTTCGCGGACTGCTTTTCAGCATTCCCGCCTTCCTCGCCTGGGTACTGACGTTGTTGGCGTGTCTGCTGCTCAATCGGTTCTTTGGCCTTGAGATCTTCTTTCTCGGCCTGCCGGGATGGTTCATCGCCACCGGCGTCTACCTGATCGCAGCTACTGTCGAGCAGCGACGATCACAAACCGTTGCGGAGGCCGAAATTGCGTAACGTGTTGCTCAAGTCACTTACCACCACGCTGTCGGCCATCGGCCTGGGACTGACGGTAGTGCCGGCGTTCCTCGTGTTCGGCGGATCGCTATCGTGGAAGACGCACGCCGTGCTCATGGCTGTCGGCACGGTGCTATGGTTCGCGTCTGCCCCTTTTGTTATGAAGAGCGCATCGGAAACGACTGCCAGTCGGAATCCTGGCGACGATCGCTAGTCCGGAAACTGGCTTGCATCAAGCCCGGGGACGATGCGAAGCGCGTTGCGATAGTAGATATCCTTCAGCACCTCGTCATCGAGGCCGATCCCGTACAGCCGCCAGAAAGCGTGCCGCTTGCGGTAGTAAGGGAAGTACTCGTCCTCCGTCTCAAACGTCCGGAAGTAGACCCGGTACTCGTCAGGTTCCCACGAGTCCTTTCCAAACAGAACGCGATCGTGGTACTTCGTGAGGAATTCCTTTGCCTTCCGGGGCTGACGACCGAGCTCGGCAAGAACGGCACCTGTTTCAGAGTAGACGTTCGGCAGCTCGTCGAACAAGGCACCCAGCGCATCAAGATCATTACCGAGCCAGCTGAGGTGTGCGGAGATGAACTTCGTTTCGGGATGCTTGCGAAACATGTTGTGTTGCTCCCCGATGATCTGTTCGAATGGCGGGTAGTCACCCGGACGACGGATGCGCATCGGGCGCTCCTTCAGCTCGAACCACCGTTCGTTATAACGGTCCTGCGGCTCCCAGAATGGAGCAGGATCTGCCGTATGAATCAGCACGGGGATCCCCAGCTCGCCCGCTTTCGCCCAGACGGGGTCGATCCGGGGATCGTCCGCCGGAACGCGCTTGCCGGAGGCATCTCGCACGTCCATGCCGAGGTTCTTGTAGATCTTCAGTCCAACGGCGCCATTGCGCACATCGCGCTCAAGCCCCTCGGCCGTGCGCCGACCCCAATCCGGATCATCGATCCCGTCAAAGGAGATGTTCGCGAACTGCTCGAAGCGTCCGGGATACGTCCCGTTCATGTTGCGGACCGAGCCGGCCAGCTTGTCACCAATTCCGCCGCTCAGATTCACCATGATCGCCATGTTGAGCCCGTCCATTTCACGGATGAGTGAGTCGAGCACGGTACGCGACAACGTGGCTGCCTGAAATTGATGGGCGTGGATGTCGATGAACGGAAATCTTGCGGAGCGTACGGGATGTTCGGGGACAACGAGCGTTGAGATCGGCTCATAGTCCTCCCAGTACATGATCGGTTCGGCCGCCGCTTCCGGCGAATGCCAGTGTGGATCACCTGCCCCCTCCCCCTTCCTTGTCTCGCCCGTCTGACCGGTCGCGGCATTCTGGCAGCCGAGACTCAACAATAAAAACAGGACGCAGGGAAGTATCGTCCGAATTCGGAACGTGTCGTTCATTCGTTTCGAGAATTCGTTAGCGGGGGCGAGGAGTCGCGA
>JAGQWL010000237.1 GCA_020437385.1 Bacteroidota bacterium
ATTGGTCGGTACACTGAACATCGCAGACCTGGGTCCGGTATCGCTGGTTGGTCACGTTGGTGGCGGACTCGCATTCGGATCGGCCGCCGAGAGAGAGGGTCAGGTGGGGACCGGAAAGGAAGCGCGGACGGCCCCGGCACTGCGATACGGTGTTGGCATTGAGCTTCCGGTCAACGAATCGTTTGGAATTACCGGCACCTACTCGCGATTCAGCATCTTCACCGGAGAGCGCAACTTCACTGGTCCCAACGGTACGTTTACCGCGGATGTCGGAACCGAAACAAAGTCGTTGCTTGCGGCAGGAGTGTACATCAGGTTCTGATTCTTATCGGGTGCGGATCTGTTCCAGAACCTCGCGCGCGTTATCGGCAATATCCGTCCGGTGCGGACGGTTCGCGATGCTGTCCAGTGCGTGTTGTGCCAGCCGTTCCGCCTCCTTCACGCGACCCTTTTGCAACATCGCGCGTGCGAGGGTGATTTCGGCTTCGAGGGATCGCGTGTAGGTAGCGCCCCACGCGGAGCTGTAGATAGCGATCGCCTTCTCGAGCGCGATGATTGCATCGTCTATCCTCCCGGCTCCGAAGAGGGACTCGCCCCGCGCGGCGATGGGAATGGCGGTGAAGCCGTGACCTGCGCCGTAGGCGGTCGCGTAGGCCACCTGTGCTGAATCGAAGTAGGGAAGCGCGTCTTCGTAGCGGCCGAGTTTGTTGAGGATGAATCCGATGGACATCAGTGAATTACCGGCGCGATCGGATGTTTTTCCATGGACGGCCTCGACGAGAGGAAGCAGCTCGAGGTGGATCTTCAGGGCTTCTTCCAGTCGATCCTGCTTTCGGAGCGACTCCGCCCATGCGTATCGAATTCGGAGCGTCTCCGGATCCCGTTCGCCGCGCAGGTCTGTACTCAGGATGGTTGCCTGAGCGAGATACGGTTCGGCCTCGTCCGGTTTCAGCAGCGCATTAAGCACAGCGCCCATCCCGGTCATGGCAGAGGCGCGCAACTCCAACGCCTGAGCGTTGCCGGGAAGAGCAGAAAGAACTGCTTCGTAGGCTGCTCGCGCCCGCTCGTTTTCGCCGTTGCGGTAGTAATCGCCGGCGAGAAGGTTGCGGGCGTGGAGTGTTCTCAGGTCGGTCGCTCCGTAGCGCGAGGTGAGGATGCCGATCGCCTCTTCGACGAGTGCGATGGCTTCGGTTGGCTTGCTGTTCGAGATAGCACTCGACTTGCCGAGCAGGCTCTGCGCGATTTCAGGATCGTCCGGTGGGAGCAGCTCTTTCCTGTGTGCAAGAGATAGCGACCACAGTGAATCCGCAACATCAAAAAGTCCGAGACTCTGGCTGAGTTCGCCGACGGCCGCAGTCATTCGTGCATAAGTCAACGGTTGATCGTCCAGCCCGCGGAGTCGCTCCGAGGCGGCGTCGACAATACGTCTTGCCGTAATCGGCGCACCCTCAGCCTCGGACGGGTTAACGGACTCGAATACGTCGAGCACGAATCCGAGTGTGGCC
>JAGQWL010000238.1 GCA_020437385.1 Bacteroidota bacterium
AGAAACCGCTGTCGCCCGCGTCGCCGCGGGGAAGCTGACCTTCGAAGTTCCATCCGCCGTTGTCACCCTGTCGGAAAACGAACGCGGCACCGGCACCTGCGTCATAACGCGACGCGCCGACGAAGATTGTTTTTTCCCCGATCGAGAGTGCACTTCCGAACGCGTCGCCGTCCGATATTTCGGCGCCGGTGAGCATCTTCAGCGGCGACCATGAGCCATCCGCGTTTCGCGTTGATACGAAGACAGCCCCTGCTCGCGAATTCTTGCGCTCAGCGGCAATGGCAGCAATGTTACCGCGGATCGCCACAGTCGACCCGAACGAGTCTCCATCTGCGCCTTCGGGGTCTGCAAGCGTACCGGTCTGGCGCCACGCCCCGTCGTTTCCTTTGGTAAACACGTAGACGATACCCTTTCCTTCGTCACCATTGGCGGAGACGAGCAGTGTATTGCCATCTGCCGCAACGGCGCTTCCGAAGCGGTCGTTGACCTCGCCGTCCTCGGCCTCCAGTTCCTCAACCACCGTCCACTCAGATCCCTGTTTCGCGAACACATGCACGGTGCCCGGTTTGACGTTGTTGCGCGCCTCGCCGACGAAGATCTGGTCACCATTGATCGCCACCGCGCCGCCGAACGACGTCAAGTTTGCTTCAGATGGTGCGTCGGAACGGAAGGTCTGCGCCGAGGCAGTCGTCGACGATGCGACGATCAGCGCGGCCGCGTAAACAAAGGTTGGCAGAAAGAAGCGAACGTATGCTCTCATGTTACTCGTGGTTATCCAGACAAATATTCCGAACGGGGCGACGGGGGGCGTCGCGGAGCCTGTTTCACGCGAATGAACGGCAGAAAGATTCAGCACGGAGAATGGATTGTCCGTGTGGTTGTTCCGCATTCGGAACCGCCGAAAGCAGAAACCGTCCGCCGTCCGGCCCGCAGGCGGTCGTGCAGTCGTATGTCCCTTTTATTCAATGCGTGCGAGTCGTAACATTCGCACCGCCAATGCGTCCCGCGACCGGGCCCGATGCAGGTCGAACGGAGCGGCTGCCTCCAAACACTCGCAATATCTCCTTGCTGTCCCGAATTCACGTTCACGTGCCAGGCAGTCGACTGTCGTTAGCTCCCTTTGTGCTGCTGCTAATCCTGTGTGTCGCACCGGCTAACCGGGCACTCGCGCAAGCCGCAACACTGCGTGGCTTTGTCACAGACAATTCGGATGGGCTTCCGCTGCTCGGCGTGAACGTTTCGCTGAAGGACGTGCAGGGCGAGCTGGTCGGCAACGCGACAAACCTCGACGGATTCTACACCATCACCCGGATCAATCCGGGCCGGTACGAACTCAGGGCATCGTATATCGGCTACGAGAGCTACGTCGATACGCTCGAGTTTTCCGCCGATCAGGTACTCACCTATAATATCGTCCTCCGTGCAGACGAGACCGAGCTCGGCGAGGTTGTCGTTGAGGGCGAGCGTGAAGAGGCCGGCGCCGCGGCGGTCACGGCGGGGCTGCAGACCGTTCGCCCGAAGGATGTCGAATACATTCCGACGCCTGATGTATCGGCCGACCTCGTGTCGTACATCACGACAATCCCTGGCGTTGTTTCGTCCGGTGATCAGGGCGGCCAGCTCTTCGTCCGCGGCGGCGAACCGACGCAGAACCTGGTCTTGCTGGACGGGATGCTCATCTACCAGCCGTTCCATCTGATCGGCTTCTATTCCGCGTTTCCTGTCGAAATCATGAATTCGGCAGACGTCTATGCCGGCGGGTTTGGCGCGCGCTTTGGCGGCAGGTTGTCCTCTGTCATGAACATTTCGTCGCGCTCGGGCAATATGCGACGTTTCAACGCGATGGTCTCAGCGGCACCGTTCGTCAGCGGTGGCCGCATCGAAGGGCCGCTCTGGCGCGACAGGGCGTCCGTCCTGCTGTCTGGGCGAACGTCCGTAATCGAACAGGGGGCGGCGCGCCTTGTGGATGTGCCGCTGCCTTATCGCTTCGATGACCAGTTTGCGAAGCTGATGGTGAAGCCGTCGCAGAATCATCAGGCCTCTGTGACGGCGTTGAGAACGTTCGATCGCGGATTTATCGGTGATGCCGATGCCGACAGTTCCCGTGAGCAGGTTCTGTGGCGCAACGAAGCGGTCGGGGCGCGCTATATCCTTCTTCCAACGAAGTTTCCAGTGTTTGCCGAGATCCTGATTTCGGCGTCGCGTGTTGTTAATGAGTTTGGGCCGACCGGTGCTCCGACAAGGTATTCGCGCACGAGCCAGTTCAACGTCGAGGCGAACATGACGCACTACCTCGGCAAGACCGATTTCAACTGGGGTATCTACATCCGCTCGTCGTCGCTGGACAGCGAGTTGGGCGGTACGTTCCAGAACTTCCGTACGGACCTCGAATTTGTAACCGAGGCAGGAACGTACGTGGAGCCGGTGTTTTCCTTTGATGTGGGTACCGGACTCAAGATTCATCCGGGGCTGCGAATTCAGACCTTTCCGTCGAAGTCCATAACATTCCTTGAGCCGCGTTTCAGGCTCGTGCAGGATTGGGGTCTTCACCGCTTCAGCTTTGCCACGGGCCTTTACCATCAGGAGCTTGTCGGGATCAACGACAGGCGAGACGCCGGCGACGTTTTTACGGCGTGGACATCGTCGCGTGAGGGCAACGTTGCGCAGGCGTTTCACCTGGTCGGGGGGTATCAACTTCGCCTGCCGCGGGCGGTCGAATTCTCTCTGGAAGGTTACTACAAGGACCTGCGGAATTTATCGGTTGCCGAGTGGACCTCATTCCCGAGGTTTTCGACGAATCTGCAGTTAGCAGATGGCAAGGTCTACGGAGGCGACGTCCGTGTTGAGCTCAGCGCGGGTCCGTTCTATGGCTTTGCAAACTATGGGTATTCTGTCGTGGAGTACACGTCCAGCCAGGAGACGCTCCCGTTCTGGTACGGTGTCTCGGAGTTGACCTACTCGCCCCCGCATGATCGCCGGCATCAGATCAACGTTCTGGCGTCGGTTGAGGTCAAGAAATTTCATCTCGGCATGCGATGGCAGTACGGCTCCGGGCTGCCGCTGTCCGAGGCGCTCGGGTTCGACGAGTTCATCCTGCTTAACGGACCGGTAAATCTTCTTGAAGAGCCTGGCGAGACGCGGGTATTGTACGGACTTCCTTATGAGGCGCGTCTGCCCGACTACCACAGGCTCGACTTTTCGCTCGATCGCACGATGGAGGTCAGCGCTAATGTTGACGTGACGCTGCAGGGCAGCTTGACGAATTCCTACGATCGCAAAAACCCGTTTTACGTCGACCTGTACACGCTGAAGCGTATCAATCAGCTGCCGCTGATTCCGTCGGTCGGAATAAAGGTTGACTTCAAGTGATGACTCGAACGCTCTCCCTTCTGTTCGTCCTGACTGTCCTGCTGCTAGCGGGATGCGACGACACGGTTGATCCGATCGCTGACAGCGACCGGCAGATGACGCTTTTTGCGACGTTGGATATGGACACCGACGTTCAGTATATCCGTGTCATCCCCATTCGTGGTACGATCGCAAGTGTCGATGTAGATCCGTCTCGCTATGCCGTCCGATCCACGAATCTTACCAACGGCGAGGTGCTGGACTGGGCGGATACACTGATTACGTATCCACGTGGCCAGGTCGGACTTCTCTTCTACGCGAACACACGTGTGCAGCCGGGCCACTCATTTCTGATCGAGGCTACCGAGGAGGGTTCGGACCTGGTCACGAGTGCACAAACAACCGTACCGGCCACTCCGGCAATTACGGTCGAACCGGAGGAGGTGGTGGAGACGATCGGGATCTCGGGTACAAATGTCCGCGGTTCTCAGACAGTGACGTACGACGGACTCAACGCCGAGCCGCACCTTGTCGAAATCTGGTATCGCTTTCTCGCGAGCCCCTATGCGCCGTTCGTAGATATTCCGGTCCCACTTCCTGCTATCAGATCGTACGAAGGCGGTCGTTGGAGTGCTACGCTGAACCTCATCACCGATCGAAAGAACATTGGTGACACGCTCAATGTGAACTCCTACGCGCTGATGGGAATCGGCGTACGAATTACCAATCTGGACGACGCGTTTGTGCCGCCGGGCGGCGTGTTCGACCCGGAAGTGCTCGTGCAGCCGGGAACGATGTCCAACGTCACGAATGGATTCGGTTTCGTCGGGGCAGTCGCCCGCTTTGACAAGGAGTGGGCGTGGAACGAGGAGTCGGTCCGCATCCTCGGTTACCGGACGCCGGAGGATCTCTTCGGCAAAGCCGGAGCGCAAATCGCGGCCAAGCGAATCGAGTAGCTCGGCGCGTCCTACTGAATCACAAACGTCTGTTCGTCGACGAAGGGCGAACCTGCCAGCGCCGCGTCAATCGACTGTACCGCCCAGTAGTACGTTCCGGGCTCGAGATTTCGTAGCGGCCACCGGGTGTTGTGATCAACGTTGCCCCTGTCCGAAAGGAGCCGCAGCCCGTCGGGGAGCGCGTTCGAAGACATGACCTCGCTTCCCCCGGGCGTGAGCCCAACTCGAACGTTGTAGGTGAGCGCCGGTGTGGCCGTTTCGGTATCGGCTCCGGCATCCCATGAAAGGGTGACGGTGGATCCGGAGACGTCGGACTGCGGATTGGCCGGTGCGGCCGGGAGATTGTTTTGTCCGGCCCCCTCGTTGCGGAACTCACCCAGCGTGTTGCCGCCCGTCGAGAATTGCCCGTAGAGTAGAATGTCGAGATCGGCGTCGCCGTCGTAGTCGCCGAGAAGTACCTGACCGAAGATGCCACCCCCGAAACGCGTATGCTCAGTGAACGAGGTGCCCGATCCGTCATTCTTCAGGAACGACGTCCAGGCAAATTCAGTCGGCCGGGAACCTCCTGAAACGACAAGGTCGGTTGATCCGTCGAGGTCGACATCACCGATCGCCAACTCACCGTAGTATCGGCCCTCGAACGATCCCGCTTCGGAAAAACTGCCTCCGTTGTTCAGGTAGACGACGCCCGCACCATCAATCACAAACGGGCTGAGTCGCCCCCCGCTGATGGCAACGTCGAGGTCTCCATCCGAATCGAGATCACCGAAGCGCGCGCGTGCAAAATTCATCGCGGCAAGACTGGCGGCCTGAACAAACTGGCCGGCATCGTTCCGATAGATTCGCGTCACGTTATTGTTGTCGGCGAGTCGGCCAGCAACCAGCAGGTCCATGTCGCCATCACCGTCGTAGTCTCCGGCATCGATCGAGCCATAGGACACGGCCTCGAACGGGAGTGGCTCCTGTGCGAACAGCGACGCCTGAGGTTCGGTAGCAAACGGGTCCTGCTGGTTGCGAAGCAGGAATCCCTGTACGCTGCCGTCGAGGCGCTGACCTGAAACGAGGATGTCATCGTCCCCGTCGTTGTCAATATCTGCGGCCTCGATTGCTGCGATCAGCACACCCGAAAGGGATTGGCGATTTATGAACTCGTAGTTGGAGCCAAACGTATTCGCGAAGAAGTTCGTCACGACGTTGTCGATGTTGTCGCGACCGACAATAAGAAGATCCAGTCGCCCGTCACCGTCCAGATCTCGCGTAAGAGCGTTTCCGTCCCAGACGCGCTGGGCTTGCGAGAGATCCGCGCTGATGTTGGTGGCGGTATACCGCGTGACATAGCTGACGGAAGGCGGCTTGTCCTCTTCCTGAGGTGGCTCGACAAAAACGATGTCGCCCGTGTTGCGGAAGATCTCGGTGCGAATTACAGGATCGATACGGCTGTTGGTGTTGCCGGTGTACGCGAGATCCTGCAGTCCGTCGGCGTTGAAATCGCCCCACGTGATGCTTCCATAGCGAAAGGTAACCTTGCGCAGATCCATCGCGCAGAAGTACGGGAATCCCTGCGCTTCGCAAACGTCCGGGTCGAAGGTCTGAGCGCGTGCGGGTAGAGCAGTGCCCAGAAGGCCAACTGCGAACACGGTCAGCAGCCAACGTTTCGTTCTCTTCATGCTAGCGGATGATTACGACTGTTTTCGTACGACTGTATGATTCCGTCTCCAGTCGGACGAAGTAGATGCCTGCGGCCACGCGCGAGCCTGAATCGTCGACTCCGCGCCAGATCCATTCAGATCCAGCAGCGGTCGTTGGCACTACGGACTTGCTTGACACGAGACGACCGGTGGCCGTGTACACTGCAATTCGACCAGATTCCCCCGGTGCGACGGCAAACGGAATCCGAACGGCGTCCGCAGCGGGATTTGGGTAGGGGTCGGTCAGCGCGGTTGCTGTGGCATTCTCGGTCTCGGTGCCGGTCTCGATCGATTGACTCGTAACCGAAAACGAGCGCTCCTCCGCGAAAGGGGACGGCGCGTACGAGTTGTCGATTGCCTGTACGCTCCAGTAATACGTGCCCGGGGGAAGCCTGAGCGTTACGCGTCGCGACTGGTCCGCATTGCCGCGCGCCGACACCAGCCGATGGCCGCTTGATACGATCGCCAGTGCCGAACGGATGTCGGATGCCCCAGCCGTCGTCCCGATGCGGATATTGTAGGTGAGGCCGGCTGATGGTGTTTGCCCGTCGGTCGAAGGCTGCCACGTCAGCGAGATGACACCGTTGTCGGAAGCCGATGCCAGTCCTGTGGGAA
>JAGQWL010000239.1 GCA_020437385.1 Bacteroidota bacterium
GCTATCGCTCGTGCCGGATACCGACGGCGACGTTGGCGGAGGCGCCGGCGTGCGGTTCTACTTCTGGCGCGCGGACAGGTAGATGGACGCTCACACCCGCACCGAAATTTCGTGTCCGCTGTCTGCCTTCGTGCCGCCGGGCGTGAGCACGGCTGACGAGACATATCCGTTTGCTGGATCGCGGACGTAATCGAGCAGCGAGCCGGTCCGCTCGTTATCCGTGTTGTCGGACGAGATCAGGCAGCCGCGTCGCATCCCCGGCTCGAGCACCTTCAGCACGTCAAGGTACATCGACTTCTCGCCGTCGAGGAAGACGAAGTCGATCACACCCGGCATCGGTCGGCGGAGGGTTTCGATCGCGTCGCCGATGCGGAACTGGACCAGGTCGATGAGTCCGGCGTCGGACAGGTTCTTCTTCGCCGTCGGGATCTTGTCTTCGATGAACTCCGTCGTGACGACTGTGCCACCGCCGTTGTCGCGAAGTGCGGCGGCGAGAAAAATCGTCGAGATGCCGAACGACGTTCCGAATTCGACGACTGTCTTCGCCTGACTGGCGCGAATCAGAGAATACATCAGGTTGCCGTACGGACGGTCGATCGGCAGGTAATGATTTCGGTATGAGAGGAAGCGCTCGTACGGCGTCTTGAACTCGGGCGTCGGCGCCTGATTTGCCTGCGCGGCGCGCTGTTCGTCGGCCTGCTTCTCGGCATCGGCAAAAAGTCGTGCGAGAACATCCGCAACCGGGGAGGAGTAGAGCGTGTTCGTCATCGTCGGGATCGGCGGGCCGAGGAAGTAGTTCGAAACCTGTATTATGCTCTGGACACCGGATGCGGCGATCGGGTTCCGTGAGTGGGCACGGAATGAATCGTGGAATCGTGGATTCGTAGAATCGTGGCCTGGCTGGCAAGTAGGAGCGTGAGTTGGAAAGTAGGAGCGGAGGAAAGTAGGAAGTAGGACTGGTCGCCTTCCATTGCGGCCTCACCCAACCCCATCCTCCTCCCCATACCCGCGAAAACCAAGCGCCGTCACCGCTCTAGATTCCGCGTGGTTCGCACCCCTGCATTTCGATGATCGAGAACCCGCGTCTTTGGATTTCATTCACGACTGCCTGTGACGCAGATTCGACATGGCAGAACCTGCACTCTGTCGCCGAGATCGGCTGATCAGATTCGCCCTTTTCCGCCAGAAAGATCCGGCCGAATTGCTGCACCCGATCGAACCCTGTGTCAGTCGGGACCAGTATATCAAAGTGCATGATTGTCGGCTCGGATTCTCCCGAGCGCATTTTTCTTGGGACATACGTATCCCAGACCGCGATCTTCATTGTCTTACGCTTTGATGGATGTGCTTCTACGGTCAGTTGGCAGCAACCTTGTATGGAAGAGACAGATCCCCGGATAAGACATCGTAGACCTTGTAGACTCCCAGCATCGGTCTGCCTTCGTCCGACTGATTTACTTCCATGTAAGCAGTGACCGCATCGAACGCGAAGTCGGACTTGCCCCCGGTTCGATCGAGCGGCACAACGAGTCGAAGCGTGTTACCGATAAGCTTCACTGAGAAGCCGGGCGAATCCAGAAACATCGGCATCCCCGGGGCGGTCGGCGGCAGATCCTGCTCAATCTGTTTTGTCTCCTTGACTGCGAGTCCGCCGGCAACTCGCGTATCCGGGACAAGAACAACCCAGTGAGAATGAAACACTCGGCCGTCGTTCTTGAAGTTCCGATCGCCGTTCTCGTCCCACAACGGTGTGTCATCGAAGTCAGGGTGTGATGTCGCTGCAAGCGCGACAATTCCGTCGCCGACGCCAAATCCGACGTCTTCGGGTTTTAGCGTCGTCGGAAAGACGTAACCGAGAACCGGAGCCTTGTCAACAGTGCCGACGGCTTTCGGGATCGTCGCACCTGCGGTACCCGCCACGTGTTGCTCGAATACCAGGATATTTAAGTCAGTGTAAAGGCGGACACTTGCTGATGTCACGTCCAGGTCAGGTCCGGCCGAGGGGGCGTTGTTCTGGGGCTGGGCACATGCAAGCATGGGTGCCAGGATAATTGTGAGGAGGATCGCCGGCCTTGCGATGACGGAGCGAGTCGATTTCACTGCCTGATCTTTGAAAACGCGTTTTGTCATTGTGGTGCGCCTGGATAGATTTCGTTAGGAGTCCGAAACATATTATCGATGAAGCTATAATGTCAAGGACTCCTAAATAAATTCTTTCGACGGCAGTCTGCGGAGCGCATATTCGCCTATCTTGGAGTCGCCGGGATCCGCCTTCGGCCCCTTATCGCGATCAGAAAGCAACGAGACGTTGACCAAACAAGCCTCGACCTTTGATCCTGAGCGTCAGCACGACAGCGCTACGGCAAAGATTGTCGCGTCGCTGGATCGAATCGGTCAGGCGCTTCGCTCACTTCTTTGGGACCAGACTCGAGCTACCGGGTTGAGCCCGATTCAGATCCAGCTGCTCGTCCACCTGCGGTACCACGGGTTGTCGCAGAGTCGCGTAGGTGACCTGGCGCGTCAGTTTGACGTGACGCCTGCAACGATAAGTGAGGCGCTGAGCACGTTGGTTGACAAAAAGCTGGTCGAGAAGCGCCAGGATCCATCGGACGGCCGAGCGCGAGTGCTGGCGCTGACCAACGATGGTCGGCGTCGCGCCGAGGATCTTGGCACTTGGGCTACATCCGTCGAAGTCTATCTGAAGGCGCTGCCGGAGGGCGAGGCTATCACGGTGATGCGAGTTCTGATGGGAATAATTGAGCGGCTTCAGCGCGACGGCGTCGTATCAGTCGCACGCATGTGTTCGACGTGCACATACTTTGAAAACCACAGCGGAGGCCGAGAGCAATGCCCGTATTACTGTTCGCTCCTGAATAAGTCGCTTGCCGAACGGGAGCTACGTTTCGACTGTCCGGAGCACGAACAAAAGGTTGACGGGGCCTCGAGTGACTAATCGGTCGTGCGCGAAACATCCTTTCGCTCGCCAACGCCGACAAGAAACTCTTCGATCAGCCGTGCCGCCTCGGCGGCTCCACCCGATTCGCGCACGGCCCTTCCGATTCTGGCTGCCGATTCTGCGTAGCCGCTGTTCGCAAGGATGTTCTCCAGTGCATCCCGCAACTCTGCGGCGGTCACCCGACCGGAATACGGCGGTCGGGCTCCAAGCAGAACGCCCGCTCCGGCTCGCTCAGCAATGCAGGCGTTCATCAGTTGCTCGACCTGCTGCGGCACCATGATCTTTGGGACGTCGAAGTAAAGCGACTCCTGCAGACTGTCCATGCCCGCGTGCGTGATGAAGACATCCGCCTCACGGAGGACGTCGAGCTGTGGGACCGATTCCCTGATGACGAATTGGTCGGGAGCCTTCAATCCGGATGCCGATCGCCCGGCAGAAATCACAAAACACCCCTGCATGTGGTCAGGAGCAGCCGCTGCGTAGGCCGGATACTCGGCAAACCGGCAGCCTGTTGCTGCGATTCGTTCACGGAAAGTTCGGTGATTGTAGTACACCACCTCGTCCGCGTTCGACGAGAGACGAAACAACCGGAAGCGTCGGGTTAACGTGCCCGTGAGCGTACGTGCCGAACAACAGAAGCTTGCTCATCGCACCTACGCTTCTGTGCGCCCATCAGCCGGATCGTCGCCGTCGAGCGGGAGTGCGGAATCGGCGGCCCGTTTTCGCCAACGCTCTCTCGCGTGGTGCTGCATGTCCTCAACCGAGTCGCCTTCGTCGACGATCTCCATCCCGAGAAGCGTTTCAACTATGTCTTCAAGCGTTACAAGTCCGGATGTTCCGCCGTACTCACCAACGACTACGGCAACGTGCGTTCGATCTTCGATAAGCAATTCAAAGAGCCTCCGAACCGGCGTCGTCTCAGCTACTGCCGTGATCGGCTTCATGAGTTTCGAAAGTGTCATGTCGTTCTCGCTGCGCGCTGCACAAAGCAGGATCTCCGACTTGAGGACAAAACCCTGGACGTGATCCTTGTCCGCCGCGAAAACCGGAATGCGTGAAAAGCCTGCGCTGGAAACCTCGTCAAGTACGTCGCCAACCGTACGCTCTTTGCTCAATGCAAAGATCACGGTCCTCGGAGTCATAATGTCGCGAGCCGTAAGTTCGCTGAAGGCGAACAGGTTCGCCAGCATCCTCGACTCATGTTCGTCGAGAACGCCTTCCTTGACGCCGATCTGTGCCAGTGCGGCAAACTCGTCTCGATGAATGGTGACCGTCTTGCGTCCTCGCGCCAGTAGCCTCGTGAGTCCCTGCGCAAATTTTACAAGCGGCCACATCAGCCACATTATTGGGACGAGAATACGCGTGACCATCAGCGCGAGCGATCTCCAGTAGAGCGCACCGAGCGTTTTCGGAATGATTTCTGAAACAACAAGAATCAGCAGCGTCAGCACGCCGGAGGCCACGCCGATGTATTCATTGCCAAACACAACGGTCGCCTGCGCACCTGCACCCGCCGCGCCCACGGTGTGAGCGATTGTGTTCAGGCTCAGGATCGCGGCAAGCGGACGGTCGACGTCCTTCTTCAACTCCGCGAGCTTGCGCCCGGGGGCCCCGCGTTCAGCTTCGGCCTGCGCAACGAACGACGGCGTGACTGTCAGCAACACGGCCTCCATGATCGAGCAGAGGAACGAAATACCGAGGGCCAGGGCGACGTAGAATATCAGAAGGGCCATCTAGTTACTCACCGTCGTCGATCGTGTAGTACTGATCGCGGATGACGATCCACTCGTCGTCGAGAACGTAGAACGGAAGTCGCTCCGTCACGCCGTTGTTCGCCATCAACGTCAAGGTGTAGCCATCAGCGGTATAACGTCCGGACTTGCCGTCTCCGCACTCGGGGTTCGTCGTTTGCGAACTCATCGACACATTCGGAGCGGATCCCGATACCTGCGTTCCGCCTCCTTCTTCATTGCAATAGGAATAGCTTGAGATGCTTCCCATGTCCGCCGTGGCCGTGTTGCCGCCGAACTGCGACGATGATGACGCCGTGTACGTTCCGTCAGTAAGAAACGTGTAGCTGCCGCGGGAAACAAACGAACCGTAGTACATGCTCCCACTGACACTCGCATAATTGAAGGTGCCTTCCAATCGGAAGTCCGGCGAACGGCCCACCGGGTGCCATCCCGACTCGACCTCGCTCCATTCCTTCTTCTCCGCATCGAACAGTTCGTAGTTCGCGCCGGATCGTCGCCACTGCTTCCACTTCTCGGGTTGTGATTCGAACGAACGCTTCTTGATCAAATCGGCGAGGGGAACACTCGGGGACTCCAGCGCCCAGCCATCGGAGTAGATAACCTGAATCACAACATCCAACGCGTAGAAGTCTCCCGCATAGCGCTGGTCCGTGTAGGCGAGGACATCGGCGATACCTTCTCGTCCGTCGCCCTCGTTCGGTGCCGAACGGATCCATGCTTGCACCGCGTTTCGTCTAGCCGTGTGCGGTTTTTCGTCGCACGCCGTCTCGACCTGCTGGTCAATCAGTGGCTTCAGCTCATCGAAGTGCTCGCTGACGACTTCGAGCGGACCAAACACGTCGACGAGGCGGATGAACTCATCGTCCGCACCGAAGCTGCAGGCCGTCCGAATCGAGAATCGCTTCTGTCCACGTTTCGGCCGGAGGTCGCGTGCGACGAACCAGGTGTTTCGCTTTCCGGCCACGGGCTTGACGTCGTAGTTCCTGTCCAGCACTTTTTCTCCCGGAGCGGCGTCCAGGCGGTGATCGCGCATCCACTGTTCGACGGATAAAGTCCCCAGCGAATCCCATGGCTCGGTACGCAAAGCGACTGCCGAGCCGCCGATGGCAACCTCCCGAATTTGTGCGGATCCATACCCCGGATCCTGAGCCGATACGAGTCGGGGACACCCCACAATCAAGGCGAAGGCGGCGAGGTTTGCCGCGAATCGGTGTCGCATCGGCTGATAAGCGTCGATTGATCGCAGAATGAACTGTCTCATCATCATGCTTTGAGAATACAATCAACAGCGGACAGCAAATCGCGAAGATTGTGTCAGGAAGGCGAATTGGTCGTGTCGATCTAGTGCCGATTGCCGACCTTTGTAAGTGTTTGATGCGCAATGGTTCTGCAAACGTGGCCGTCGCCGCCAGTTGCCGGCCTCCAGAGCTCTCCAGTCGGCCAATGCCGACGCCACTTGAATTGCGGCAAATCAGTATGTACACGCAAAAGCGTCGATCTCCGAATAGCAACATGTCGCGGAAGATCGTCCGTTCGCTTGGTCTGCTCGTTCTGTTCCTCTCCGTTGTTCGGGTTGCGGATGCACAGATTGGCGGAAAGGATCTACCCGACATGTCTGCTGTTCGCAGTGTGTTCGGTGGCGGCGAAACGGATTCAACAGCGACCGCATTAGCCGTCGAGGCGGCGGTCGCGTCTGCGGTCGACGAAAACGGAATCGCGTCGAGCGGCATCGACGTACCGGATACCGGTGCGCGCGGACGGATGGCGGCCGCGCTTGCCGAGGGCCTCGGTAGTTCGATGAACGATCCGTCCGCAACCTCCGCGTTGAACGCCGCATTCGTCCAGGCGGTCGCCGAGGTTGAGTCCGCCCTGCCGCAGATGGGATTCAAGAAGCGCGACTACGGCGTTGCGTTTGCGCTCTTCTTCATAATGAACTGGGAGATTGCCAATGACGTCGAACTCGATCCGTCGGCGTCGAAGGAGGCAGGTGTAAAGCTGGTCTCCGCGATAAGGGCTGCGTCGGAAGGGAGAGACCCGATTCCGGATGAGCAGTTGGATCAGCAGTACGACCTGTTCCTCACGGTGCCGGTAGCGATCCTGACGCTCGTGAAGTCGTTCGAGGCAAATGGGCAGGACGATGCGGCAATGCAGATCCGCGAATTTTCCGGCAGCGCCTTCCAGCAGGCGATCGGAATGTCGGCGTACGACATCGACATTACGCCGGAGGGCGATATCCTTGGTTATTGGTAGAGTAGGCGAGCGGGAGGTCGGACTGCCAGTGATTGCGTACTTTCCCCTGTAACACGGCATATGGCATTTGTCGGCCGTGTCCGCGTTCGCAATCCGAAGTGTCATCAGCTCTGCCCGCGTCCACCTTGGCCCGTATTCTCCAGGTTCATCCTTCTGACAACGTCCTCGTTGCGCTCGAGGACCTGCCGGCCGGTGCATCCGTCACCTGGGACGGCGGCGCCTTTGTTCTCCCGCAGGCAGTGCCGGTCAAACACAAGTTCGCGACCGAAGCCCTGGATCCCGGGCAGGACGTCACCATGTACGGCGTACTCGTCGGCCGTGCGGTCGCGCGTATTGAAAAGGGCGAACGAATCACGACGTCGAATCTGCGGCACGCAGCAGGTCAATTTGGCAAGCGCAGCGGCGCCTTCTCGTGGAGTCCGCCGAATGTGGATAAGTGGCGCAACCGTACCTTCATGGGATACCATCGGGCGGATGGGCAGATTGGGACGGCGAACTACTGGCTCGTCCTGCCGCTCGTGTTCTGCGAAAACCGAAACGTTGATGTTTTGCGGAGTGCGTTTGAGCGGGCCCTGGGCTACTCGACACCGGATGTCTATTACAGCCTCGTGAGCGAGTTGGTCGATGGGTATCGTTCGCGTTCAACGAACACGGCCCCGACCGATGCCGCCGTGCGCATCGACGCCAAGCACGCAGGATCGGATCGATTCGTCGGCGATCGAGTCTTCTCGAACGTGGACGGCGTCCGATTTCTGACACACGAGGGTGGCTGTGGCGGAACGCGCCAGGACGCTCACGCACTATGCGGGCTCCTGAGCGGATACCTCAACAACCCGAATGTTGCGGGCGCCACCGTGCTCAGCCTCGGTTGCCAGCACGCACAGGTCGAGATGCTGCGTAAGGAGCTGGCAAAACGTAACGCGGGGTTCTCAAAACCGCTGCTCGTGTTTGAACAGCAGCGATATCACTCAGAGCGCGAGATGCTCACTGACGCGATTCGGCAGACTTTTGCGGGCATCGCCGAGGCAGACCGGGTTGGACGTCGCCCCGCGCCACTCTCAGCCCTCACAGTCGGCGTCGAGTGCGGTGGATCGGACGGTTTCTCCGGCATCTCGGCTAATCCGGCCATTGGTCGCGTATCCGATCTCGTGTTGGCACTCGGCGGCAAGGCGGTCCTGTCCGAATTTCCGGAGCTGTGCGGAGTCGAGCAGGACCTGATTGATCGCTGCGTGGATGACGAAACGGCCGATCGGTTTGCCGATCTGATGCGCCGGTACGAAGCGCGTGCCGAGGCGGCAGGGTCCGGCTTCGACATGAATCCGTCGCCAGGCAACATTCGTGACGGACTGATCACGGATGCGATGAAATCTGCCGGAGCCGCGAAGAAGGGAGGCACCGGGCCAGTCGCCGATGTGCTCGACTATCCCGAGTATGTGCGACGCGGCGGACTGACGCTGCTGTGTACTCCGGGAAATGACGTCGAGTCGACCACCGCGATGGCCGGTGCCGGCTGCAACATTATGTTGTTCTCCACCGGCCTCGGTACGCCGACAGGAAATCCGATCACGCCGGTTATCAAAGTATCTACAAACTCGTCGCTTGCCAGACGAATGCCGGACATCATCGACTACGACGCCGGAAGCGTGATCGGCGGCGGACGGACCATTGACGAGGCCGGCGACGAACTGTTCGAACTCGTCATTCGTGTTGCAAGCGGCGAGGTCAGGACGAAGGCCGAAAAGCTCGAACAATACGACTTCATCCCGTGGAAGCGGGGTGTGTCACTCTAACCAGTTGCTCGTCGTGCATCGCAGGAATCGACAACATCGATCCAGGTCTTTCGCCGTCGCGCGTGTGAGCGTTGCGGTACTGTTCACTTTTCTGCTCCTGCCGGGATGTGGGAAACAACAGGACGTAAAGGTTATCAAGCTCGGTCATGCCCTGGATCAGTCGCATCCGGTTCATCTCGCCATGCAATTCATGGGGGATCAACTCGCGCAGGCATCGCAGGGCACGATGCGAATCGACATCTATCCGAGCCAGCAGCTCGGTACCGAGCGCGAACTGCTCGAACTCCTGCAGATCGGTTCGCTCGGCATGACCAAAGTGTCGTCAAGCGTACTTGAAGGCTTTGAGCCGTCGTTTCGCGTGTTCGGGCTACCCTATCTCTTTCGTGATGACAGGCACCGCTTCGCCGTTCTGGAAGGGGACGTCGGCAAGAAGATTCTGCTTAGCGCGGAGCGATTTAATCTGCGCGGACTCGCGTACTACGACGCCGGAAGCCGCAGTTTCTACACGAAGGATCGGCCCATCGAGGCACCTGAAGATCTTGAGGGCATGAAGATCCGGACGCAGGAGAGCCCGGTAGCGATCAGGATGGTCCGAGCCATGGGCGGGGCGGCAACGCCAATCGCATGGGGTGAGTTGTACACCGCGCTGCAGCAGGGGATCGTCGACGGTGCCGAAAACAATCCGCCGTCATTCTATCTTTCGCGTCACTACGAAATCGCCAGATATTACTCGCTCGACGAGCACACCTCCGTCCCGGATGTGCTGCTTATCAGCACGCGTGTTTGGAGCGGCCTTTCGCCGCAGCAGCGAGCCTGGGTACAGGAGGCCGCGAACGCATCCGCCGAATACGAAAAGCGGCTCTGGAAGAAGGCAGAGGAGGACGCACTCGCCGCCGTGCAGGCGGACGGCGTTACGGTCATCCGACCCGACAAGAAGCCGTTTGCTGACGCGGTTCAAGGACTTTACGAGGAATTTCGCTCGGAGCCCGTCGTGTACAATCTAATCCAGGAAGTGCGCGCTGTGGCGGCACCTGCCGACTCCCTCGCGCACGCAGCTCAGTAGGTAATCCGCAAGGCAATGACTGAACTCCGACAAACCATTGACAAGATCCTGGCGTGGATCGTGATCGTCCTGATGGGGGCGGCGGTTTTGAATGTCGGATGGCAGGTCATCACGCGTTGGGTGCTTCAGGATCCGAGTTCATACACGGAGGAGCTGGCTCGTTACCTGTTGATATGGATCGGGTTACTCGGCGCGGCGTACGCCGCCGGACAGAACCTCCACCTCGCCATCGACATTCTGCCGATGAAGCTGGCGGGAGCTGCTCGACATCGACTTGAGATCGTAATACAGGTCATCGTATTCCTGTTTGCGCTCGGCGTTATGGTCATCGGCGGATTGAGGCTGGCGACGCTTACACTGCGGTTTGGTCAAATATCCGCTGCGTTGGGATTGCCATTGGGCTACGTGTACATGGCGATTCCGCTGAGTGGAGCACTGATCATGTTCTATTCGGCGTCTGATACGATCGCACACTGGCGAGCCCTGCGAACCGGTAGTGCCGCATCCGGTGCAATCCCGAACCCGCCGGCGGCGGACTAATCGAACGGACAAACGTATCCTGGAAACGCCTGGGGAAAATGGAACTCGTTGAAGTACTAATTCTGGTCATCAGCTTCATCGTTCTGCTCGCGATGGGTGTGCCGATCGCGTATTCGATTGGCATTTCGTCGGTTCTCGCGATGCTTGCCAGCATTCCCGCCATGCCTGCCACCACTACGGTCGCACAACGAATGGCGACCGGCCTCGACAGTTTCGCGCTGTTGGCGATTCCGTTCTTCATTCTTGCGGGGCAGCTCATGAACCGGGGAGGTATTGCGCGCCGCCTTATCGACTTTGCCAAGAGTGTCGTGGGGGTGCTGCCCGGTGGTCTCGCGCATGTGAACATCCTTGCGGCCATGCTCTTCGGTTCAATCTCGGGATCGGCCGCTGCGGCAGCGACGGCGGTTGGCGGCGTGATGACCCCGCACATGGATGAAGAGGGTTACGACCGGGGCTTCGGCGCGGCGGTGAACATCACTTCCGCAACGACCGGGCTGATCATTCCCCCGTCCAACATTCTGATCGTCTATTCGCTTGCTTCAGGTGGGGTGTCGATTGCGGCCCTGTTCCTTGCCGGATACCTCCCTGGAATCCTGGTCGGATTGTCGCTGATGGTTGTCGCGGGAGTGATCGCGCATCGAAGGCGCTACCCCCGTGCAGAGAGACTTCTTGTCAGCGTTGCGGCAACCCGTTTCATTCGCGCGCTTCCGAGCCTCTTCATGCTTGTGGTCGTTATCGGCGGCATCGTTGCCGGCGTGTTCACTGCAACTGAGGCGTCTGCCGTTGCCGTCATGTATGCGTTCCTGCTTGCGATGATCTATCGCGAGATCAAACTGCGTGACCTGCCGGACATCCTGCTCGAGTCGGTCAAGACCACTGCGATCGTAATGCTTCTCATCGGCACGTCGATGGGATTGTCGTGGGTCATGGCGTACGCGAATATACCGCAGAGTGTCAGCGAGGCGCTTATCGGTCTGGCGAAGAGTCCGATCGTTATTCTGCTCGTGATCAATCTGATTCTCCTCGCCGTCGGCACGTTCATGGACATGACGCCCGCGGTTTTGATCTTCACCCCCATCTTTCTTCCCATCGTAAGTGAGATCGGGATGGATCCCACGCACTTCGGAATTGTGATGGTACTGAACCTCTGCGTCGGGCTCTGCACCCCGCCGGTCGGCAGCGTCCTCTTTATCGGGTGCAGCGTTGCGGACGTTCCAATCACCCGCGTTGTGAGGCCACTGCTGCCTTTGTTTGCCGCGATGATCGTATCCCTTCTCGCGGTAACCTATCTGCCGTGGCTGAGCCTCTGGCTCCCGGGAGTATTTGGTTATTGATGGATCATGAGTAGCAAAGTCGAACGAGAAACCGATCTGCTTCCGCGCCTCGATCGATCCATCGTGGAAACGGCTAGCCGGGGAGGCCACGGCGTCGTTTCCGCCGAGCCGCTTCCAGAACGGGTCCTGCAGTTTGGAACCGGTGCCTTCCTTCGTGGCTTCGTGGACTACTTCCTCTATCTTGCGAACCGGCAGGGCAAACTGAACGGTAGCATCGTCATGGTTGGATCGACGGGAAGCGGCCGTGTTCGACAGGTTAATGATCAGGATGGCCTGTACTCGCTCGTCGTACGTGGCCGCGAAGGCGCCGAGGTTGTCGATGACAGTACGATTGTCGATGTTGTGAGCCGTGCCCTGGCGGCGTCGGATTCCTGGAATGAGGTTCTGATCGTCGCGAGAAGTCCGCATCTCGAGCTGATCGTGTCGAACACAACCGAGGTTGGGGTTCGGCTCGATCCGGACGATCGCATCGACCTAGATCCGCCACGTTCATTCCCCGGCAAGTTGACAGCCGTGCTCTACGAGCGGGCACGTGCCTTTGATTACAATGTTGCGCATGGACTCGTTATTCTGCCGTGCGAGTTGCTCGAAAACAATGGTGACCAGCTTCGGTCATTTGTCTGTGAACTCGCCGACCGATGGAATCTCGGCCAGCGTTTCAAGAGCTGGCTCGATCAGGCGGTCACGTTCTGCAATACGCTGGTGGATCGCATCGTACCCGGCACTCCGGAGCACGACGAGAGTGAGGCGCTTTTCAGGCGACTCGGCTACTCGGACCAATTGCTCACGGTCGCCGAGCCGTACCGGCTCTTCGCAATCGAGGGCGGCCAGGCGCTTATGCAGCGGTTGCCGTTTGTCGGTGCTGACCCGGGGATCATCGTCGCCGACGACATCACGCCGTATCGCGAGCGGAAGGTGCGTATCCTGAACGGAACGCATACCGTCATGACGCCGGTTGCGCTGCTCGCAGGGCTTCACACAGTCTGCGAAGCAGTGGAGCATCCGATAGTCGGACGATACGTGCGTCATGTGCTCAACGAAGAGATCGTTCCGAGTCTAGACAGCGATGCGGCGATGGCTCGCGCGTTTGCCGCCGAGGTTCTTGATAGATTTGCAAATCCGTTCGTGCGTCACGACTTGCTCGGGATTACCTTTCAGCAGACGGTGAAGGTGAAGGTGCGCGTTGTTCCGTCTATCGCAAAGTATCACGAGAAACATGGAGTGCTCCCGCGCGGACTGCTCGTTGGATTTGCCTGCTTTCTGCTGTTTCAGCGACCGGATTGTGGTCCGCCGGCCGAATCGCGGCCGAAGGACGATTCGTATTCTGATTGGCTGCGGCGATGGGAAAAGACAGGGGGATTTGATCGGTCCTCGCTTCGACGCTTCGTCGAGGAAGTCTCGGCGGATGAGGGACTCAGGGGAATCCGGTTAGACGCGCTCTCGGGCTTCGTCGACCAGGTAGTCGACGTGATCACGGCTGTGCGTGAACGCGGCCTTGTCGAAATACTTCAAGAATTGTTGCCTGAAGCGGGCGGCTGAGAATGTTCGAACACCGTCATTCAAATTCGTGGGAAGGAAAGAGATGAAAGTTGTAACCCTTGGTGAAATCATGCTCCGGCTGTCGACGCCGGGATATTCGCGTTTCGTGCAGAGTCAGCAGTTCGATGTGACTTATGGTGGCGGCGAGGCGAACGTCGCTGTTGCGCTCGCCAACTACGGATTCGAGAGCTACTTCGTGACGAAGCTTCCGAAACACGAGATCGGTCAATCGGCTGTGAATCATCTGCGTCGGTTCGGCGTGTCGGATCGGTTCATCGTTCGTGGCGGGGATCGTGTCGGAATCTACTTTCTGGAGACCGGCGCCAGTCAACGCAGTTCCAAGGTGATCTACGACCGAGCGGATGCGGCGGTGACAACGCTCGCCCCGAACGAGTTGGATTTCGACGCGATATTCGAAGGCGCTCGCTGGTTCCACTGGACGGGCATCACACCGGCGCTGGGCGAAACCGTTCGCGGTACGCTCGTTGAGGCGTGCAAGGCTGCCCGCGCTGCGGGAGTGACAGTGTCGTGTGACCTCAACTATCGAAAGAAGTTGTGGACCGTCGATGAGGCCCGAGCGACGATGCGGTCCTTGATGGAGTACGTCGACGTGTGCATCGCAAACGAAGAGGATGCGGACAAAAGCCTCGGGATGCATGCGGGCGGAACGGATGTCGAGGGTGCGGAGCTCGACGAAGAAGGTTACTTCCGGCTGGCCGAGAAGCTGAAGGCGGAATACGGGTTCGATGCCGTTGCGATAACGTTGCGCGAATCGTTCAATGCGAACCGGAACGGATGGAGCGCGGTGCTGCATGATGGTCGCGATTGCAGGGTCCCGCAACGGTCCCGACGTTACGACATCCAGATCGTCGATCGCGTTGGCGGAGGGGACTCCTTCGCCTCCGGCCTGATCGCCGGATTGCTTCAGAAACAGAGTTCGAAAGATGCACTCGAGTTTGCCGTTGCGGCGTCGTGCCTGAAGCAGACGATTCCAGGTGACTTCAACCTCGTAAGCACTGAGGAGGTCGACAAGCTTGCCGGAGGAAGCGGATCCGGCCGAGTCGAGCGCTGACGCCGCGTTGTCTTCGGAAGTCTGATCCGTGGCAGTGGGCGGCTATCCCACATCAAGTAGATAACGAAGGAAGCAGGCGATCATGAACGGGTTCTCACTACAGGGAAGGGTCGCACTGGTAACTGGCGCGAGCCGTGGACTCGGCCGGGCGATCGCGATTGCGCTCGGTCAAGCCGGGGCGGATGTCGTGTGCGCCAGTACGAGTCGCGACGGCACCAACGAAGCCGCGAACGAAATCCGATCCGCGGGCGCGAAGTCCTGGCAAGTCGGCGCTGATCTGTCCGACGAGCGCGGGGTCGAAGCCATGATTGCCGAGGTCGAAAGCGAGGTGGAAGCCGTCGACATCCTCGTGAACAACGCGGGAACCATCCGGAGACATCCTGCGGTTGATTACCCGATGGATGACTGGAATGTTGTGCTTCAGACGAACCTGAACGCGACGTTTATGCTTTGCCAGCGATTCGGCAAACGGATGGTCGATCGCGGATCCGGCAAGATCATCAATGTCGCATCGCTGCTGTCGTTTACGGGCGGGATAACGGTGCCCGCGTACACAGCCAGCAAGCACGCTGTTGCCGGGCTCACGAAGGCGTTGGCCAACGAGTGGGCGCAGCACAACGTGCAGGTCAACGCGATCGCGCCGGGCTATTTCCGAACAGACAATACGCAGGCGCTGCAAGACGATGAAAACCGATCTCGTGCAATCAGCGATCGAATACCTGCTGGAAGGTGGGGTGAGCCGGAAGACCTGGGAGGGGCCGCCGTCTTTCTCGCATCCCCGGCAAGCAACTATGTGAACGGTCACATCCTCGTTGTAGACGGAGGTTGGACCGCTCGCTGAACGAAAACAATTAGTAACCGACCTGCACCAAAGAACGAAACGATTGATGCATTACTTGCCAGACGCCGAGCGGACGAAACGCATGACCACAGACGAATTGCGATCCAGCTTTCTGGTGTCGGATCTCTTCAGGTTTGGGGTGCCAACGCTGCGGTTTGTTGATCTCGACCGCGTCGTTCTCGGCGGTGTCGTGCCGACGGATGCCCCCGTGAAACTCGAGGCGCCATCCGCCATGAAGGCCGAGTACTTTGCTGAACGTCGCGAGGTCGGGATATTGAACGTCGGGTCGACGGGCAACGTGATAGTCGACGGCAAAACGTTCGTGATGGCCAACCGGGACGTCCTGTACGTGGGGCGCGGGTCGAAAGATGTTGCTTTCGCCAGCGACGACGCTGGGTCGCCGGCGGTGTACTATCTGGTAAGCTACCCGTCCCACGCGGAGTACCCAACCACACACATGGGCAAGGATCAAGCGGACAAGACGGAGCTTGGCAGTCAGGAGAAGGCGAATCGACGGAATCTCTACAAGTACGTGCATCCCGCCGGAAGCCGGAGTTCACAGCTCGTTATGGGAATCACGGAGGTGCTGAGCGGCAATGCATGGAACACGATGCCGGCCCATACGCATGCGCGACGAACAGAGGTATATCTATATTTTGACGTGACACCCGGCGACGTGGTTTTCCATTTTATGGGGGAGCCACAAGAGACGCGCAGCCTGGTTGTTCGCGACCGGGAAGCGGTCCTTTCGCCTGGTTGGTCGATTCATGCTGGTGCCGGCACGGCGGGGTACACATTCTGTTGGGCGATGGGAGGTGAGAATCAGGATTTCGCCGACATGCAGTTTGTGGACATGGCAGACATCCGATAGCAGTTCGACATTCGCCGCAATCTTTGATCAGGAAAAACTTGAAACAACTCGAACTATTGCACCCTGACCGTTTCTTCGATTCGGATCCGGCGCTCAGAAGTGTTGCACGGTCCCTGTACGACGAAATCCGCCACCTCCCACTCGTTTGTCCGCACGGCCACGTCCCGCCGTCCCTGCTCGCCGATAACGATCCGTTTCCCGAGCCGACATCCTTGATCATCACTCCGGATCACTACATCTTCCGGATGTTGTATTCGCAGGGAATCCCGCTGGAGGATCTGGGCGTGCCAACCCTGGATGAAACGCCTGTTGAACGGGACCGCCGCGCAATCTGGCAGCGATTTGCCGACAACTACCATCTGTTTCTCGGCACGCCGAAGCGAGCCTGGTTCGAATACGAACTGTTCAACATATTCGAAGTCCGGACGAAACTCACGTCCGAGTCCGCCATGGACGTGTACGATGAAATCAGCGCGCGCCTGCATGAGCCGGCATTCCGGCCACGTGCGCTGTTCAAGAGGTTCAATGTCGAGGTGCTGACCACTACCGACGCCGCGTCGGA
>JAGQWL010000240.1 GCA_020437385.1 Bacteroidota bacterium
CCTGAGGGCGCCTTTCAACCCGGCGTGTGGGACATTACGCCCCTGTGGGCCGTGCTGCTCGTTATTTCGGGGTTCGTTGCAGCCATCGCCGGAGGGTACGCGGCGAGACGAATCGACAAAGACATGCGCGGCGCATACATCCTCCTCGGCATTTCCGTCGTTCTGGGAATATTCTTCGCGATTCCCGTCATCACTGGCAGCGGGATCCAGCCTTTGAGTACGCGGCCGGACGAGCTGCCCATGATGGACGCAATGGCGAACGGCCGGCAACCGATCTGGGTTGCGCTTCTGAATCCCGTGATTGGAGCGATCGGCGTTCTTTTCGGTGCCCGACTGTACCACCCGAAGGAAGCCTAGCGCCTTGACGCGTCGACAACAGCGTCGTTGGGCTGCAAGCAGTTAGGCCGGACGTGATCGGTTTCCTCCGGCTTCGTTGCGTAGTAGAGTGAAGGGTTGTGAGGCATTCTCCCAATTCGGGAGGGTGTTCAAATGAACCAGAACTTTGCAACGCCATGAATTGCTATCCAGGATCCGCACGCCCGTGTTACGCCAGCCGACTGATCGCACGATGCCTCTCAGGCCTGTTTGTGCTTCTGACGATCGGACATGCGTCAGCACAGAGCCTCTCCGAGCACACCGTCTCCTTTCGCAGCCCGACCGGCGTCATGTCGGTCATGGTCGACAGTCTCGATGACGACGGCGATGGAATATCGAACGGGCTCGAGATCGACGGCTACGTCTACAGTTCCGGAAGCGGACTGCAGCCGTGGAACGGTGATCCGAATGTTGCACATTTCGTGACGGATCCGCGGAGTTGGAGTACGGACGGCGACCCGTACAGCGACTATATGGAGGTCACCGGCGTGAACATGCCTGGTGGCGTGTTGATGCCCTACGCGCATCCGCTGGTTGCTGCGCGGCCCGTCATCTCGATGTACATGGTCGACTATGACGTTATTCCGATGGCGGAAATCACGGATTCCGACGGCGGCTCTCTCACGAACGCTTACACGAACACGACAACGAGCGAGGATCAGGTTGGAGGATCGGTGTCCGTGAGCGCCTCACTGAATCCGCTCAAACTCGTGAGTGCCGAGGTCTCCGCAAACTATTCTCACACATGGTCAACCACGGAGTCGAGTACCAACACAAGCGAGACGAATTGGGAGACGGCTACTACTACCAACACGAGCGAGGCCGCCCGACTCAAAATCCGCGTGTACATGGAGAACACGGGAAGCGCCGACGCGAGTGATGTTCGGCCGACGTTCAATCTGATGATCGGTCGCAAGGTGATTGCAACGATCACGTCCCCGCAGGCTGCCAACATCCTGTCTCCGCTGGGCTCGAGCCGCTACCCGGCAAACGGTGGCATCGTGATCGACAAAGATGATAGCGGCAACGACATTATCCTCTCGATGGACGAGCTCAGGGCAATTGAACGCGGCGCGCCCATATCGCTCGTCGTGACCCAGGTCGAGGCAAACGTGATCCGCTGGAACCGCCAGGACGAACAGTGGAATTCGGAAATCACGTGGGCCGCTGTCGAGGATCAGGACGGGAAGGGCACGCGTATGAAAGAGTGTA
>JAGQWL010000241.1 GCA_020437385.1 Bacteroidota bacterium
AAGAATACCCATTTATATTCAAAAATACACAACTATACCCAATAATATCCGACAATATCCAATTAATCGGGTTCTGATCCGTGGCGGATCAGCGCTCAGGCGCCTGATCGCGACTCTCTGATACGTCCGAACCGCGCCTTGCGATAGGTGGGTGAAGCTCTCACCCTCTCCGCACGACCATGAATCACCTCGATCTTCGCCCACGCACCGACATCGGGCACGCGGCCGCTTACGTACTCGTCGCAACCATCTTCAGCGCCTCCAACTGGCTCGCACCCTCCGCCTCCGCCCAGACTGCGATCCCGGCAACGGCCAACTCCGAGCTCGAGCAGCTGCCGATCCTCTACCACCACGGCTTCAACGACGACGGCCGCCTCTGGGCCCGGAACGGTGACGGTACCGGCGCCGGCACCGCCGCCGAATACTGGGAGTCGCTTGAGATCCGACGTCCGAACGGCACACTCGCGTCCGACGGCATCCCGAACTACGTCGTGCAGTACTGGGCGCAGTCCAACGCTCCGGGCTTCCAGGACGGCTACGCCTGGGCGACATCCGACGAGGGCTTCGCCGCGCTGAAGTCGCCGACGCAGATCCGCACGCCCGGCGCCAACTACAACTCGCCGGATCCCGCCTCCTACCTCCTCGCAAACGCGGGGCGACTCTTCCAGGTCATCCCGGTCTGCAACCTCACCACAACCGGATTCATCTGCACCATCCCTGCTGCTGAGTTTCTCGAGGAAGCGTCGGCGCAATTCATCACCACCAACTACAACCGGAACGGAGCAACCGAGCACCACTCGACCGACTTCGCGGAACTCCTGCGCGACCTCTCGTCCGCCGACTCTCGCTTCAGCGGCTACGACCAGGTCAACATCATTACACACAGCGCAGGCGGTCCCGACGTGCGGGCAACCCTGCACCGTCTCAATCAGACGGACGACACGCACGAGAAAGAACTCGTCGCCAACGTCGTCTACACCGCACCGCCCTTTGGCGGCAGCACCCTCGCGGTCTTCGCAGTGATCTTCTACGAAGACGAGGTCACTGCAGATGTCTTTCAGAACCCGTGGCTGCTGCAAGGTGCGGGCAGCCTCACACTCGCCGAGCTTTTCCGCGCCGTCGCGTTCACGGCAGCCGATGAGAACGCGGCGGATGCGGTCGACCAACTCGTCGACTACGTCCCGAAAGCCCCCGGTTTCGATCCGACCGTCGTCACGATCTCCGAACTTGCCAGCAACCCCGTCCTCGCAAACCTGGCCGTCCCGTTTGTTTACGCCCTTCGCGACCTCGTGACGGGGTTCATCGGCTTTCCCGGCGAACCGAAGGTCTCCGTCGACCTCACGCCGTGGGGCGCCGTCGAAAACCTCAACCTGTACCAGCCAAACCCGCACGTCACCCAGTTCGTGACGTGGGGCGAGGGTGGCGGCGGAATCAACCTGACACCCGACGTGCAGGAAATGAAGAACGCCTACTCCGCGAACGGCAACTGCTGCGACTTCTTCGCCGATCCCTCCAGTCTGACCCCCAAACCCGGTGACTGGGCGCTTTCTGGCGCATCAGCCCGGATGCTTACAACACCGCAGGGCGGCATGACGGAGCTTGAAGGGTATCCGACGCTCTGGCACGGAACCATAACGACCGATCTCGAGCTCGTGGCGCTCGACTGGGTTCGCGTACTCGTGTCGCCGGTGACATCCGCCGAACTCAACGGACCCGTCCTTACCGCCGACGCCAATGCACGATTCTACCGCGTTCGTCCGCAGTCAACCATCACGTTTCTCCCGGAAAACCGAAACGTCACAGACATCTTCAACGACCAGTTCACCGTCACCGCGCAGTCCGTCGAATACCGGATCGTGTCGTTCGATGTTGCCCAGGAACCGAACTACGGCGATTGGCAGACAGCCTCCGGTGCACTGGCATTCGATTCCTTCCTTCAGTCGAACACTGCGCTCGCCGGCGAACGGCCGTTCCGCGTGGAGTGGCGGGCGGTGAACCAGACCGGCGGACGCGAGGCGATTCGTTCCGCGACCTTCAGCATCGATGCGACGCCGCCAAGCCTCGTCTCGTTTGCGATCGTTCAGCCGAATGATCCAAACTCGAACGAGATCGTCGGCGACAAGGCGCCTGCATCCCGAAACAAACTGCTTCGAAGCAACTTCCTGACAGACCGATTCGAGCTGCCCAACATCCAGCAGCTCATTCGAAAGCCGACGCCGAACTGGATCCTTCGCAATCCAGATAACAAGGAACTGCAAATCGAAGTGGACGAGCCGGGCGCCTCGATTCGCTGGCAGTGGGACGCGGAGCTGACAAACCCGACTACCAACAACATCAGCGGTACGTCGTTCGCCCTCTCACTCGCCGGACTCGCACCGGGTGTTCACAACTTCTACTTCGATATCGGCGTCGGGACCGATCGAAACGCGACAACGTCGATGAAAGTCGTCGTGGACGACCAACCGCCCGTACTGGCCCTCAGCTACGAGTCGGCACACGCGCTCGGCTTCGTGGTCGGGCCGGACACTCCCCTGCAGTTCGTCGCCCAGGATGCCGAAACAAACAGCGTCACGGGCGAGCTGAACGTGCCGGGATTCGGATCACTCGACGCGAATGAAAGCATCCGCCTTGGCGAAACAACTATCGCCGCGGCTGCCGAAGGCACCGAAATCACCGGACTCGTTCTCACGCTCAACGCATCCGCAACCGACGCGGTAGGCAATGCCGTGCAGGAGGCCTTCGACGTCTACTACGACTTCACGCCGCCGCAGGTCACGCTGCAATACGTCGACGGCCTGCTTACCTCCGAAGGCATCTACCGTACGACCGATTCATCCGCACGAATCGAAATCCAGCTCAACGACAATGCCGGCTTCCAACTTCCGACGTGGGTGGTGGGCCGTCCCGGCAATGCAGAGGTTGTCGGCGGCGGTGCCATGGCCCGTTCTTCGGCGGATGGGCGGCCCGAAGCGATCGCGGCTGAGATTCCGCTCGACAACGGACTCAACGTCGTGGTGATCACGGGTTCTGACCTCGTCGGAAATACGACGACGCTGACTGTCATGATCGAGAAGGCGGAGGTCCTGATCGAGGAGGACACGAACCGACCGCTCGAGCTGCTTTCACGCAGTGTTGAGGGCGCACCGATCGGGCTCAACGGTCCGGCGAACGTCGCGGTATCCGATGACGGAACCGTCTACGCTTTTGACTCGAGCCGACGCGATCACATCGCGAACGACGTCAACGACGAGCGCGACATCTTCGTGTGGTCGAACTCGACAATGATCCGCGCCAATACAACAGCAGGCGGCGCCGCTGCAACGGGCGGCGAATCGCGCAGTCCCGCGCTCAGCGGCAACGGACGGTACGTCTTCTTCGCGAGCGAGGCGACGAACCTCGTACCAGAGACCGTCACTGGGCTCAATCTGTATGTAAAGGATCTTAACACGGGAAACATCGCGCTCGTTTCGCGAAACAAGGACGGCGATCCGGTCAACATGAACGGTACGTTTGGTCGATTTTCCTTCTTGCGGATGTCCGCCACGACTTCAGGACGATACCTGTACTTCGCCGACAAATACGCGGACTATGTTGGCGACGATACGAACGGTTCGCTCGACATCTTCGTCGCGGATCTCGACCCGGATGTCGACGGCGACCTCTTCAATACCCATGCAGTAATCCGACGTCTGAACCTCTCACCGACGGGTGAAGAGGCGGCGGGAGGGAACGTAACGACGGGCGGTTCGCGCTACCCCTCTGTGTCCGGCGACGGCACCGTGCTCGTTTACCAGACGTTCCATACCAACCTGTTCGAGAACGACGCGAACGGAACGATCGACGCCGTTGTCGAGGTTTTTTCGGATATCGATTCGAACGGTACGATCGACTTCAGCAAGTACGCGATCTATCCGCTCGGGACGCTGAACGGCGGAAGTGTACTGAATCTAGGAAGCGAACATCCGTCCGTCTCGCGTGACGGAACGTCTGCCGTGTTCACGACATCGCAGAACATCTCGGGAAGCGACACGAACCAGGAGGGTGTCGATTCGGATGTCTACCTGGCGTCAGGGTTCACGTCGACGAGCGGCCCAACGGCGCTCGCTCTCGTCAGCACCGACGGAACCGGGGCTGCGGTCAGCGGGCGCATCGCACCCAATCATGCGCCAACGTTGTCGAATCCCTTTGGCATCGACGGTCCGCGTACTGCCTACCTTGCAGACAAGGCGGCGGTGG
>JAGQWL010000242.1 GCA_020437385.1 Bacteroidota bacterium
AAACCTATTCGAATCCGGAGACGGCCTTCTGGTGCTGCGTCGGTTCGGGGATGGAGAACCACGTTCGGTATGGCGAGAGCATCTACTTTGAAGGCGCCGCGGTCGATGACTCGGGCGTTCGCGATCGCGAACCGGACCTCTATGTGAACCTCTTCATCGCGTCGACGCTCGAGTGGCGCGACGCCGGTCTGCGAATCGTGCAGGATACCAGGTTCCCGTTTTCGGCCACGACGACGCTTCGGTTCGAATCGCCTGGCGACAACGAGTCGTCTGCCAAAGGCGACAACGCCGCGCGAACGTTCAAGCTGCTCATCCGCCATCCATCATGGGCGGTTGACGGGCTTCAGTTCCGCATCAATGGCGAGCGCGTTGATATCGACAGCGAGCCGGGGTCATGGGCCGCAATAGAACGGGACTGGAAGCCAGGTGACTCCGTTGGTGTCACGTTCCCGATGCGTCTGCGAACCGAGTCGATGCCGGACAACCCTGCGCGCATGGCCATCCTGTACGGTCCGATAGTGCTCGGTGGGCTGCTTGGCACCGATGGCATGCCGGAGGGTGGTGCCTACACGGATAACGACTCTCAGTTTCTCGAAGAGCCTGTTGTTGATGTGCCGGTTCTTGTTGCAGATCCCGACTCGATCGACAAGTGGCTTGTGATGGAATCGCAATCGGATCTTCGTTTCAGAACCGTCGGTGCCGGCCGTCCGCATGATGTTACGTTGCTGCCGTTCTTCGAAATTCATGGGCAGCGGTATACGGTTTACTGGGATGTGTACAACGAGTCGGATTGGGCAAAAGCGGAGGACGGCTATCTCCGCGCGCAGCGAGAGCAACGCAGGGTCGATAGCGCGACGATCGATATCGTCAGGCTCGGTGAAATGCTTGGCGAACAGGAGCACGCGTTGGAGGAGGAGAAGTCTGAATCCGGCGTTGCGTACGGTCGCAAGTTCCGCGTTGCGAATCGGGGCGGATGGTTTTCTTTTTCGGCGGATCGGCCTGCCGGTGCGGGTGTCTTGCGATGCACGTATTGGGGCGGCGACCGGGATCGGTCGTTTCAGGTTCTGGCGAATGGCGAGGTGATCGCGTCGGAGTCTCTTGTGGCCGAAGCACCGAATCGGTTCTTCGATCGCGAATACCGTATTCCCGCGATGCAATCGGGCGAGTCCGAAAAGCTGACGTTCACGTTCCGTGCCGCAGAGGGCGCGGTGGGCGGCCGCGTATTCGGTTGCCGCGTGCTGGATGGGTTCGATGACAATGCGGAGGGGAAGTAGCAGTGGCAGATCCCGTCTCCGTCGTCAAGCGCTTTCCGGCGATACCGAGTACGCTGTTCTTTCGATCTACCATGACGCCGCTCGCGCGCGTCCTGTGGAAGCCGAAGTTGATCGGTCAGGAAAACTTCCCTCGAAAAGGACCGTGTTTTATTTACGGAAACCACTCGAATCGGTGGGACCCGTTCATGATCAACTGCTTCACGCCGCTGCTCCGTCCGACTGCCGGTGTGATGACGAGAGAGTTCTTTCGCAGCAAACTTGTTGGCGGACTCTTTACGGGCGTGGGCATTCTCCCGACCAGCAAGCGACTTGCGGAGCCCTATCTGATCCGCCACATCCTGCGATTGCTCAAGGATGAACGCGCGATTGTGATTTTCCCTGAAGGCGGGGCGCGTTGGGACGGCAGGCCGATGGAGTGGATACCGTCGACAGTGAAGCTTTTTGTGCGATCGGGCGTGCCGATTCACCCGATCCGTATTCACGGCTCGTATGCTTCATTTCCGCGATGGGCCGATCATCCGCGACCCTCGAATGTTGTCATCGAAGCACTCCCGCCTATCACGTTCGAACGGGGCGAGTCAGTAGAGTCTGCCATCGCAAGACTGCGCCCACTGACGGATATCGACGAAAGCCTCACCGAGGAGCGGTATCTGCCGTCGCGGGCGTATAAACCGGCGGCCGGCGTGCAGCGGATATTGTACCGTGATCCGTGGGACGACTCCGGGCAGATCGTTCCGGTGAATGGGCAGAATGCCGCGCCACCGTCGGGCCGGAACAGGCTTCAGATCATGCCCGACGCGACCATTCGCAACGATTCGGACGGATCCCAATTCCACATCGCCGATCTGTACGCGCGGATTCGCGCGATGCCGCTTCCGGGAACCGCATCACATCGCATCGAAAACACCGTTTCGGTGCACACGGAAACGGAGTTTCCACTTCTGAGTGAGGTAGGCACCTGTAAGGCCGTGCTAGCGGACGACCACGTTGAAGTCAGCGGTGGAACCTTCCAGAGGGTCATTGATTTCGACGATGTGATATACTGCGACATCGAACGCAATTTCAAACTGCAGTTCTATTTGCGGACGCCGGGCGAACGGATGATCCAGCTTGCCTTCGATGGCGAGGGAAGCGCGCTCCAGTGGAAAGACGCCATCGAACGGGTTCGGCCCGGACTTGTAGGAATTGCGGCCGCTGACACTCGAAGCTCACCTGACGGCGAATGATTGGCTGGGACGGAATGATTCCTGCGCGCGTCCTCCTGTTCGATGCGCTCGTGCTGGCAGCACTTTTTGCCACAGCCGTGTTCGTCCGCAGTCGCTCCTCGCTGTTGAAGCGATACCTGATCCCGTCGAGCCTGATCGCCGGCTTCCTCGGCTTTCTTCTTGGCCCTGCCGTGATGAAGGTCGTCGCTTTTCGGACGGAGGACATGGCGTTTTACGTCTATCATCTCCTTGCGCTCACGTTTATCGTCGTCGGGCTTCGCGCGTCTCGATCGCGGGCGGGAGTTGATGCGTTTCACGTCGGCTTTGTCAAGACGGTGTCGGTTATTGTGCAGGCGCTCACCGGCCTTGCCATACTTTACGCATTTCACGTCCTCGTTGATCGCAGCGTGTCACCGGCGGTCGGGATGTTGTTGCCGCTCGGGTTCGGGATGGGGCCGGGTATCGCGCTGTCGGTCGGCGCTTCATGGGAGGCCTATGGTATTGCGGGGGCGGCAGACGCCGGACTCGCGATGGCAACCGCGGGATTTCTCGTCGCCTACGTCGTCGGGGTCTGGGCCGTGAACAGAGGTGTTCGAGACGGCCTGGTTCTGTTGAAGCCGGTTCTGGCGGCGCGGTCGGAAACGGACGACCTTCCTGGAGTCGCGGATGATGTTCCAGAAGCGGCGGATGCGGGTCCGGTACGGACCGCGGCGGAGTCTCCCGAGGTGCTGTTACCGACGGTGTGGGTTATTGTGGCGCTTCTCGGATGTGTTGCGACGGTGTACTTCGTCACATTTCTGTTGATGAGCGGCGCATCGCGGCTGATGCTTGACACGCCGTTCGAGACGGAAATACCGGTGCTGTGGTCACTCAATTTCCTGTGGGCAAGCCTGGTGGCGATCGCCTTCAGGGTGTCGACGGGTCGGCTCCCGGTGCTTCGGCGGGTCTATTCTCATCCGCTCTTGAACCGAATCGTGGCAATTCTGGCCGACGTGCTTGTCGCGACCGCCGTCATGGCAATCGGACTGACGCTTTCGCCGGCCTATTTTGCGCCGCTGGTGCTATCATGTCTTCTCGGCACACTCGTCACGTACTACATCGTACGCGACTCGACTCGCTGGGCGTTCAAGGAGCACGCGTTTATCCGCTTTGCCGGCCTGTTTGGCGAGCAAACGGGAACCGTGAGCTCGGGTCTCGCGCTGGTTCGTCTCGTTGACCCGGGCTATCAGACACCCGTCGCGCGCGATCAGGTGCTGGGGAGTGGCACCGCTCTGTTGCTCGGATTCCCGCTTCTGCTGTTGATCAACCTGCCGATCACGCGATTCGGTGGGTCGGGCGTGGGATATGCACTGGTTGCTGTCCTTCTGGGTGCGTATCTGCTTGCAACAGTCCTCGCCTGGCGTTTCGTTCACAGGCGATTCGGCTGATCCAGAATTCGTACGAACCACGGGAATGAAACGATTGCGACGTTCGTCTTAGTCCTGTCGGCTGTCCCTGCCCCATTGCGTGAATCCGTTCCAGGGCTAGGAACAGGATCTGGAGGCGGTTCGTTTCCGATTGTATTGCCGTGGGGCCTTCGCTGCTGTCCTGGAAGCCGTCACTTTCGCACGTCACACTCGTTCGCATCCCGAAGCATGTTTCACAAGAGAATTGCGGTCGCACTGTCGATTGGATTGAGCGTTGCGGCCCTGGGCTGCTACGACAAGAAGGAGGGCCCGCCGCAGAATGCCCTGTTTACACCTTCTGTCGAGGTTGTTCAGGCCCGACTGGGCCGGCTGCCCCTGAAAGAGCGTCTCACGGGCGTCGTTCGTGCACGCAATCAGGTCGACATCTATTCGGAAATTTCAGCGCCCGTCGTCCGCGTTGTTGCACAGAATGGTGACCGCGTCGCCGCTGGTGCTCCGCTGGTTTACCTTCGCGACAAGCAGTACACGGACCAGCTCAAGCAGATGGAGGCCGCGTTGCAGATCGCTCAGGCTGATGCGAAGCGGACCGCGGCCAACAAAACCGAGCTGCAGAACCGTCTCTCTCGCGTCGAGCAGCTTGCAGACAAGCAGTTCCAAAGCGATCAGGAGCTCGATCAGATCAAGGCTCAGTTTGCGTCGGCATCGGCAGCGCATGAACAGGCGATTGCCCGAATTGCGCAGGCCGAGGCTAACGTCGAAGAGCAGCGCGAAATGGTTCGCCGCACGGTTGTGCGTGCGCCCGTCGCGGGCTACGTCGGTTTGCGAAACGTGGAGGTCGGCATGCGAGTCGACCCGGGCACGCCGCTCTTCACGCTCGGGGATTTCTCACGGGTGAAGGTTGACATCGCCATCCCGGACCGGATGGTCGGTGACATCAAGGTCGGCAATACGGTTCTGCTCAGCGCTAAACAGTTCGGCGATTCGACAGTTGTCGCCGCCGTATCGCGCATCTCGCCCTTTCTCGAACAGGGCAGCTACAGCGCTGCTGCCGAAATCGACGTACCCAACTCGGGTGGACTGCTCAGAGCCGGTATGTTTGTCGAAGTCGACGTGCTGTACGGTGAGTCGGACATGGCGACGCTGATTCCCGAGAGCGCCCTGTACGAAAATCCGAATTCAGGTCAGATCGGCGTCTACATCGCGCCGTCGCTCCGATCTGAAACCCCGATCGAGTCGCCGGATGAATATTCTCCGGACTCCCCGGAGAACCTGACGGATGCAACGCCGGTCGAGTTCAGGCCGGTAGACGTTCTGGCCCGAGGCAGTGGTGTCGCAGGCGTGTCGGTTGTTCGACCGGACGACTGGGTTGTCACAGTCGGGCAGAACCTCGTGCGTTTTGTTGACGGAAAGGCAAGTGTACGCGCGCGGCCGATGGCATGGGAGCGCATCGCCGAGTTGCAGTCCATGCATGATCAGGATCTGTTGAAACAGTTCATGGAGAAACAGCAGCGTCTCGCGCGTGAGGACTTCTCGAGCGACGGCACTGTCGTCGATTCCAATACCGAATCCGAACAGGCAGCCACAACACCGTCAAACGGTTCGGGTCCTTCCGCATCCTCGTCGACGGACTAGATTCGCCCCACGAAATTTCGACCTCCCAGCCCAGACCGAACCAGTCATCTGACCCACTAAGTCATGTCGCTAACCGATACTTCAATCCGCCGGCCCGTCGCAACGGCGATGTTCTACCTGGTAATCCTTACCGTCGGGGTTGTCGGCTACATGGCGCTGCCGGTCGATTTGCTTCCGCCGATCGAGATGTCCCGTCTGACGGTGTACAGTCGTTACTCGAACGTCGGTCCCGAGGAGATCGAGCAGATCATTACCGACCAGATCGAGAATGCGGTTTCCGGCGTGCCGAACGTCGAACGGATCACGTCCCGTTCCAGCGAAGGGTTCAGCCGCGTGAGCCTCGAATTCGCCAAGGGCACCGGAATCGACGAGGCAGCCAATGATATTCGATCGGCCCTCGACCGAATCAGAGACAACCTTCCGCCGGAGGCCGAGGCGCCGGGAATCTGGAAGTTCGATCCGAACAACATCTCGATCATTACGCTTTCAGTTGAGTCCAGCCGGGACCTCGATGAGGTAACCCGCATCCTCGAACGCGAGGTCTCGCAGCGTTTTGAACAGATTCCGGGTGTCGGTACCGTTGAGTTGCGGGGCGCAGTCTATCGGGAAATCCACGTCAATCTGAATCGCGATCGGCTGAAAGCCGCTGAACTGACTCCCGCGGATGTCCAGCAGGCAATCTCAAGCGAGAACACGCGTCTTCCCGGCGGTAACGTCAAGGAAGGCGTGCTGGACCTGTACGTGCGAACGCTGGGTGAATACACCTCCGTCGACCAGATCCGCAACACCGTAATCCGCTACGTCAACGACAAGCCGATCCGCGTCCGGGATGTCGCTAACGTGGAGGACGCTTTCGAGGACGTTACGTACCTGTCCGAGCTCGACGGCATACCTGTCGTTCGCATGCAGATCCAGAAGCAGAGCGGTGCCAATACCGTTACCGTTGCGGACGACATCCGCAAGGAAGTCGAGCGGGTCAATCGTGACTACCCGTACCTCAAGATGACGGTAACCAGCGACCAGAGTCAGTTCATCCGCCAGAGCATCGACTCGGTGAAGAACAGCGCATTCTGGGGCGGCCTGCTGGCGATCTTCATTCTCTACCTCTTCCTCCGCAACGGGTCCTCCACATTTATCATCGCACTGGCCATTCCGATTTCGGTTGTTGCGACGTTTGGGCTCTTGTTCTTCGGTGGCATGACGCTGAACCAGATGACGTTCGGCGGACTCGCGCTCGGGATCGGCATGATGGTGGACAACGGAATTGTGGTTCTCGAGAATATCGTCCGGCATCGCGAGGAGAAAGGACTGTCGCTAATAGATGCCGCCCGGGTAGGGACGCGAGAGGTCGTCGGTGCGATCATAGCATCCACCTTGACCACCTGTGTGATCTTCCTCCCGCTGCTGTTCATGAAGACGACAACTGGAGAGCTTTTCCAGGCGCTGGCCGTTGTTATCGTCTTTGCGCTCGCCTGCTCGCTGCTTGCCGCCATTACCCTGATCCCGGTTCTTGCAAGCAAGTTCCTTACGGTCAAGGATCGAACGGATGCGTCCAAGTCCGAGAAGCGTTCTCGATTCCAGACGTTCATCGAAAACCTGGAAAACAACTACTCGCGGATGCTGCCGGTCTTTGTGGAGCGCCGCTTGACGGTTGTCGGCGTTGCGGTACTGCTCGTTGCAGTTTCGATATTTCTGTGGCGACTCATTCCGGTCGAGCTGGCACCGCCGACGGACGCGGACGAGATCCAGATCGACATGGAGATGGCCGAGGGTACGAACATCGCGGTCGTGAAGTCCTACCTCGCCGAACTCGAGAAGCAGCTCACTCCGCTTCTGCCTCGGGGTGATATGGATCACATGAGTACGGAGGTCCGTTGGGGTAACGCCCAGATTGAAATCGCGCTGAAGCCGTCCGGTCAGCGAAGTATGGATAGCCACGCTCTTGCGGACCAGCTTCGTGAGGCGCTGCAGGGTAGCGTTCCGGGCGCTGAGATTCGCGTGGAGGCGCAGTCCGGGCTCTGGATTCTCCGCCGGCTTTTCCGAACGGGTGAGGGCACCGAAGCGGTGGAGATCGAGCTGCGCGGGCATGACATCGAAGTTGCGGATCGCACGGCTGAGCAGATCATGCTTCGGGTACAACAGATCCCGGGAATCGCCAGTGTTCGTCTTGGCCGCCGGGAGGGTCGTCCGGAGCACAACCTTTATTTCGATCGTGACAAGATCGCGAGTCTCGGCCTGTCGATCACTGAAGTTGGTCGCGCCATCCAGACGAGCATCGGCGGATCGCGTGCGGGTCAATTCCGCGTTTCGGGAGACGAGTTTCCGATCGTCGTGCGGCTTCGTCCCGAGGATCGTCTGGGCGTCGAAGACCTCGATGCGATTTCGGTGCGCACCAGGACCGGCGAAACGATTCCTGTTTCTTCGCTGCTGCAGCCGGACCGCGGACGCGCACCGACGACAATCTCCCGCGTCGATGGCCAGCGCGTGACGTACGTCGCGGCTAACCTGGAGGACGGTGTGGCGCTGGGCGACGCAGTCGAGCGAATCCGCTCCGACCTCTCGCAGATGACGATGCCGGACGGCTTCACGGTTGTCTTTGGCGGCGAATATGAGGAGCAGCAGAAGGCCAAGCGGGACTTCGTGATTGCCGTGTTGCTTGCACTGACGCTGATCTACATGGTGATGGCCGGACAGTTTGAACGTTTCCTCGATCCGCTGATTGTGATGTTCTCAGTTCCCGCAGCGATCGTGGGCGTCGTGCCGGTGCTGTTGCTTACCGGCACGTCACTGAACATGCAGAGTATCATGGGTCTGGTGATGCTCATTGGGATCGTCGTCAACAACGCGATCGTATTGGTTGACTACGTCAACATGCTCAGGCGCGAACACGAAATGGAGGTGTTGGACGCGGTTGTTGAGGCCGGCAGACTCAGGCTTCGTCCGATCCTGATGACGACGCTCACCACGACTCTCGGTTTGCTTCCGTTGGCACTGGGACTCGGATCGGGCGCCGAAATACAGGCACCGCTGGCGAGGGTTGTCATCGGCGGTCTGGTCGCGTCATCGTTGATCACACTGATCCTGATTCCAGTGGTCTACGTCGGAGCCCATCGCGTACTCGATCGCGTGAAGGCGCGGCAGGCTGATCTGAATACGTCCTTCGCGCCGACTCCCGAAACTGCGCGGGGCTAGCGGATGCGTTTGTTGGTCCACGACTACGCCGGACACCCGTTTCAGATTCAGTTGAGCCGGGAGCTCGCCCGTCGTGGCCACACCGTTTTGCACGCGTTTGCAGGAAACCTGCAGACACCGCGCGGCGCGCTATCGCGCACCGTAGACGACGCTCCGTCGTTCGACGTTCGCGAAGTCAAGATGGACGCCGCCTATTCCGCGAAGAAGTATTCGTTCGTGCGGCGACGTCGGATGGAGATCCGGTACGGACACGAGGTGGCGCGTCTGATTGACGATTGGAAGCCGGAGGTCGTCATTTCGGGTAACACGCCGACGGAGGCGCAGACTGCAATTGTTCGAGCGTGCCGGAAGCAGTCGGCATCCTTTGTCTACTGGCTCCAGGATTTCTACAGCATTGCTGTCGACAAGCTTGCGCGGCGGAAACTGCCGATTGTCGGCGCCGGTGTCGGTTGGTGGTACCGATTCCTCGATCGGAAACACTTTGCAGCCAGCGATGCGATTGTCGTGATCACTGACGACTTCCGCCCGATCCTCGCGGACCTGTTTGCGGTCGATGGCGATCGGATTCATACGATCCCGAATTGGGGCCCCCTGGCCGATTTTCCGACCGTCAGCCGCTCAAACGACTGGAGCCGCGAACATGGCCTGGAGGACCGGTTTGTGTTCCTGTATACGGGAACGCTCGGAATGAAGCATAACCCGGACCTGCTGCTGCAACTCGGCAGCCAGTATCGGCAGGATCCGAACGTCAGGATCGTCGTGATATCCGAAGGGATCGGGGCGGAATGGCTGCTCAGGCGTTGTCAGGACGAGGGTTTGACGAACATCGCTGTCTATCCGTACCAGCCGTTTGAGCAGATGCCCTCGATTCTTGCTTCGGGCGACCTACTTATTTCGGTGCTCGAAGCGGATGCGGGAGTTTTCTCCGTACCCTCTAAGGTGTTGACGTATTTCTGTGCCGGTCGCGCCCAGTTGGCTGCCGTACCGCATGACAACCTTGTAACTCGTCTTATCGGGCAAGCAGGGGCCGGGATCACTGTCGACCCTTCGGACGTTGGTGCGTTTCTCGAAGCGGCAAACCTACTCAAGGGAGCCGCCTCACAACGCATCGAGATGGGTCAGAAGGGCCGCAAGTATGCGGAAGCGACTTTCGCGATCGATCGGATTGCGTCGGAATTTGAAGACGTATTTAACAACTCCAGGTAGTATCTATGGCGGGTAAAGTACTTGTTGCAGGTGGTGGCGGTTTTATCGGTGGCCACCTGATTACTTATTTGCGGGAGCGCGGATTTGATGATATCCGTGCGGTCGACGTCAAACCGATGGACGAATGGTATCAGGTTCACGACGGCGTCGAGAATCTGGTCCTCGACCTGCGCGAAATCGAAGCGTGCCGCATTGCCACTCGCGATGTCGCCGATGTCTATAACCTTGCCGCGGACATGGGCGGAATGGGCTTCATCGAAACCCACAAGGCGCTCTGTATGCTGAGTGTGTTGATCAACACCCATCTCCTGATGGCAGCGAATGAGAATGGCGTCAAGCGTTACTTCTATTCATCTTCGGCATGTGTTTACGCAGCCGACAAGCAGACACAGACGGATGTTACGGCGCTGAAGGAGGCCGATGCCTATCCAGCGATGCCCGAAGACGGCTATGGCTGGGAAAAGCTTTTCAGTGAAAGAATGTGCCGGCACTTCCGGGAAGACTTTGGTCTGTACACGCGTGTTGCGCGATTCCACAATGTCTACGGGCCCCACGGAGCCTACGACGGTGGAAGGGAGAAGGCACCTGCTGCGATCTGCCGCAAGGTGGCGGACTCGGTCATCAATGACACGAACACGATCGAAATCTGGGGCGACGGCCTCCAGACGCGCAGCTTCATGTACATCGATGACTGCGTGAAGGGCATCGTCGCAATCATGGACAGTGACATCGAAGAGCCGATCAACCTCGGCAGCGCGGAACTGGTCAGCATCAACGAACTGGTCGACATTGTCGAGGAGATCGCAGGTGCGAAACTCGATCGCCAGTACAAGCTTGATGCGCCGAAGGGTGTTCGCGGCCGCAATAGCGACAACACCATGATCCTCGACCTTCTTGGCTGGGAGCCTTCGATTTCCCTTCGCGACGGGCTTGCCAAGACGTATGCCTGGATCTCCGCACAGAGAGCCGCAGAGGTTACTGCGGGCTAGTAGATCCGCGTCTCAATTGTGAGCATCGACCGTCATCCCGTGGCCGGCAGGGCATCGCCGGCCACAGGATGATGATCTTCCGCGCACAGGAATCATTCGGCAGCGGGAGCCGAACCGAAGGCATATCCGACGCCTATCGTGAAGTCGGACCCTCCACCGAGGCCAAGGTTAACCCGCCCCAGGAAGTTGTTGTACATCGCGGCGGCGCCGACCACGAGCACGATGTCGTTGTAGCTTGGGCTGAATCCGATCCCATTGAAGCCGTCGTAGCTCCAGTTGTAACGATAGTAGGCGAGTCCGGCAAGCGGATACAGTGCAAACGCCGGGTTCGAAAGCGCAACCAGGTAAAGGGCCGTAACGGCGAGACGAAACGTGTTGTAGCTGGCGTTTGGGCCGAGGTCCTGCAACCCGAAGCCATACGTCGCCTCCGCCATGAATTTCAGCGCGGTCAGATTGACGAGCGCATTGTGAACCAGAAAGAATGCGCCGACGGTAGCGGCGTCAGGGCTTAGTTCGAGACCCACAGTAGGGCCGAACTGAAAGGCCATTTCAGGTTTGACCTGCGCGTCTGCGGTTTCGGGCGCGGCTACGTAGGCAACACAAACCAGTGAAAGGGTGGCAATAAGCCTTGCGGAGGTTCTTCTCATTGTTGTTGTAGTACCTTGTTTGTCGAAGTGACTCGTTTTGTCGAAGTGACTCGAAGTAACGCGTGATCGTGTCGCGACGCTGTTGAGGTGGAAAGTCGCGCATGTCTGCTACTATATGCGCGAGAATGGCGTGATTTAGCTCACCGTACCCTCCACTGAGTGTATAAAAACGCCCTTGTAGACGCAATCCCGCGGATGGTTGGCAAAAAAGTGCCAATTTCGAACCCAGATATCGTCTTGTTGGTTAGACTGAACTGTACGACGAACCTGGCATTGACACATTCTGAGAGCGGACCAGCCGACGGATCGGCCCGGCTCAGACAACTCAATCAGACTTAGAATCCTATGGAGAGTTATCAACGCGAACAGACGGGGTCCGAGCTTCAGTCGGATTTCATGACGCCCGTCGCCGAACTCGGCACGGATGCGCGCGCCGCATTTATTGTGCGGACCTACCTGCATTTGTTCGGAGCCATCGTCGGCTTCGTAGCCATTGAGGTCTTCCTCTTCAAAATGGGCTTTGCGTATCCGATGGCGAGGGCGATGCTGGGTGTCAACTGGCTGCTCGTGCTCGGCGGGTTTGTTGTCGTTTCGTGGTTCGCCAGTCGCGCGGCGCATCGTGCGGCATCACCCGGCTCGCAATATGGGGCACTCGCCCTTTTTGTTGTGGCAGAAGCAATCATCTTTGTTCCGCTGCTTGCCGTGGCCGAAGCGTCTGCAGGCGGTGGTGTCATCGCAAGTGCAGCCATCATCACGCTGATTGGTTTTGGTGCGCTGACGGGTATCGTCTACACCTCGCGAAAAGACTTTTCGTTTCTGGGTGGAATCGTCAAGTGGGGGCTGGGCATTGCGCTGCTCGCGATCGTCGGCGGCGCCATCTTCGGTTTCCAACTCGGTACGTTCTTCTCGGTCGCGATGATCGGACTCGCCGGTGCTGCGATCCTGTACGACACATCGAAGGTGCTCTATTCGTACCCGGCGGATCGACACGTCGGCGCTGCTCTCGAACTGTTTGCGTCTGTCGCGCTGATGTTCTGGTACGTACTCAGCCTCCTTTCGAGGCGCTAGACCTGAAACGGGGCGGCGGTAGGTAGGCATATTCGATTTGCCGCCGTCCGCCCCGTTGCTTTTCATCTCCCTTGCTCGACGTAAACGCGATGGCGCCTCGGAGGCGCCGGGGACAGTGTGTCCGTGCAATCAAACGAGATCCGAGAACGGATTCGACAATTGGCCGCCCGCCGTCACTGTGGGGCGGCCGACGTCCTCGTCGACCTGCTCATCGCGTCTCCTGAACCGTTTACCTATCTCGCCGTCTGCCCGAACTCGATCGCAGTGGCACGGGCTGCGCTCGCCGTTTCGGCACGACTGAACTTTCCCCTGTTCTACGCGGCCACGCTGAATCAGGTCGATCGGGTCGACGGTTACACCGGTTGGACGCCCGCATCCTTTTCGGCCTGGCTCGACAATGAATTGGCGGCGTTCGATAATCCGCCTTTCGTGATTCGCGGACTCGATCACGGCGGTCCGTGGAAGAAAGATCTCGACTACCTCAGGCGGCTCGATACGCCTCGTGCCATGGCGGAGGCGAAGAAATCGATCCGGGCATGTCTCCAGGCCGGATACGAGCTCCTCCACATCGACACGACGGAGGATCCCGAATTACACGGTGTCATTCCAGTAGACCTGATCGTCACGCGGACCGTCGAACTGATTCGCTTCGCGGAGCAGACGCGCGCCGAACTTGGACTGCCCCCTATAGCGTACGAAGTTGGCACGGAGGAGGTCTCCGGCGGACTCACCACACGCGATCGATTCACTGAATTCGTTGACAGCCTCCGAGATGCCTTGTCGGAAAGCGGTCTCAAGGATTGCTGGCCGGCCTTCTTTGTGGGTGATGTCGGCACAAACCTGCACACGACTCATTTTGAGAGCACGTTGGCGCGGTCGCTTGATGAAATCATCCGCCCGACGGGAGCGCTCCTGAAAGGACACTACACGGACTTTGTCGATTCGGCTGATGCGTACCCCGCCGCCGGCATGGGTGCCGCCAACATCGGCCCGGAGCTTTCGTCGGTCGAATATGGAGCCGTCATCGAGCTTGCGGCTACTGACAAAACGGACTCCTCGGGCATCGTGACGGCCTTGCGCAATGCCGTCATCGACACCGGTCGCTGGCGGAAATGGTTGCTCGAAGGTGAGGAGGACGCCGCATTTGATCTGCTGTCGCCGGCGCGTCAGGAATGGTTGCTCGCTACCGGAAGTCGGTACGTGTGGTCGAATCCCGCCGTGGCTGCGGCACGCGCGAAACTGTGCCGGAACCTGGATGGACGAATTGACGGCGAAGCACACATTCAGGGACGCATCGAGTCTGTCCTTACAGACTATGCGAAAGACTTCCGGCTCGCAGGCCCGGCATTTCAGGATGCGCTGATGCGATACGCGCGGGACTGAAAACGCTACTTATCTTCTTCCTCGACGATCGAGATGTGCAGCTCCTTGAGCTGGGCCTCGTCCACCTCGTCCGGCGACTGAACCATCATCTCCTGCGCCCGCTGGGTCTTCGGAAATGCAATAACGTCGCGTAGGGAAGGAGCACCCGTCAGCAACATGGTGATGCGGTCGAGTCCGAGCGCGATGCCGCCGTGCGGCGGCGCACCGTAGCGGAACGCGTCGAGCAGGAATCCGAAGCGCCGCTTCGCTTCGTCTTCGGGAATTCCCAGCAGCTCGAACATCTTGCTCTGAATCTCCCGCGAGTGGATTCGAATCGATCCACCGCCGAGCTCCGTGCCGTTGAGTACGAGGTCGTACGCTCTTGCGCGGATCTTTCCGGGATCGTCGCCGAAGGCTTCAAGGTCCTCTGGACGCGGCGAGGTAAACGGATGGTGCATTGCAAAGAATCGCCCAGCCTCTTCATCCCATTCGAGCAGCGGAAACTCCGTCACCCACAGAAAATTCCACGGTCCGTCGGCTCCCTGCGGCACCTGACCCGTTTCCGCCGCCATGTGCAGGCGCAATGTGCCCATCTGTTCGTACACCTTGGGCGCGTTGCCGCACAGCATGAGGACGAGATCGCCCGACGTGGCGCCAAGCGTGTCGACAATCGCGGCAACCGTCGCACCCGGCAGAACGTCTTCCTTGACCGAAGACTGGACCCCGGTGCCGTCTGACGGCAAGCGGAAGTAGATGAGTCCGCCCGCTCCGATGCGCTTGCGTACGACATCCTTGTCGAGTCGATCCATTGCGCCGCGGCCCCTGTCACCCTCACCGGGTACGACGATGGCCAGGATGCGCCCACCGTCTGCGACAGTCGAGTCGAACAAGCGGAACCCTGACCCCGAGGCGACATCTGAGATGTCCTGAATCTCCATCCCGAAACGCGTGTCAGGCTTGTCCGCCCCATATCGTTCCATTGCTTCGCGGTACGTCATTCGCGGGAACGGGGTTGGCAATTCGACACCTTTCGTCTTCCTCCAGATCGCGACGATGAGGCCCTCGATCAACTCATAAACCAGCTCCTCCCGGGCGAAGGTCATCTCGACGTCGATCTGAGTGAACTCCGGCTGCCGGTCGGCACGAAGGTCCTCGTCCCGGAAGCACTTCACGATCTGAAAGTAGCGGTCCATGCCCGCGACCATCAGGATCTGTTTGTACGTCTGCGGCGACTGTGGCAGGGCGTAGAACTTGCCCGGGTGCACGCGGCTGGGGACGAGGTAGTCCCGCGCACCTTCCGGCGTCGACTTCATCAGCACGGGGGTTTCGATCTCGACGAAATCGTGCTGGTCGAAGTAGTTTCGTGTCGCCTGATACACCTTGTGTCGCAGGACCAGATTTGACTGAAGTTCGTCGCGGCGAAGATCCAGGTACCGGTACTTCAGACGCAGGTCTTCGTTGGCAAGCGTGCCCTTTTCATCACGAACGGACACCTGAAACGGAAGGGCCTCGCTCGTGTTGAGTAGCTGAAGGCTGGAGACTTTGACCTCGACTTCCCCAGTCGGGATCTTCGGATTTATCGTTTCGGCGTCACGTCCCGCAACGGTGCCCTCAACAGAAATGACGTACTCGTTCCGCAGCGAACCGGCCAACTCATACGCGGCCGCATCGTCCTGAGGCGAGAAAACAACCTGCGTGAAACCGTGTCGATCCCGCAGGTCGATGAAGATCACCCCACCGAGATCGCGACGCGTGTCAACCCAGCCCTTGAGCACGACGCTTTCGCCGATGTTCGCGGAAGTAAGCTGTCCGCACGTATGCGTTCGATTCGGGTGTGAGTCCGCTGCGGACCTCAGGGTAGCCATTTTCTTAGTTGGACCGTGTGGGCAAATTTGGGCCTCAAATATACGACAGACGCACTTCGGCCGTTCGGTTTCACGAAAGATCAACCGATCGTGTATCTTGGCGGCTCCTGGGGCACCCCTTGCGTAACGTCCCGGTCACATCCGCAATCAGCCCAGCAAACCCATGTACATCGCCGCCCTCGTCATCTATCTGGCCGTGCTTATCGGTGTCAGCGTCTACAAGAGCCGCCAGGTCAAGAGCCATGCTGACTTCATGGTTGCCGGCCGGTCAGTTCCGGTAGCGCTTCTGGTTGGTACGCTTGTCTGTACCTGGATTGGATCCGGTTCGCTGTTCGGCGGTGCAGGCCTTGCCTACCAGACTGGTATTGCCGAGTTGTGGTTCTCTTTCGGCGGATGGGTCGGCCTGATCGTTGTGTTTCTGATCGCGCATCGAGTCCGAAAGATCGCTCAGTACACGGTGCCTGACATTCTGGAGACGCGTTACAACTCTGCCGCCAGGATTCTCGGCACGATCGCGATCATACTCGCGTACGTGACGATTGCCGCCTATCAGTTTCGCGGGGGAGGATGGGTTCTCACGATGATAACCAACGGCGGAATTGATCCGCAGACGGGCATGTACATCGTCGCGGCGGTGATCGTCGCGTTCACGGCATTCGCCGGCATGACGTCGATCGTGACCGTCGACATCTTCAACGGCGTCATCATAACGCTCGGCGTGCTTTTCGCACTTCCGTACATGGTCTTCCACAATGGCGGCGTTGCTGAGATCATCCGCAACCTGCCGCCTGGTCATACCGAGATTCTCGGCGGACACAACATTCTGTGGGTGCTCGGCGTGGCCGCGCCCACGTTTCTCCTTCTGATGGGGGAAAGCGGCATCTACCAGAAGTTCTTCTCAGCCAAGGACGCCTCTGCCGCCAGGAAAGCGGTAGTCGGAATGGTAATCGGCATCATCGTTATCGAAACGTCGCTTGCGCTGCTGGCTATCGTTGGTCGATCCGTTTATCCGGAGTTGCTTAACGGTGAGTCGATCCTCGGACGGCAGGCCTACGAATCGGTGATCCTGTATATCGCGGCCAATGGCCTTCCGACCATCATGGGAGCGGTTCTGCTCGCTGCTGCGATCGCAATCGTCCTGTCGACCGGAAACACCTTTCTTCTTGTCCCGTCGACGAACGTCAGTCACGACATCTACGAGCGCTACATCAACCCGAATGCATCGGATCAGCAGAAGTTGAACGTGCAGCGTGTCTTCATCGTGATCTTTGGTGCACTCGGTGTTCTGATGTTGACTCAGTTCAGTACGGTACTGGCGATGGCGCTCTATGCCTATTCACTCATCGGAGCAAGTCTCACACCGGCTCTGCTGGCCGCGTTCCTGTGGAAGCGCGTGACGCCACAAGGTGGTGTTGCCTGCATGGCCGGCGGACTCGTCACAATCGTTGGCCTCGTTGTTCTGAATGCCGTCGGTCTAAACTTTGAGATGACGATCGGCGATACGGTCTTCGACTTCGCGAGTTCGGATTACGTGGTCATACCGGGCGTGATCGTCTCGATTAGTCTGCTCGTGATCGTGAGCCTCCTGACGCCCAAGTCCGCAGAGGCCAAATGGCGACCATTCTTTACGCCAGACGCGGAGCCGCTTCTGCAGGCCGATCAGGGATAACGTCGTCGCAATGCGGGTCCCCTCGGGGTCCGCGGCTTCCATCTCGGGTTGCCTGCCCACTGAAAGGATCTGCGGTTCAGGGCAACTAGAACGACGGACTCAAACGCAGCCAGAGCGAAGGAGCAGTCGAGCTCGTTCTGTCCTCGTCGAGCGGCCACGCCAGCTCGAGTCGCAGCGACTGGTCCATGAGCCCGAGGCTCAGGCCGGCCGATGGGAACACGTCGCTCATGCGAAAACTCTTCGACGAGGGAGTACTCAGCCAACCGCCGTCGACGAAAGCACCGATGACAAAGTCGTCCCAGAGCCAGTCCTGCCGGACACTGTACTCGGCACTGCCAACGAGCATGCGTCTTCCGGCGAATGCGTTCTGAGAGTATCCCCGAACCGACCCGATGCCGCCTATCGTAAAGAGCTTCTGCGCCGGGATCGTGCCCTGTCCGACGCCGCCGCGCAATCGAAGCGCGAGCGTTCCGTCGCGGCCGGCCGGGAGATAGGCCCGACCCTCGGCGACTGCTCGGTTGAAGTCGAAGTCGCCGCCCACGCCCTGGCCGATTTCTCCCTCCGCTCGAAATGCGAAGCCTCGCGGAAGCCACTCGTAGTCGGATACCGCACCTCCCTCAACAACGACGAGCGCCGTGTTCATCAGACCCTCGACCACACCCGGGTTGGCGGTGAAATGGGAGCCGCCGAAGAGGGACCACGTCGTCTCGCGATCAAGCGTCCGGTATTTTTCGCTGCGAAAACCACCGGTAACCTGAAGCATGGGAGTCAGCCTCAGCATGCCGTATCCGGTGAATCCCTCCGTTTCGTAGTAGTCGAAGAAGTCGTAGTTAAAGAGTCCGGCGGCGAGACTGTTCTCAAACCATCCCGTCTTCCAGAGGTCCTCGGTCGCCGTGGCGCGACGGTACGAGCCGCCGAGCTTGAAGCCGAGTTGCGATTTGTTCTGTTCGATAGGGCGAGCCTCCGCGCCGACCTCGAATTGAGGACGCTTCGAGGCCGTCGCGTAACCGACGTGGCCGTAGATCGTACCGCGTTCCCAGCTGTCCCACGCAAGCGGGAGCTTTCGTATTCCAAGAACCAGCCCGTCCACACGCGTGTAGCGTATCGCCGGCGTGTTGCGATAAATGCCAGTTTCCCTGAAGGGCCAACCGTAGTGAAACTCACCGACGTAGGTGGCAAAAGGTGACTTGTTGCCGGACGTGTACCGGCGATTGCTCCTGCGAGACTCGCGGCTGTTCCAGTTCCACGAATGACGTCGATCGTTGTACGCGTCATCGTCGTTGGGGTCGTCCGCGTAGACGTCGTCATCGGACTCGTGACGATCCCAAGACGGATTGTCGTCTTTGCGGGAATCGTTTCGATCACCGTATTGTCCCGGCCGATAGTATTCCCCTGACTGCCGGCCACGATCCTGCGCGACTTCCGCGCGCATCGAGTATTGGGTATCCGACTCTCTTTGGAGCCTGTTGACAATCGTGAGGGCATCCAGTACCTGCGATTCGATCTCCTCAGTTCGCTTCGCCTGCTGAAGCTTTCCGTCGACGTGCAGTTCATGACGAAGGTCAACGAGACGATCCGCAATATCCTTCAGGAGATGCTCCACCTGATCGAGGTCGTTCGCGCGCAATGGGATCGAGGTTGCGTTCGGCGTTTCGGTGACAGACGTACTCTCGATGGGTGATCCGGTGGATGTGAGGGTCGTCAATCGGCCGGTCATTTCCCGAAGCCGATCTGTGATGCCACTTGCCGACGCGTCGGTGGCAACCTCACGAACCAGACCGACCAGCGAGGTCATGAGGTCCTCGATTACGGTCCGCTCGGTTTGAAACTGGGAGGCATCAGGAGCGGAAACAAGCGGACGATCCTGTCCGGCCGCATTCATGGACAGCTGAAGGGTGACAACGACAAAAAGCGTTGCGAGGAAAGACCGGGGCTTCATTTTGCGGGGCTTCTTGGTTCGTTCAACAGGATCGTGATCGCGGTCCAAAGCGGGCACGTGTTCAGTAGAACGGATAAGCGGTCTGCAGGTTACAAAACGAGTCCCGCCTGACTACGGATCGACTGCACGGCATTGGGAAGGAGAGTTGCCGGACAAGGCGAGTGCCGAACGGCAGCCCCACCGGGCTGGGAATTGACTGTCGGCGGTTCGACGAGCTCAGGAGTTAATGGTCAGGGTGGTTCAAGCCCGGCGAGTCAGCATCCGGGATGTCCCTTGTT
>JAGQWL010000243.1 GCA_020437385.1 Bacteroidota bacterium
CGGCCATTGGCCGTCAGATCCGCCCAGCACGCTGCTGTTTCGGTGGTTGGCACCGCGGCGCTGATCACCTCGAGCGACCCGTCGCGACGAATCTTGTAGGTCGAAGCGGAGCTCGCATCCGGTGCGCCGCCAACCGCCTCGGAAACAAAAAGTGTATTGTCCCAACGGATGTCGAATCCGAATGGCGTCTGCCCGGCCGACGCGAACGTGCTCGGGTCGCCCGCAATACCTCGTCGGTCGACCACATATGTCGTGATCGTGTTCGTCGCCTTATCCGTTACGACGAGATATCGACCATCGGGACTGAAGTCGATCTGCGGCAGGTCTGCAGCTCCCGCTGACACCGGTCGCGTGACGACTTGTCGCAGGTGCCCGCCGTACATCCGGAAGCCTGTGATGTTTGCCGGCTCCGACCCACCCACGTTCACCACGTAGACCAGGTTGCCGTGCGTCGTGATACTCGACGGTCTCGTGCCACCGGATGGAACCGTTCCGAGCAATCGCAGATTCCGTCCGATCCGTCGGAAGATCGAAACCGTGTTGCTGCCGGCGTTCACGGCATACAGGTAGCGACTGTCCGGACTCAGAATGAGCGGATGGGTCGTTCCGTTGAGTCCGTCACCGGACCCCAGGCCGCCCGTCTCGAACGCATGGCTGCTGGTGATGCGGCCGTTCGCGGCACGGCCGTAGGCCAGAACCTGGTTTCCGTCTGCTGCATCGGACATGGTGAAAACCATCCCGGCGCGGACGTGGCGACCGTGGCCGTACTTGTCTGCCGAAGCCAGGTCGAGCGATTCGTCGGCCTCGAAAGAAGTTAGCGACGGATCCGACAGGTCCGACGTATCGAGCTCCGTCTCGGTCAGGTTTGCCGAGTCGCACCCGGCGAGGATCATCAATGAAAGGCCCAGCGCGAGCCCTAAACGGTTTGCGGTATACATGACAGTCATGGATTGAATTGGGAGGATGCCGTTCGAATCGAATCGACCTCCCATTCTATCCACACCGGCTTCCGCGCGAATCACGCGATCCTAACGACCGGTCACGAATCCCTAAACAAGCGTCACAGATTTCTAACGCACGCGGGCGCTGCTCTAAACGTTGCAGCACAAAACGGTTCTCAGCAACTATCGAACGATACTGATCCCGAACATCGACGTGCCAAGCTGACCGTACAGGCGAACCCACAGCGGGAGGTACATCTCCGTGCCCCTGGCCGCAGTTATATCGCCGAGATCGACGATCTGCTCGGGTTTCCAGCCAAACCACTCGTTCAGCCACACGGCAACCTGCTTGCGGGCGGACTCGTCGTTTCCGCAGACAAAAAGGCCGTGATTGCCCTGTGCGACCTTGTGGGGTGCGACCATCAGTTCCGCGGTAACCGTGTTCAGCGTCTTGACAACCTTCGCACCCGGCACCGACCGCTGGATGAGCTCTCCAAGCGAATCCGTATTGCAGATCGTCAAGGACGGCGGCATACCCTTCGAAAAATCGAGAGGGTTCGACACGTCAATGAGAATCTTTCCGTCGAGATTCATGGCACCGGCGTGATTCAACGCCTCGATGGAGCCGCGGCCACTCGTTGCATTGATGACCACTTCACCGTGTGCGGCACTTTCGGCAAACGTCGCAACCGACGCGCGCCGCGTGAGGGACGCCAACCAGTCCTTCAGACTTGCCGCATACCCGCGCTTCTCGTCGAGACTTGCCGGTGTACGTGTGCCGATAACAACCTCATGGCCGGAATCTGAAAGTGACTTTCCAAGCGTCTGGCCTACAGCGCCTGATCCCAGTATGCTGATTTTCATTGATGGTCTCCTGTGCGTTTAGTGCGCCTGCCTGATGCCTCGGCGCTCCCACACTTTGTATAGACCACGGCCACATTCGTTTCCCGGTACGTTACCCGACAGGACGCAGGATGGTCGCAACAGCGTGCCTCCCGACCTGGTACCCGAGACGCACCCCCTGCTCCGAATCGTACCGAAAATGAATGCCCAGGTAGAGGCGTGACAGTCCGCACTCGATTGCCGCCGCCTCAAAGCTGTCGAATGTTCGCGTCGCGGGATGCATCTCGATCTTGCCGGACATCGGACCCGCGATGTCAACCAGCGGAATCCGCATCGTGAATCCATACCCGTCACCGAACACGTCCTCGAAGGCTGCGGCCGCCCCCCCGCACGCCGTACCGTGCGCCGACGGATATGACGGAAAGGCGTAGGTGTGCCGGTGCAGGTTCGTCCAGTTCGCCTCCTTCTCGGTATCGGGGTTTTCGTCATTGTCCGCCCACCGAATAGCCGTATACGGACGCCAGTGGTTGTAGAAGAACTTGTTATTGAACGAGCTGATGTATCCATCATAGACGCCGACGTTGACGAGCGCAAACAAGCGATTTGCGTCGATGGCGTCGATCGGCTCTTTCTGGATGAGATCCCTTGCCAACCGGTTCTGCGAGTTCTCGTTGAAGTCCTTCCACCAGAGGGCGAGATGCGTCTGATCGACGGTTCGCTCGATCGTCTGATATCGCCCCACCTCCTTTACCTCGTTGAAGGCGGCGGTGTAGGCGGCTGACTTGATATCGGGCGGCGGCGGGACTCGAAACTGACCGCTGCTGTCCATCGAGAACGGCTGCGCTGCCCCCCAACCCGCACCGAACACAAATCCTTCGGGCGTTCCGCTGTGCTTGTTGAACTCCGCGTAGACGCCCGGACCCATCGGGTGAAAACTGTATTCGGCCTCGGCGTCCCAACCGTCCGCAACACGGCGCTTGACGATTGCCTCGGCCGCGGCACGTCCCAGCACTTCGCCGCGCTCGATTGCGGCGCGCGTCGGCGAAGGGCTGGTCTCCCGCTCGGACGCTGTTAACCGGAGGCGCAACGCAGCAAGCGACGAATCTGACCCGGGATACTGCTGCGCAGCGACCGTATACGCCGCTGTGTTCGCCGCCGCGAGCAGATCAGCATCCGGATCGTCTGCTGCAAATTCGTACGGTTCATATCGGTGGACGATCGCGTTCATGGCATCATGCATGGCAAGATGCATCATCGTAACAGTCCGCAGGCCCTTCAGCGTCAAGAAGCCGTCCTCCGCCTCGGCGATCTCCAGAACCACGCGGTTCCATTCAACGATTGGCTCGGCCGAAGGTCCTGCTTCGGTCTGCGCGTTGCAACTGACGGCTGGGAGGATCACGACGGACAAAACGAGCGCGATTCTCGGAGTGGATAGGACAGCTCGATATCTCATGTAACTTGTCCGATGTATGGCCGTTAGCTATGTATGAAGGTATCCGGTTCCCATCCCCGCATCTACTACTTTTTCAGTAGCACCAACTGGTTCATCGCTCATGAATAACGGATACGGCCAGTATTGCCCGCTGGC
>JAGQWL010000244.1 GCA_020437385.1 Bacteroidota bacterium
ATGGTGGTCGCACTGGTGTTGGTGCCGTGTGCCGCTGCCCAGGATGGGATGGTGCATAAGAACGGTACTCCGTCCGATTCGGCCGGCAGCATGCACTACAGGATCTACCGGCCGTCCGGCGAGCAGATCGACTTCGAAACGATGGCGGCTGAGGTTTATCGTGCGGATGCCGTCCTCGTCGGTGAGGAACACGATGATCCGATTGCACACTTTCTGCAGGCGAAGTTGCTGCGCGCGGTTCACGAGAAGCGCCTTGCAGACGGTGATTCGGTTGGTGCGGTCGTGCTGACGCTGGAAATGTTTGAGCGGGATGTGCAGGACATTGTCGACGAATACCTTGATGGGTTCATCTCGGAGAAGCAGTTCAAGTCGAGCGCACGCCCCTGGCAGAACTATGATACAGACTACCGGCCTGCGGTCGAGTACGCACGGGAGAACGGCATTCCGGTTGTTGCCGCTAACGCGCCGCGTCGCTACGCCAGTCGCGTGACCCAGATGGGTCCGGAGTCACTCCTCGAGCTCCCCGAAAGTGCCCGCCAATGGTTGCCACCGCTCCCCTACCGTCAGGCGTCTCGGGAGTACATCAAGGAGTGGAATGCGGAGATGGCGGACAATGGTCACGGAGCGCCGTCCGCACCGAGCGAACCGGTCGAAGAAGAAGTTGCACTGTACCCGAACATGCTCGCGGCGCAGTCGCTCTGGGACGCGTCCATGGCGTTTTCCATTGCGGACGCGCTGTTGCGACACCCCGGCGCTACGGCGGTCCATTTCGTCGGAGCCTTCCACGTCCGCAACCACACCGGAATTCCGGAGCACCTCAACCGTTATCGGCCCGGCAGTGATGTGAAGGTGATTGCCGTCGACTCTTCGGCGGACATCACGAAGCTTGACCCTGCCGAATCGACGGCCGGAGACTATATCATTCTGACCGATGAGAATCTTCCGCGGTCTCACGAACGTCGTTAGGTCTGGCATTCTGGCCGTTGTGTTGCTGACGGGCGCCCAATTTGTATGGGTGCAGCCAAGCGTAGCGCAAGGCAACAGTGCCGGACCGATTCGACCTGCTCTGGTCCAGGAAGGATGGGCGATACCCTATCCGGACACGGACCGGCGCCGCCGAACCACTTCCGGGGAGGCGTACAATCCACAGGCACTCACTGCGGCTCATCGGACGCTTCCGCTCGGATCCTCCGTTGAACTCACCTCACTTGCCACGGGTCGCAGCGTCGTCGTGCGAATCAACGATCGCGGACCCTACGTTCCGGATCGCATCACGGACGTTTCGGAAGCGGCGGCGAGGGAGCTTGGGTTCGGCGATGCGGGTGGGCGCGTACGGCTTCGTCTTGTTTCGGGTCGCATGACCTCCGATTCACAGGCGGCGTTGAGTCTGGATAAGGACCAGGTACAGCCGCGGAATTCGTCCAAACCGGTTGAATCTGCCGAATTCACCGTTCAACTCGGTTCGTTTGAGACCGAGGAGGCAGCGCGAAAGGTCGCTGAAGGGACCGAGGGAGCGTGGATCTATCAAATTCGCGTGGACTCAAAGTTGTATTATCGAGTAAACTTCGGGGTATTCTCGACCCGCGAAGAGGCCGGCAGGGGTCTTGACCGACTTCGTTCCCGAGGTGTTGACGGCTTCGTGAAAACCGTTGACCCGAACGAGAAGCGGACCGTCCTGGACTGACAACGAGCCATCGGTTTATGAGGTCTCCTCAACACCGATCACAATTATGACTGGAAAACAGAATCGGTCTGTTCGCACGATCCACAGACTCGCCGCCATCGTTCTGACTGCGGTGCTTCTGAATGGGTGCGATTCGATAACTAGAGATGATCAGGAAAGTGCTGCAATGCCGAAGAGTGATGTTCAGGCAAACACCGATCTGCTGGCGAAGTACAAACTCGTCCGGCTTACTGCTGATCTCTCGCATCTGAATAACGACCAGAAGAAACTGCTGCCCCTCTTGATGAAGGCCGCGGACGCGATGGACGACATGTTCTGGCTTCAGGCTTATGGTAGCAAGGCGGAGTTGCTTTCATCGATCAGTGACCCTGCACTGCGCCGTTTCGCCGAGATCAACTATGGTCCGTGGGATCGGCTGGACGACAACGCGCCGTTCATCGAGGGTGTTGGCCCGAAGCCGCTTGGCGCCCGGTTCTACCCCAGCGATATGACACGGGACGAGTTCGAGCGGGCGGCCGTTAACAACGAGGCACTCAGGAATCTCTATACCGTCGTTCGCCGGGACGCGTCCGGGGCACTTCAGGCGATTCCGTTCAGCGGTGAGTACGGGGCGCAGCTCTCCAAGGCGGCTGAGTATCTTCGCGAAGCGGCCGAGCTTGCCGAAGACAAGGAGTTTGGCTCCTATCTGAGACTTCGGGCAGACGCGCTTGAGTCGGACGATTATTACGAAAGTGATATGGCCTGGATGGACATGAAGGACAACGAGATTGATGTTGTGATTGGTCCGATCGAGGTTTACGAAGACGAGTTGTTCGGTTACAAGGCGGGAGCCGAGGCGTATGTGCTCTTGAAGGATGTCGAGTGGAGCCGGCGGTTGGCCGCCTATGCCAGGCTGCTGCCCGCGCTGCAGCGTGGCATTCCGGTTGATCCCGAGTACAAAGCTGAGGAGCCCGGCACCGATTCTGATCTGAATGCCTATGACGTGATCTACTATGCGGGTCACGCCAACGCGGGATCGAAGACGATAGCCATCAATCTACCGAATGACGAGCGGGTCCAGGCGGCCAAGGGTTCGCGCCGGCTGCAGCTGAAGAACGCGATGCGTGCGAAGTTCGACGAAATCATGGTGCCGATTTCGAATGAGCTCATTGCAGACGATCAGCAGGACCACCTTACGTTCGATGCGTTCTTCGAGAACACGATGCTGCACGAGGTTGCACATGGGCTCGGCTTGAAGAACACAATAACGAACGACCCGACGACGGTCCGCAACGCGCTTCAGGAATACTACTCCGCGATCGAGGAGGGCAAGGCCGATATCCTTGGACTCTACATGGTATCAGCGTTGAAGGAGATGGGCGAACTCGATGTCGACCTGATGGATAACTACACCACGTTTCTCGCCGGGATCTTTCGTTCTGTTCGCTTCGGCGCATCGAGTGCGCACGGAAAGGCCAACATGATCCGTTTCAACTTCTTCAAGGAGATGGGTGCGTTCTCTCGCTCTGATGATGGTCGCTATCGGGTCGAATTCGACAAGATGCAGGCCGCCACCGATTCGCTTTCGGCCCGGCTTCTGATGCTCCAGGGCGATGGAGACAAGGCCGCAGTTGCCGATTTTGTGGAACAATACGCCTTGATCGATCCGTTGCTGCAGTCAGATCTGGACCGGCTGGCGGACGCTGGGATTCCGGTTGATATCGTATTTGAGCAGGGGATGAACGTGCTGAATTAGCCGGATTGACCGGATCGGATGACCGTATGTTAACGGATGGTCATTTTTCTGTCCGGCAAAGCAATTCCGGCGGTCGGATTCGTTAATTCATCTGGGGTGGCATCGAACGGAGCTGTTTTGCCACAGGTTGTTCCGCTTGAAGGGGATTCTCCCCAGTCACAATGTCTGCACGATCGTTACACGTTCTTCTCGTCCACAACTATTACCAGCAGACGGGGGGAGAAGACAGAGTTTTTGAAGCTGAGGGCTCGTTGCTTGAAAGCAGGGGGCATCGCGTTAGACGGTACACCGCGCATAACGACGTGATTACCGGCTTCAATCAGTTTGCTGTCGCCGCGAAATCCTTCTGGAATACGCGCACCACGCGCGACCTCGGGCGGTTGTTGAAGCAGCAGAATGTGGATGTCGTACACTTCCACAACACGATGCCGCTCATCTCGCCGTCGGCGTACTACGCCGCAAAACGGGCCGGCGCCGCAGTTGTTCAGACGCTGCACAACTATCGCCTCTTCTGCCCGAAGTCGATCCTGATGCGCGATGGAAAGGTCTGTGAAGAGTGCATCGGACGCTCGTTTGCCTTGCCGGCCGTGCAGCACGCGTGTTACCGCGAAAGTAAAGTCGCGTCGTCGGTCCTGGCGTCGATGCTCTATGTGCATAAGCGGGTTGATACCTGGAATACGAAGATCGACGTCAACATCGCCCTGACAAACTTCGCACGGGACAAGTACATCGCGGGCGGGCTGGACCCGGAGCGGATTGTCGTCAAGCCCCACTTCGTTGAGACGGCCCTTACGCCCGGAGACGGATCATCCGGCACCGCGCTATTCGTCGGTCGACTCTCGGAAGAGAAGGGTGTGCGTACGTTGTTGAAGGCCTGGAACGACGAGCGGGTGACGCGTCCGCTTGTGATCGTCGGCGACGGTCCGCTTGCCGAAGAGGTTCGGCGCGCGGCGGATGAGAACCCTCTGATTACCTGGCTGGGTCGTCTTCCGCCGAATGACGTTTTCGATCGGATAAGGGAGGCGGCAGTGATGATCGCACCATCGGAATGTTACGAGACCTTCGGACGAGTCGTCATCGAGTCATTCTCACTTGGGACGCCGGTCATCGTTTCCGACATCGGTGCAATCGGAGAACTCGTCGCAGACGGGTTTACCGGGCTCAAGTTTGAGGCGGGTAACGCGACTGCGTTGCGGGAGTCGGTGCTTCGCTTCTTCGCGGACGAGGGCCAGGTTCAACAGATGCGAACGAATGCCCTCAAAGAGCATCGTGACCGGTATACGGCGGATCACAACTATCCGATGTTGATGGAAGCGTACGAGCGCGCCATCGAGGTCAACAGCCGCTCATGAAAGAGTTGACGCAGAAGTTGATCGGCGGCGTCCACGCCGGGTTGCTCAATCGTGGCTGGCCGGATCGACTGGGCCTCTATTTTCACAACGTGGAGGCAGGCGAGCGTGCGGCTTTCAGCGAGACAATCAGGCGACTGCGATCGGAAGGTTACCGGTTCGTCGGTGCAAATGAATACGTCCGGACGGACACGAAGTCGGGCGGGCGAGTCGCCTTTCTCAGCTTTGACGACAACTATGTCGACTGGCACGAGATGATTCCGCTTCTTGAAGAGCTGGACGTTCAGGCGGCCTTCTACGTAAATACGGGTCCGATGCGAGACTGGGCCACGGATTCGGAGATCGCGGCATACTACGAGGACCGTCTTCGCTACAAGGGTTCACGTACACGTCCCCTTTCGAGTGCGGAGGTCAGAGAGCTGCGCGACGCCGGGCACACAATCGGGGTGCATACACACAACCACTTCGTGCTCTCGGAGCTGCCATTCGAAACGGCAAAAGAGGAGATCTATATCTGCAGGGATCACCTCGAGCAGATGCTCGGTCAACGCATGCGGCATTTTTCGTATCCATTCGGGATGCGGCGACACTTCTCAACGGAACTGCAGTCTTATTGTCTTGAGCTCGGCTTCGAAACAATCGCAAGGGCAACTCCCGGTCTGTTGCACGAACGATTTGACGGCGTTACCATTCAGCGAACGGACTGGCGTCTTGGTGATGCGTTTGATGCGAACCGGGTGCGAATGTCAGTCGACGGACACGTTTTTGAAAGGCTGACTGGAAGGAGTGCCGTGTCGTAAGGTCGTGGCTCTTTCCCGGTCGGGATAAGAGGATTGAGGCCATTACGAAGGAATCACATCAGATTGCGCTTCGCGTCTTTCACAGCTTTGCACTGCTCGTCAGTACGGCATTGTGCGGTGCGATACTCGGCGGTGTGGTGGCGTCGCTCATCGTTGACAGCTTTGGCTATGAAGCAGTTTCCACGGTTCTTGGTGGAATCGGACTGGGCGGCGGCTTTGGATTGGTTCTGGCCGCGTCGATTGCGCTTCGAGCGCCGTTGGAGATGCTCCGGCGGTATTCCCGTATAGCGATGGTCATCGCGATTCTTTTTCTGGCGATGCTGATGATCCGCCGATACCGGATGGACAGACAGCTGAGAGACCAGGAAATCGAAGTCGTGCCAGTCTGACCAGGTTCTCTTTTGCGCGATTCTTCGCTCATGGGTGTCTCGCCGTTGCGTACGTTTGGACAATCGCGGAATTGACTTCCTCAACAGACACATGGCTACGATATTTCGCTCACATCTCTCGGTTCTTCTGCTGGTCGGTTTTTCTTCTTGTATCACAGTGTCGACCATGGCTCAGACGGTTGTCGATACCACGCTCTACGGTAACTGGACCGGTGCGATCCATGTTGGAGGGATTGAGCTAGGCATCCAGACGCATTTCTCTCCGGAGTCGGCAACCATCGACATTCCGCAGCAGGGAGCGCATGGTCTGCCTTTGAAGAATGTGTCGGCGTCGGAAGGAACCGTTCATTTTGAACTCCCCGCCGGTCCGGGTCTCGCTACCTTCGAGGGTGAGATGACAGAGGACGCGATAGGAGGGCGCTTCTCGCAGGCGGGGGCCACCGGTTCCTTCGGGCTGAAACGGACGGTTCCGGGTTCGTCTGATGCCGCTGTGGCTGATACCGAATCGTCGGCCGGAGGCGAGACGGTGACCGCCAATACGGGAGAAGGAACGTTGAGCGGCACACTCTTGATGCCGGACACGGCGGTTCCATTTCCTTTGGTGATTCTGGTTGCGGGCTCGGGCCCAACGGATCGTGACGGCAACTCCGCGTTGATCCCGGGCAAGAACAACAGCCTTCGCCTGCTCGCCGAGGCGCTTCGTGACAGTGGAATCGCGACGATACGGTATGACAAAAGGGGAATCGGTTCGAGCACTTCGTTGTTGGGAGAGAAGGATCTGCGTATCGATACGTTCGCTGTAGACGTGAATTCGTGGGTGCGGCGTTTCGCCGATGACACACGGTTCTCTGGCATCGTTCTCGCGGGTCACTCGGAGGGGGCGCTACTCGTTTCGCTCGCAGCGAGTAGTGCGGCGGTAGATGGAGTTGTCACGATCGCCGGTGCCGGCAGACCGGCGACCGAGGTGCTGCACGAGCAGCTGGCGGCCCAGCTTCCTGAGCCACTCCTCGCGCGAGCAGACTCCGCGATGAGCCAGCTAACGGCAGGTGAGACAGTCGACGACCTGCCGACTCAACTTGTCACCCTTTTCCGGCCGTCGATTCAGTCGTACCTGTCGTCGTGGTTCAAGCTTGACCCGGCGAAAGTGCTTGGTGCAGTGGAGAAGCCGAAGCTGATCGTGCAGGGCGGAACGGATATCCAGGTTAAGGTTGCAGACGCGCAACGGCTCGCGGAATTCAGTCCGAACGCAACGCTGCTGGTGATTCCCGGTATGAACCATATTCTGAAGGACGTGCCGGCCGACCGGGGGACTCAGGTGGCGTCGTACAGCAATCCGGACCTACCCGTTGATTCCGAGCTCGTTGGGGCTATTGTGACGTTTGTCCGCAGGATTGCCGTGGGGGGATGAAGGATTAACGACCAACGAAGCAGGCTGGGCCGCGTGCTTCATTCAAAGTCCTTCGGGATTGTTGTGGCGGACGCCCTGGCGGCGAGAAATGGTGGGCGGTGGGGGATTCGAACCCGCGACCTTCTGGGTGTAAACCAGACGCTCTAACCAGCTGAGCTAACCGCCCGTTTTTGAGTCACGACCGCAAGTCCGGATCATTTGGCAGCGTGAGCGGGAAACGGGACTCGAACCCGCGACCCTCAGCTTGGGAAGCTGATGCTCTACCAACTGAGCTATTCCCGCACTGGAGCAGGTCGGTCGCGCTTTGATGAGGGCGACGATGGATGCCTGCTCCTCCCGAATTTACGGCAGGGCATCGAAGGTACGTGCCCCCCGGACGGTTGTCAAGTTTCACATTGAAATGACTTGGAGACTTCGTATATTAGTCGTTCTGCCAAAAAATCAGACGCAGCGAGTCTAGTCTTCTGATATATCCTTTTGGAACACAGACGCGTACGAGTACGCCGTAGAATAAATGAAGCGAACATACCAGCCCAGCAGGCGCAAACGGGCGAACAAGCACGGATTCCGGTCGCGAATGGAGACCAAGGATGGTCGCAAGGTGCTTGCGCGTCGCCGCGCGAAAGGCCGTAAGGTCCTCACGGTGTCCGACTCCCGTCCCGGCAAGTAGTTGTGCATGGCGCGGATGAAGCCGGTAATCACGGCATTGAGGCCGGTGTCGCTGCTCACGGCGGCGTCCGGCTTCTTTCGTTTCCGCGTGCCTATCGTCTCAAGCGCCGCAGTCTGATTGGCGCCCTTTTCGCCGGTCGCGGGTCGAAGGCTCCTTCCCCCGCGGTGTTGCCGGATGGCTCGTATTCGACACTGCCGAGTACGGTTTCGCACGGAGTTGTACGGATTCTGTACCGAATCAGCCCCCGCGAATCTTCCGGAACCACGGTTCCGTACCAGATCGGGTTCAGCGTGCCTCGGCGCGTAAAACGTGCAGTCGATCGCAACCGCCTGAAACGGCTCCTGCGCGCGGCTTTCCAGCAGAATCGGCGACTGATGGACAACCTCACGATCCCCGAGGGATGGCAGGTGTCGGCGATGGTGCTTTTCCGCGGTGAAGGACGGGTATCGGAACGCGCCGTCGGTCCGGACACGGTTTCGGCACTGCGTAAACTCGAGCGCGCCTTGGCGAAGGTCCTGCACGCGGACTCAGATACAAACAGCTAACAGAAGGGAACGTCGTTCGAGTGCCTCCGTTTTCTGGTCCACTCACACATCCCGCTTAACAGGTTTCAGCTTTGGATCGCAACGTAGTCACAGCAACCGTGCTGATCGGCCTCATCATGATGGTCTGGCTGTTCTGGCTAGCGCCACAGCAGACGCGCCAGGCCGCGGAGAATGCCGAATCGCGCGAACAGGTCGAACAGGTGCGGCCCGACGAGCCGCGCCAGGAGGCGACTGGCCCGGTGATTACCGAGCCGAGCCAACTGCGGCCGGTGTCTGACTCGTTGTTCGCATCGGCCTCCACGGGTGATGAACGACTGATCACTGTCGAAAACGAAGTCTTCCGCGTCGTGCTGTCAACGAAGGGCGCGACGATCCGATCGCTCGAGATGAAGAAGTACGATCGGCCGGACCGTGAGACGCCGGTTCAGCTTGTCGACACGACGCGTGCGGGGGCGATCGCGTTGCAGTTCACCACCCCTACGTCGCACGCCGTTGACACGCGGACGCTTTACTTCAACTCATCCGCTCGTGATCGGGTGATTGTCGATCGAGACGATGTGGAGATCGCGTTCACGACGACGATTGGTTCGGGCACGATCACGCAGACCTATTCGTTCGATCCGGATTCCTACCAGATTGATCTGACCGTTTCCCAGACCAACGCCTCCGCGTATTCAACCGCGGAGGGCTACGAACTTGTGTGGGACGGTGCCATCCCGTTCTCCGAGGACAATCCGAAAGTTGAGTCGCAGAGCGCGGGTGTGTTCGCGCGCTCCGGCGGCGAAGTTGAGAAGGTTGTTCTGATGCGGAATGAGGACGGCACCCGACAGCTGAGCGGAAAGGTCGACTGGATCGGAATCAAGAGCCAGTACTTCGCCGCCATCGTAATGCCGGACCAGACGACACGTGGCGCGGAGATCTTCGGTGCCCGCGTCGGTGAACCCGGTGAGATCGGCTACGACATTCACTTCGAGGGACTTCTCGAAATGGGCGTTCAGGGAAGTGAACCACAGCACTTCCGGATCTACGCCGGTCCGATGGACTATTTCGCGCTCGCGTCCTACAAGCTTCATCTGTACGACATGGTCGATTACGGGTGGCAGTGGATCCAATGGATGGTTCGTCCGCTTGCGAAGTTCGTCTTCATTCCATTGTTCCGGTTCATGCACTCCTTCATTCCGAGCTACGGGATCGTGATTATCCTGTTGGCCCTGCTGATGAAGATCGTGCTGTATCCGCTGACGAAGTCTTCGTTCAAGAGCATGGCGAAGATGCGCGATCTGCAGCCGCGCATGGAGGCGTTGAAGGAGCGCTATGCGGACAATCCGCAGAAGCAGCAGGAAGCGATGATGAAGCTGTACAAGGAGACAGGGGTTAATCCGCTTGGCGGGTGTCTCCCGATGCTGCTGCAGTATCCGGTGATCATTGCGCTATGGCGATTTCTCCCGCAGTCCATTGAGATTCGACAGCAGGGATTCCTCTGGGCACACGACCTTTCGGCGCCGGACAAAATCCTTTCGCTTCCGTTCGACATCCCTTTCTATGGCGATTACGTGGCCGGATTTACGCTGCTGATGGGTCTATCCATGATTGTGCAGATGAAGGTGCAGATGTCTTCTTCACCTTCGAATCCGCAAATGAAGATGTTCACGTACATGATGCCCGTGATGATCTTCGCGATCTTCAACCGCTTCGCGTCCGGATTGAGCCTCTATTACCTCTGTTACAACATCTTCACGGCCGTTCAGCAGAAGTGGATCAACCACAACCTTGAGAAGGAGAAGGCTGCCGCTGAGGAGGGTGGATTGAAGCCGGCGCTTGCGACCGTGTCGACTAACGGCAGTTCGGGGAGCACCAAGCGCAAGAAAGCAAAGCGCTGACCGCCATGACTCGGGACGCGTCAGATCATGAATCATCCGTCGCTTCGACCCGGTCTCTAACCCAAGCGGATTCGATTGCGGCAATTGCGACGGCCAGAGGTCTTTCCGCACTCGCGGTTGTTCGCGTTAGTGGATCGGACGCGCTGAAGATCGGCTCAGCGGTTTTTTCAGGTTCTTCTCCCCTCGCCGATGCGCCCGCCAACACCGTGCACTTCGGATACGTAACAGGTCCGGATGGAAAGCGAATTGACCAGGTTGTCGCCACCCTCTTTCGCGCTCCGCGATCATCGACCGGCGAGGACGTGGTGGAATTCTCCTGTCACGGCGGAGAGGTGGCGGCGCGGCTGATACTCGAGTGCCTGCTCAATGCCGGAGCACGTCTTGCGGATCCTGGTGAGTTTACACAGCGGGCATTTCTCAACGGAAAGCTCGACCTGGCGCAGGCCGAGGCCGTTGCGGACCTCATCCATGCGGGCTCGACTCTCGCGCATCGCATCTCGCTGAATCAGCTTACGGGTCGCTATTCTCAGGTGCTGTCAACGCTTCGACAGGAGCTGCTCGATGTTGCATCGCTCATCGAGCTCGAGCTCGATTTTTCAGAGGAAGACGTGGAGTTCGCTGATCGATCGCAGTTGACTGCCCTCTTGACTCGATCCCGGGATCTCCTGGCTCAGCTCGCCTCGTCGTATCGGTCGGGCCGGCTTGTCCGCGACGGTGTGCGGGTGGTGATCGGGGGCAAGCCCAACGCGGGCAAGTCGACTCTCCTGAATGCGATCGTGGGTTTCGATCGGGCAATCGTCAGCCCAACGCCGGGGACCACGCGCGACGAGATCGAAGCGGAGGCGGAAATTGGCGGCGTCCGATATTCGTTTGTCGACACGGCGGGTCTGCGCGAGACGGGTGACGAGATCGAGGCAGAGGGCGTTCGTCGAGCCTCCGCCGCGCTTGATACGGCCGATGTCGTGTTGTATGTCGTCGACGGGAGTCTTCCAGTTGACACCGGAGAGCAATTGTTTGTGACGTCGCTGCGGCGGCGACTGGGCGCGACGCCGATGATGGTCATCCGCAATAAGGCCGATCTGTCGAACGAGGTGAAGTCGGGTTTCGGCGAGTCGATTCAGCTGTCGGCAACAAGCGCCCGTTCCAACGCGGCTGAGTTGTCACCCCTCGTGGATTGGTTGACGACCGCCGCCGCAGGTGATCTGAGCAGCGCGGACGCGTCACCCATCGTCGTGAACCAGCGTCATGTTCAACATCTGAACGCAGCGTCGCGGGCCGTCATTTCTGCGCTCGAGAATCTGACACAAAACGTCAGCGGTGATTTGCTTGCCATCGATCTTCGGACCGCACTTCACGAACTCGGATCGATAACCGGGGAGATTACGAGCGAGGACGTGCTCGGTCAGATCTTTTCGCGGTTCTGCATCGGCAAGTAGTCGAGGTTATTCCTCAACTAGAAAGGCACGGCCTTCGGCGAGTTGCTGCGGGGTGACGTACTCTGACAGCGCCGCGACGAAATCATCTTTCGACTGAAACGGCTTGATCAGGTCCAACTCGTCCACGACGGACTGGTCGACGCCTGGAAGTTGCATCATCGTCTGGGCATCGCTGTTATTCGGATCGACGGGTACGAAGACGTACTTCTCGTATTCTGCGACCTGGGATTCGTCAACGTATTTCCCGATCTCGCGACGGAACTGGACGATCGAGTTGTACGGCCGGTACTCAAGGAACTCGCGTACCATTCGCTCGCCGACGCCCGGTATCGTCATGAAGTCCGATTCACTCGCCGTGTTCATATTGAACTTGGTCGGCTTCATTTCCTCGAGAGGGGGCGCGATTGGAGCGGCCTCGGCGTCTGACGCCTCCTGTGCGGGTGTCGGATTGTTGTTCAGGAAACAGCCGGTGAGTCCGGCTGTCAGCAGCAACATCAGCACAACAGCGTTGAGACGCGGATTGGTCGGTCGTGGGGAGACGTGTCTCATTGTAAGGTCGATTCGTGTCGTTCGATTCGTGTCGTTCGATTTGCGTCACGCGATCGTGCGTCGCTCGACTCGCGTCGACGGTGTTGTTCGACGCCCGTTGCGAGTCCGTCAAATCTTGTGACGATCATTGCACGGGTCAGCGGGAGCGATGTTTTTGAAGTACCTGAGTATTCGCAGGGAATACACCGTCACGATGCCGGATTGAACCGTACCGGCTCGTTCTGTGAGTTCGTCAGGACGCTTTGTTTCGACGAATGCCGAGCTCAAGCCCCCTGATCTCGGCGAGTCCGCGCAGCCGGCCGATCCCGCTATATCCTGGATACGTCGTTTTTTCGAGATCATCGAGCATCTGATGGCCGTGATCGGGTCGCATCGGAATCGACTCGTTCCGTCGCCCCTCGAGGTCGACGATTTCGGAGACAACGTCATACATGTCGACGTCGCCGTCGAGGTGATCGGCCTCGTAGAAATTGCCGGCCCCATCGCGTCGTGTGGCACGCAGGTGGATGAAGTGGATATTGTCACCGAGTCGCTTGACCATCCCGGCCAGGTCGTTGTCGGGCCGAACCCCGTACGAGCCTGTGCAGAAGCAGAGTCCGTTAGCGGATGAAGGCGCTGAGTCGAGTAGTTCGCGCGCGTCCTTTTCCGTGCTGACGATTCGCGGGAGCCCGAGAAGCGGGAATGGCGGGTCGTCCGGATGAATCGCGAGTCGGAGTCCGGCGTCATCGGCCGTCGGCACTACTTCGCGAAGAAACTCGAAGAGGTGTTCCTTCAAGGTGCGGGCGTCGATGTCGCGATAGAGCTCGAGAGCAGAGAGTATTTGTTCTGGAGTGAAGTGCTCGTCGCTTCCGGGAAGGCCCTGCAGTGTCGTGTGAAAGAGTTTGTCGCGTTGTTGCGGAGACATCTTGTCGAGGCGTTGGCGGGCAGCCGCGATTTCGTCATCCGAATAGTCTGTTTCTGCGCCGGGTCTCTTGAGCAGGAAGACGTCGAACGCGATGAAGGCGAGCCGTTCGAAACGAAGTGCCCGGCTGCCGTCGGGCATGGGATAGACGAGATCCGTGCGCATCCAGTCGAGGATGGGCATGAAGTTGTACGTGACGACTTTGAGTCCGCAGGCGGCGACGTTTCGGAGCGACGCGCGGTAGTTTTCGATGTGCGCGCGAAAGTGTCCGGTGCGTCTTTTGATGTCTTCGCTGACGGGGAGGCTCTCGATCACGGTCCAGTCGAGCCCGGCGTTCCGAATTTCGTTTCGACGTTTTTCGATTTCGTCGATGGTCCAGACTTCGCCGACGGGTACGTGGTGGAGGGCTGTTACGACGCCGGAGCAACCGGCCTGTCGGATGTGTGAGAGTGGTACGGGGTCGGATGGCCCATACCAGCGCATGGTGTGCTGCATTGGAGAGGCGGTTGGTCGGAAGGTGTGAGGGAGCGGTCGGAGCCGGTCCACGAGGGGGCCACCCGATCCTCCTCCCCGGTGACAAACTAATCGTGCCGGGCCGAACCGTCCAAATGCAGAAATGCCTGTTTATCCTTCCGGGGCAACCGTCACACAATCATGCAAGGAACCGCGTTTCCCGCATTTCATTCCACCCCCCTCCCGCTCAGCCCAGCCTAACGCACATCTAGACGCGCCGCCTTGCCGAATTCGTTCGCATACGACTCCTTTGACGTCATCGTCGTCGGCGGCGGCCACGCCGGCGCCGAGGCTGCGGCCGCCGCCGCACGAATGGGCGCACGCACCCTCCTCGTGACCATGAACCTGCAGGCCATTGGGCAGATGTCCTGCAACCCGGCCATCGGCGGAATCGGCAAAGGCCAGATCGCCCGGGAAATTGATGCCCTCGGCGGTGTGATGGGCCTCGCAACCGATGAATCCGGACTTCAGTTCCGCATGCTCAACCAGCGAAAGGGCCCCGCTGTCTGGAGTCCGCGAGCACAATGCGACCGCATGATGTATGCCGCGTCCGTCCGCCGCCAACTCGAGGCCATCCCGAACCTCTTCATGAGGGCTGACATGGTGACCGAAGTGCTGGTCGAGCACGGCCGCGTCACCGGTGTCATCACCAACCTCGGACAATCGTTCGCTGCCCGCGCCGTCGTCTTGACCAGCGGCACGTTCATGAACGGCCTCATCCATATCGGAAGCCGAAACTACGGCGGCGGGAGAATGGGCGAAGGCGCTTCCACCGGTTTGACCGCCTGTCTGCAGGGACTCGGCTTCGAAAGCGGACGCCTCAAGACGGGCACCCCTCCTCGAATCGACGGTCGGACCATCGACCTTTCTCGCGTCGAGGAGCAGCCCGGTGACCCCAAGGCTAGTCCGTTCTCCTTCCTCACAACGGCGCTCCCGGAAAAACAACTCTCCTGCTGGATCACCTACACCAACGCTGACGTCCATGACGTCCTCCGAACCGGTTTCGACGAAAGCCCGATGTTCGCCGGAAGGATTCAGGGCCGCGGACCGCGATATTGCCCATCGATCGAAGACAAGATCGATCGCTTCGCCGATAAGGACGGTCACCAGCTCTTCCTCGAACCGGAAGGATGGACCACCGACGAGGTCTACGTCAATGGCTTCTCGACGAGTCTGCCGGAGCACGTCCAGTATGAGGCGTTGCGGAAGGTACCGGGCCTTGAGAACGTGCACATGCTTCGGCCCGGATACGCTATCGAGTATGACTACTTTCCTCCGTACCAGATCCGGTACTCTCTGGAGACGAAGCACGTCGACGGATTGTTCTTCGCCGGCCAGATCAACGGCACCACGGGGTACGAAGAAGCGGGCGCGCAGGGATTGATCGCGGGCATCAACGCCGTACAATCGATTCGGGGCGATGAGCCGCTCATCCTGAAACGATCACAGGCGTACATCGGCGTATTGATCGACGACCTCGTCGCGAAAGGGACCGACGAGCCGTATCGGATGTTCACGTCTCGCGCCGAGCATCGAATGCTCCTGCGGCAGGACAATGCGGATCAGCGCCTGACAGCCCTTGGTTTTGAGATCGGCGCAGTTGATCGCGACCGATACGATCGGATGATGCGCCGGCGCGACGCCATCGACAAAACACGAACGGCCGTGGAGTCCACGAACTTCGCGCCGGACGAAATCAACCCGTTCCTCACCGCCCGGGGCACTTCTCCGATCGAACGCCCGGAAAGAATTGCTCGTGTTGCTCTCAGGCCCGAGGTTGATCTCGTGGCGGCCCTCGAACATGTCGGCGCGACAGACCTGGTGGTCGAGTTTGACAGCCCCGAACCCGTCGCAACGCTGGTCGAGATCGAGCTCAAGTACGCGGGCTATCTGGATCGCGAAGCGGAAATGGTCGAGAAGATGTCGAAGCTCGAGTCATGGAAGATCCCTGAAGCGTTCGACTACCGGGGCCTGGAGACGATCACACATGAGGCGCGCGAAAAACTTTCGCGTATTCAACCGCAGAATCTTGGTCAGGCATCTCGCATCAGTGGAGTGAGTCCGGCCGATGTCTCAATCCTCATGGTGCTGCTGAAACGCGGTGCCGGTCGTGCGGTCGATGGCTGAGCTTCCAGCATTGAGCCCCGAGCAGTCGGAGCGACTCCATCACTACGTCGAACGACTCCTCGAGATCAATACGCGCGTCAATCTGATCTCGCGTAAGGATACCGCGGATGTCTACAACCGACACGTCGTGCACTCACTGGCCCTTGCCAGCAGGCCGTTTATTACCGGATCGATAATCGTCGACTGGGGAACGGGCGGCGGCCTGCCGGCCATCCCGCTCGCGGTCTGCTTTCCATCGTGCTCAATCGTTGCGGTCGACTCGATCGGCAAGAAGGCTCGCGCCGTCGAGCAGATGGCTGCTGAACTCGGGCTGTCGAATCTGTCGGTGTGGAACGGCCGCGCAGAGCAGTGGAGGGGTAAGGCCCACTACTCGGTGTCACGGGCGGCGGCTTCGCTGACGACCTTGTGGGATTGGCACAAGCGGGTCCGCATACCCGCCGAGACGGTCGATGATTGCTGGCCTCCCGGCCTCCTTTGTCTGAAGGGTGGCGACCTGACGGACGAAATTGCCCAACTCGAGCGCGCCGCGCGACGCGTATCCGTCGAGGTAGAGTCGATCGCCGATTTTGGTCCGGGCTTTCCGGATAAGTCCATCGTGCTCGTTCGCAGCACGCGCTGACCATTCCTCACAGATCCATAATCCAGGGATAATCCCTACATAATCCGGGCTGAGTATCGTTGTTGGCGTGATTACCGCTCGTGCAGCCGGGCGCAATGCCCGGACTGCATGCGCGGCAAACAGGCGTCATCAATCCGCTCATGCCAAACGGCCGCACGGGCTCCTCAGCGCCCGAATGCCAGTACCGGACCATCTGGATCTCGGACCTTCACCTCGGCACCCGCGACAGCCAGACCGCGTTTCTTGCCGACTTCCTCGGGCGTCATTCCGCCGAAACACTCTTTCTGGTCGGCGACATTGTCGACGGCTGGGCGCTGCAGCGATCGTGGTTCTGGGATTCGGGGCACGACGACGTTGTCAACGAGATCCTGCGTCACGCTCGCGAAGGAACGCGCGTGATCTACATCCCGGGAAACCACGACGAGTTCCTGCGGAAGTACATCGGCTTCGCCGTTGCCCAGATCGAGATTGCTCTTCAGTGGACGCACCGGCTCGCCAACGGACGGAAGATGCTGGTCGTCCACGGCGACCAGTTCGACGGCATCGTCAAGCATGCGAAATGGCTGTCGGTGTTCGGAGCGTCCGCCTACCGGGTGGCGCTCTCGCTCAACCGATGGTTCAATCAGTTGCGAAACCGTCTGGGGATGCCCTATTGGTCACTGTCGGCCTATCTGAAGCAGAAGACCAAGCGCGCGGTGCAGTACATCGCGGACTTCGAGTCCGCAATCGCGGAGACCGCTCGTGACTGTTCGGCAGACGGTGTCATCTGCGGACACATCCACCATCCGGAAATGCGATACATCGACGGCATTCAGTATTGCAACACGGGCGACTGGGTTGAAAGCTGTACGGCGCTTGTGGAGCATCACGACGGTCGCCTGGAATTGGTCGAGTGGATTGCCGAACTGGCCGCGCGGACGCAGTCTGGTGTCATGGAAAGTGCGGCGATCGACTTAACGGCGACTCCGGTGCCGCTCGTTGCGGCACTCAGGCAGGCGCTATCCATCGGCGAACAAAGACCTGTCGTCGCGGCGGACTGAAATCAGATTCAACAATGAAAATTCTCTTTGTCGTACAGGGCCAGGGCCGCGGACACGTCACTCAGGCGATAGCCTTACACCGGATTCTTTGCGATGCCGGTCACGAGATTGTGGAGGTCCTGGTGGGGGGAGCCGCTAGCGGTCCGCTCCCCTCTTTTGTTTCGGACGCGTTCGGCACTACACCAATACTTCGATATGAAAGCCCTGCGCTGATAATGGACGGTCAATCGCGCGCAATCGATTGGTTTGAGACGTTGCGGTCAAGCGGCCGATTGGCAACGCGCTACGTCGAGAGCATCGAACGAATTGCGGTTGCGATCGAGCGCACAGCTCCCGACGTGATCGTCAATTTCTTTGAACCGCTCGTAGGCCTGCTGCACATGCGACGCGGCGTCACGGTGCCGACGGTCGCAATTGCGCATCAGCACATGTTCTTTCATCCGCGGTATCCGTTTCCGGCGAGCGCGCGAATCGAGCGACGTGCGATGACGTGGTTCACGAGTGTTTGCTCGTTCGGTGCGAGTCGCAGGCTCGGCCTCTCGCTATATCCTGCCGAAGACGTCCCGAGGCGGCGGCTCGGTGTCGTTCCTCCCCTGCTTCGCTCCAACGTGCTTTCCAGCCGGTCTACGCCAGGTCCGCATTATCTCGTGTACCTGTGGCGACCGGAACTGTTGAACGAGATTGAGGACATGAGCCGGCGACGCCCCGACCTGCAGATGTACTGCTTCACCGATGTGAGTCAGGAGTTTGCTGATTGTCGGTCGAACGGCAGTAATCTGATCGTGCACCCGCTCAGTCAGACGCGGTTTGTTGAAGTGATGGCCGGCAGCGCCGGCGTTGCCAGTACCGCCGGGTTTGAATCCACGAGCGAAGCCATGTACCTGGGAAAGCCGCTGCTCATGGTGCCTACGCATCTCGAGCAGCGCTGCAACGCGCTGGATGCGGTACTGATCGGCGCCGGAACTCGCTCCAGGAAGTTCGATCTCGCCCGGCTTGACGCCTTTGCATCGAACTATCGGTTCGACACATTGGCCTTCCGGGATTGGGTTGACGGCGGGCCGGAGATGTTCGTTCGCGAAATCGAACAGGCTGCGGACCGGGTCGTCGAAGGCGTCCACTTTCCCGTTTCCCAGGCCCGGCGACGGAAGACGGGCTCCGCGCTCCGCATCGAACTGGGAATCTGATGCCGGAGTGACGAGGTGAGACCACTTTGTGGTGGATGGCGGCAACAAGATTGTCGCCTGGACCGTAGCGAGGGTAAATCCACAACTCTCGATTACACATGCGCTACGTTTCAGCCCTACTGGGAGCCGTTGTCAGCTTCGGACTTGCGGCGATGGTACTCCCTAACCCGGACTCCAGCAGAACATCGGCTCTCGAATTCAATCAGGCAGACGTGGCCGGCGTCGAAGCAGCCGTACTCGATTACGTCGAAGGGCTGTACGATGTCAAGCCCGAACGGATTGCCAAGAGCGTCAGTCGCGACCTCGTGAAGTTTGGTTTCTGGCGCCGTTCGGATGCGGACGAGTACCGCGGTTCCCCTATGACATACGATCAGCTTTACGACCTCGCGTCCAAGTGGAACGTGAACAACAAGATGAAGCTGGATTCGGACACGCCGAAGGAAATCAAAGTACTCGACGTACTCGACAAGACGGCAACGGCCAAGCTTACAGCCCAATGGGGCGTCGACTATTTTCAGCTCGAGAAGTCCGACGACAAGTGGATGATTCGCCACGTGCTGTGGCAGTCGCATCCATAGTGCGTCAGCGACTATCTCTTGTAGCGTCGGATGCGTTTCTCGTCGGTTGCTGAGGCTGGCCGGATCGATACGGCCGCTCCGCCGCTTCGTGCCAGATCCAGGCGCAGCGCATTTCGGTTCGAAACCCGGTACGTCTCGATCCGGTACGCCATCGGGTTGGATTCGAAGTCCGCGTCCGGTGCATCGAGGTACAAAGTTGCGACGTAGTCGCGCCCGGCATCGAGGAAATCCAGGTTGATCGTTGCCGTTCGAGGGTTCTCGTCAGTGATTGCCCCGATGAACCACGAGTCCCCGGTCTTCGCCTTTCGAGCGATCGTGATGTAGTCTCCCGGCTCCGCCTCGGCTACGACCGTCTGATCCCAATCGACGGCGACGTCCTCGATAAATTTGAGTGCGTCGAGTCGTTTTTCGTAGTTCTCGGGAAGATCGGCGGCCATCTGGAGCGGCGAGTACATCGTCACGTAGAGGGCAAGCTGTTTTGCCAGCGTCGTTTGAACGGTCGATCGCATCTGGCCCATCCGTTCGGGAGCAAATTCTTCAAATCGAATCTGGAAGATTCCCGGTGTGTAGTCCATCGGCCCGCCCATGAGGCGCGTAAACGGCAGAATCGTCTCGTGCTCAGGCGGGTTGCCGGTAGGCGACCAGCCCGAGTTGAACTCGTTGCCCCTCGCCGCCTCGCTCGCAAGCCAGTTCGGCCAGGTGCGGTGCAGCCCGGTTGGCCGGACCGGCTCGTGCGCGTCAATCATAATCCGATTCTCCGCTGCCTTCTCTGCTACGCGGTTGTAGTGATTGACCATCCATTGTCCGTCGTGATGTTCACCCCTCGGAATGATGCGACCAACGTAGCCCGTCTTGACCGAGTTGTACCCGTTTCGCTTCATGAAGGCAAAGGCCTCGTCGAGGCGACGTTCGTAGTTCGTGACCGAGGCGGATGTTTCATGGTGCATAATCAGCTCTACGCCTTTCGATTCGGCGTACCGGGTAACCGCTTCGACATCGAAGTCCGGATAGGGTGTGACGAAGTCAAAGACCTCCTCCTTCCACTGGCCAAACCAATCTTCCCAGCCAACATTCCAGCCCTCCACAAGCACTCCGTCGAACCCGTGGTCTGCGGCAAAGTCGATGTAGCGCCGCGTGTTTTCCGTTGTGGCGCCGTGTCGACCATTCGGTGGGAGCGCGCTCCAGTCGGTCTCGCCGAGCTTCGTGTTGCCGACGTCAGAGTAGTTCCACGTGTATTTGCCGATGTGCATTCCCCACCAGATTCCGACGTATTTCGCGGGCCTGATCCATGCGGTGTCCGAAATCCGCGAAGGTTCGTTCAGGTTGAGAATCGTGCGCGACCGAAGGATGTCGCGGGCGTCGGCTGAGACGATAATTGTTCGCCAGGGCGTGTGCGTTGGCGTCTGCAGGTAGGCAGCGTTGCCGACGGCGTCCGGTACCAATTGAGCGGTCAGGGTATAGCGCTCCCGGTCAACACGAAGATTCATTGCCGGGTAGTTCTGCAGTGCCGCCTCGTGGATGTTAACGTACAAGCCGTCGTCCGACTTGAGCATGAGCGGCGTCTGAACGTAGTCTGCCCCTATGATTGTTCGCACCGCAATGTCGTTGGCGTCTCTCCCAATTGTGGCATCAACGTCACTGAGACGGGTCGTAGAGTAGGCGTATTCGTTCGTGTCGTAGTCACCGGGAATCCAGAATGCCGTGTGGTCTCCGGTCAGGTCGAACGTTGACTTCTCGCCGGTGACAATAAAATTCCGGAGGTTGTTCTGCGCGGGAAACTCGTAGCGGAAGCCGAGACCGTCGTCGAAAAGTCGGAAGCGAAGGATCATCGATCGGTCACCGTCTCCCGACTGGACGAGGGTCACGGCAAGTTCGCGGTAGTTATTCCGGATGGACCGCTCCTGCCCCCATACAGGCGACCAGGTTTCATCCGTCGACGTCGTGTCCGCGCTGAATACGGAAAAACCGTCGACTAGCGATCGGGTACCTGACAGCTCGATCCCGAGTTGGCTCTCCTGGATGACGACCCTGTCTTCGAGGCTGAGGGTGTACGTCGGCTGTCCACGCTGCGTGAGCGCTACGTCAAGCTGCAGGCGGCCGTTCGGAGAGGACAGGTGCTGTGCCTGCGAGGTCCCGGCCAGGAGAAAGAACAGCAGCAGGATAGAAAGTGCCATCGTGGCCCGGCTCTGGGTTGCGCGTTGCTTCATGACGATCCACTGCGATTGATTTGTCGGATTGCGATCGAATCCTCGCACGATCCGGATGCTTCACCGCCAATGTAGTCAGTGGTCGACATGGCCGCCTACCGGGGAATCCTGCATCTTGGGGGATTGTTGCCCCGGGGCTGCAGTCCAGTTCGTAGTTTTGGGTGACTCAAGAGCGATCGCGGACGATGAGCAACGAAGAACGACGGGCCAACCGAACAGAACGATTGTTTCAGCTGATTCTCCTGCTGCAGAATCAGCCGAGCATGTCGTCGCTTGATCTTGCCGAGCATTTCGGGGTGTCCCGTCGAACCATCTTCCGGGATCTCCGCGCCCTTACCGATTCGGGAGTCCCGCTTACCTACGGTGAGCATGGGGGGTACGAGATTCTTGACGGCTATCAGCTTCCGCCCCTGATGCTGAGTGCCCGGGAGGCAGCGACGCTTCTTGTGGGGATTTCGTTTGTCAAGCTGCAACCCGATTCCTCTCTTCGGGCAGACGCGGACGAGGTTCGGCTGAAAATCCGATCCGTTCTTCCTTCGGACATCAAGCGCTATCTCGATACGCTTTTCACGACGACGGTGCTTGATCCGTACTGGGTCTCTCGCGTGAATCAGTCTGCCGACGAAGAGGGGCGATGGTATCGGATATCGGAGGCAGTCGCTCGGCAGCAGTCTGCCTTGATCGAATACCTCGTCCCCAGTCGAGGCGAGGTCACGAAGCGCCAGATCGATCCACTTGGCCTGGTATACTATTCAGATCATTGGAATCTGATAGCCTTTGATCACCTCCGGCAGGCCATCCGCAATTTTCGGCTGGAGCGGATTCAGACATTCCGGGCCCTAAACGAGAAATTTGAGCCTCCGGCCGGATTCGACCTGAACAGCTACGTCCGCGAAAATCGCGGGTCGGACGATCTTTTCCCGATCACGCTGTCGTTTGTTCGCGACGCGTGGGAGCGTGCCAGGCGCATTCTTCCAGCACGGATTTTAGAAGAGACCGTTGGCGACGATAGAGTTATTGTCTCATTTGAATTTCCCAACCTCGAGTACATCGCAGGTTGGCTAGGCCGTTTTGGGAGCCAGGTTCGCGTTGAGTCCCCGTCGGACCTGCGAGAGCTCGTCGCTTCCGAGGCCCGTCGCGTCTTTGAGCAATACTGACCGCCAACAGCGGAAAGGTGAGCAGGGCGCCCCGTTGGAAGGGTATCCAGGTTCCTCCACGGGGCGCTCCCGCTCGAGTCCTCATGCAGCTATATGAGGACGATGCGTGGGCGACAGCGCCGTCTGTCTTCTGTTGTCCCTAGACTATGAGGTGCATTGCGCTGGTGATTGCCTCACGCAGTATCTCAAATTCTCGACGAATCAGCATTGGGTGCTTTTCCATTCCGTCCAGTGATCCGTCGCGGCTCTGCGATTCCAGTTCGTAGGAGAGGCTGCTCAGTCGGCTCGCACCGACAAGCTGGCTGCTCGATTTCAACGAGTGGGCGGCATATTGAATAACCTCCGTCGCACCGGTTTGGAAAGCAGTCTCGATCTTCTCCACAAACGATGGTGCCGTCTGCAGAAAACTCTCGACGATCATCTTGCGGAAATTCGAGTCGTCCTCGCCGGCGAGTTTGTTGAGGTGCTGGCGCAGCCGCTCGGCCGTAGCCTCAATCTTCTGCTGGTCGATTACGATTCTCTTGCCGTTGAATCCGACAGTCGTCGGTTCCGAGGTCGCCGTCGAGACCTTGCCGTTGGTCGGGCCCATTTCGGACGAGTCGTCATCTGAATCGGCGAACATCGGAGTGCTCGGGCGATGCTGATCCGGTTGTTGGTCCGTTGAGCGCCGGTATCGTGAAGGCTCGGGCGTTTCGGGTGCCGTGTACTTTGGCGATCCGTCAGAATCCGCAAGGCGAGACGGACTCTTCTCGAGTGCCTCGGAAAGTGCCTCAAGGCGCACCGGTTTGCTGACGTAGTCGTTCATCCCCGCTTCGAGGCATTTCTCCCGGTCCCCGGCCATCGCATTTGCCGTCATGGCGATAATGTGTGGCTGGTACGCGGGGTCCGCCTCGGCACGGATCCGGCGTGTCGCTTCGAGGCCATCCATTTCCGGCATCTGCATGTCCATCAGGACAACGTCGTACTGGATGGTCTTGACGGTTTCGTAACCCTCGCGACCATTGGAAGCGATGTCTGCTGAATAGCCGAGGCGACCGAGCATCTTTGTCGCAACCTGCTGATTGACGACCATGTCCTCCACGAGCAGGATCCGGAGCGGGTGTCGCTCGCCGAGCAGGGCGTCTGTTGGCTTATTGACCTTCTCCGGAGTCTTGACCTCATTTGCCGTAGTCAGCGTCCGCACCATCGTCTGATGCAGATACTCGTGCTTGATCGGCTTGGTCATGAAGGCGTCGATCGCCGCATCCTTGGGTCGCTGTCCGATCGAGCTCAGCATGATCACCGGAATGTCGATGTATCGCTGCTTGATCCGTTGCGCGAGCTGGAGTCCGTCCATCTCGGGCATCTGATAGTCGACAAGCACCATCGAGACCTTGTCATTCTCGGCCAGCCATCGCAATGCGTCTTTGCCGTTGGCGGCCTCGAAGGCGTGCATCTTCCACCTGCGCAGACGCTCCATCAGAATCTGGCGGTTCGTTTCGTTGTCGTCGACGATGAGAATTCGCTTGCCGTCGAGCGTACCCGTGTGAACAACCTGCCGGCCTTCCGTCTTTGTCGGCACGGCCACGATTGTGAACGAGAACGTAGATCCGACGCCGATCTCGCTGTCGACCCAGATCCGCCCTCCCATCATTTCTGACAGCTTCATGCAGATCGTCAGGCCAAGTCCCGTACCACCGTAGTGACGCGTGGTTGACGCATCTACCTGCGTAAAGGGCGCGAACAACCGGTCCATCTTGTCTGCCGGAATGCCGATTCCGGTATCCTTCACCGAGAACTGCAGCTCTACGAGATCACTTGAGTGACGAAGCGTTCGCACGCTGACGATGACTTCGCCGTCGTCAGTGAACTTCGTTGCGTTTCCGAGCAGGTTGACGAGGATCTGGCGGACGCGGGTTCCATCTCCGATAATCGTGTTCGGAACGTCGCTCTCGATCGTGTACGCGAGCTCGATGCCTTTCTGTGCGGCCTTCGGGGCAACGAGATCGAGCGCCTCTTCAACACATTCGTGAACCGAATAGGGATACTCTTCGAGCTCGATTCCGTTGGCTTCGATCTTCGAGAAGTCCAGAATCTCGTTGATGATCGTGAGCAGCCCGTCGCTCGAGTTGCGAACGGTTTCCGTGTAGTTGCGTTGTTCCGCGTCGAGCTCCGTTTCCAGGAGCAGGCTCGTCATGCCGATGATGGCGTTCATCGGCGTGCGAATCTCGTGGCTCATGTTCGCCAGAAACTCGCTCTTCGCCTGGGTCGCGGCTTTTGCCTGCTCGTTGGCGTGTTCGAGCTCCTCGGCATAAGCTTTGAGCTCCTCGGCGTTCTGAAACTTTTCCTTATCGCGCCGATGGAGGGTGATCAGGCTTCCGACCGTCTCTGCCATAATCTCGATCAGCTCGAGATCGAGTGCCTCGAAGCGAGACGGATGAGGATCGCGCGAAACGAATGACAGCGTGCCGTATGGTTTACCGTCGACCATCACGGGTGTCCCGATGTAGGACTCAAACTTCTTCTCGAGGTAGAACGGATGGGTCGCCATGTCCTCGCGGATACCAACGTGCGAATACGCCATCGTTCGGCCTTCCGTGTGCGTGCGAACGCTGTAGGTGTCCTGCAGCGGCAGGCGCTGATCCTTGGAATACGCTGTGTTGTCGGAATCGACCGCGCGGATGATGAACTGGTCGTCCTCGATTTGTCCGAGAACGCCCGTATCCATCTTGTAGATGTCACGTCCGATGCGGAGTACGTCCGCGACAACTTCATCTACCTTCTCGCGGCCGCGATTGCGAAGCTTGTGAATCTTCTTCAGTCGTTCCACGAAGGACGACAACATCAGCGAGTTGCGGACTTCGCTTTCGAGGAGGCGCGTGTTTTCGATTGCAACCGATGCCTGGTTGGCCATCGCCTCCATCATCTCGACATCGTCGTCGGTGAAGTTGCGTTCGTCGACGGTGTTTACTGCGGTCAGGATACCAAGAACGCGATCCTGGTAGTAGAGCGGGACTTCGATCATCGAGCCGGAGTTTGACTCTTCGCGTCGCTCGCGGTCGTAGCCGTTCATCCGCTCGTCATCTTCCCCGTTCAGGATGAGCATCGGCTTTCGTTCGCCCAGGACCCATCCGGACATGCCGACCCATACCTCCGAGTATGGCGGCGTGCCGATGCGGCGTTCGGCGGGGGCCGACTGGACGAAATCGACGACCGCTTTGGACTCGATGTCGATGTGCTGCAGGCGAACATCGGAGGCGGGCAGCGAAGCTGCGACGCTCTCTACAATTTGTCGTAGCAGCTCCTGCAGAGACTTGGAACCCGTTAGCGACTGGCCGACGGCATACAGCGACTGGGTTCTGCGGAGCATCTGCTCCAGTTCTTTCCGGCTTTGTCCCGCAGAGGCTGCAAGAAAGCCGACGGCCGAACGATTTTCGTCGCTCTCGTCTGCAAAAGCTGCTACGATTTCGACGGGCGGTTTGCCCGATTCGACGATGACGGGCGAGATGCGTGCATGCACGGTTGTCCAGGCGCCATCTTTACCAACACGGAGGCTGGTTTCGGACCTCTCGGCCTGGCGTCCGGCCGACCTTGCGGCAGCCACGTCGTCATCATGTATGAATTTGAAGATAGAACGGCCCGGAAGCGACTCGCCGGAGAATCCAAACAGGCGTTCGCACCCTGGTGAGGCGAACAGAATGGTTCCGTCGGCGGAATAGCGAATAAGGGCGTCGTGCGAGCAATCGATGAGCCGTGAGTAGCGATTGTAATGTTCCTGTACTACTGTCAGCTCTTCGCGAATGGTGGAAAGACTTTGCTCGAGTGTTTCTATCTCCTGCTGAAAATCTGAATCGTTAGAATACTTGGGTTCCATAACTCGGCAGGAGTTAATAGTATCATTAATAATAATATTCGAAAGAACGTGGGTGAGTTATCGGCCGGTTTGGTACCGGGATAAATGGAGTCCGGTTCGGTTTTTCGAAACACGCGCCCGCGTATCCGGTACCCTTAGGACAACTTCTATGGCGGGAGCCCACTCGACCTATTCTCGTCGGATGCGTCGATGAACGATCTCGCAGAAGAACGTTGCTGCACACATTTTACCTCACATTGGACACCTCGCACGGGACACGGTCACACTAGACCTGTCACACTAGACCTGTCACACTGGGCACGTCAGATTGGACACGTCACACGTCACACGGGACACGGTCACATTGTAGACGAAACGGTAGAGGCGTCTGATTTAACCTGGAGAACGCGAGATGGAGATTCGGCGATTGGGCGACCTGGCGGTCTCGGCGATCGGTCTTGGCTGTATGGGAATGTCCGAGTTCTATAGCGGCAGAGATGAAGACGAGTCGATTGCGACGATTCATCGCGCCCTGGATCTCGGCCTCAATTTTCTGGACACGGCAGACATGTACGGTCCGTTCACAAATGAAGAGTTGGTCGGAAAGGCCATCAAGGGACGTCGTGACGAGGTGGTGCTGGCAACCAAGTTTGGGAATATGCGAACGGAGGACGGCGGATTTGCCGGCGTCAACGGGAAGCCTGAATACGTGCGGAAGTGCTGTGAGGCGTCGCTGCGTCGGCTGGGTGTCGATACGATCGATCTGTATTATCAGCATCGGGTGGATCCGAACACCCCTATCGAGGATACGGTTGGAGCAATGGCCGAACTTGTGAAGGAGGGGAAGGTCCGTCATCTGGGACTGTCGGAGGCGGCGGTCGCAACGATCCGGCGCGCTCACAAGGTGCATCCGATAACGGCACTTCAGACCGAGTATTCCCTCTGGACGCGAGATCCGGAAGATTCCATTCTCTCGGCGACGCGAGAGCTCGGGATCGGCTTCGTCGCATACAGTCCGCTCGGGCGTGGATTCTTGACGGGGGCGATAACAAAGGCCGAAGATCTTGCGGAGGACGACTACCGCCGGCACAGCCCGCGTTTTCAGGGCGACAACTTCCAGAAGAACCTCGACCTCGTGAAAAAGGTGGAGGAGATTGCGGAAGAAAAGAACTGTACGCCTGCACAGCTCGCCCTCGCCTGGTTGCTTGCGCAGGGCGAGGACATCGTGCCGATACCCGGAACGAAGCGGCGAAAATACCTCGAGGAGAACATTGCGGCTGTCGACGTGGTGCTGAGTGAGGAGGATCTGAGGCGGATCGACGCCGTCGCTCCGATGGGCGTGGCCGAGGGAGACCGTTATCCGAACATGAGCAGCGTGAACCGTTAGAAGCGCGGTAGCACGGAACAACCATCGAGGGGTCGTCTATCGACACGGACTTTGAAATCAATCTGGAACGGCTGAAGGGCGACCTCTTCGAGCTGTCGGAGATCGGCAAGAACACAGACGATCGCGGCATTTATCGGACGGCATTTTCGGAAGCCGACATGGAAGGTCGAAGGTGGCTTCGGGCCCGGCTTGCGGACGCCGAGCTGCCTTCCCGCATGGACGGCGCCGGGAATGTTTATGGGACACTTCGTGGAACGTCTGACTCAGGACGGACCGTACTTGTCGGTTCGCACCTCGACACGGTGCCGTGTGCGGGAGCGCTGGATGGAGGACTCGGCGTGCTGGTCGGTCTGGAGTGCCTCCGGCGGATAAAGGAGAGCGGACAGCGCACGGAGCGGACGATTGAGCTTGTTGCGTTCAGCGATGAGGAAGGTCGGTTCGGCGGGATGTTTGGCTCTCAAGCGGCCGTCGGGTCCGTCACGCCGGAAACGCTGGAGTATTACAGCGACCTGGAGGGCTGCACACTTGCCGAAGCGATGCGTCGGTGTGGATTGGATCCACTTCGTGCTCTCGATGCGACGCTGGATCCGAATGATATTGACGCCTATCTGGAGCTTCACATCGAGCAGGGTCCGGTACTGGACAATCTCCGTAAACCGGTCGGGATCGTCGAGAACATCACCGGCTTGTTCAAGTGGCTGATACGAATTCGCGGCACGGCCAACCATGCCGGAACGACGCCGATGTCAATGAGGCAGGACGCGTTCATGGGCCTCGCCGATTTCGCCCACGAGATTCCAAGGATCCTGGAGGAGAACGGCTCGGAGCTCAGTCGTGCGACGATCGGGACGGCCCAGATACTTCCGGGTGCGCCGAACACGGTGCCCGGACTCGTGGAACTGACGATTGATGTTCGTGATACGTCGGCCGAGGTGCTGGAGGATCTCGGCGAGGCCTTTCATCGGGCCTTGTCTGCTATCGCAAGGCGAAGAAAGTTGATGTTCGATTACGATGTGCAGAGTGTGATTCAACCGACGGCGTGTCATCCGGACATTGTATCGCTCGTGGAGGATACGGCGAGTGAGCTGGGTTTGGATTATCACAGAATGCCGAGTGGTGCCGCGCACGATGCTCAGATCATGGCGCAACTCACGCGCGTCGGCATGATCTTCGTTCCAAGCAAAGACGGTCAGAGTCACTCCCCCGCTGAGTGGACGGCCTGGTCGGACATTGAGGCAGGCGCCAACCTCGCACTGCACTCGCTTTTCAAGATGGCTTCCTGATCGATCAAGCAATTGGCGACCATGCACAACGAAATGCACGAAGACCCGCTGCGGGGTGTTTACCACAATTCGATTGTGGACAACCCAGGGCATTTCAAGCAGCTCATCAATCACAACACGGCATTGCTTTGCATCGACCTGCAGTATCTGGACGCGGTCGAGGGCTACGGTGTGTTTCAGGATCCGGACAAGTCGGGTGTGCCGCAAGAGGGTCGGGACTACTACTTTGAGCGCCTGAAGACGGTTACACTCCCTAACGTGCGCCGCCTGCAGGAGCGTTTTCGGCAGAATTCACTCGAGGTGATGCACACGCGCATCCAGGCACTTACTCAGGACGGTCGCGACAGGAGTGCGGGCCACAAGCGCCTCAATCTGCTTGCCGCTCCGGGATCCAAGGAGGCGCAGTTCGTAGAGGAGGTGGCGCCGACCGGTGATGAGGTAATCGTAAACAAGACTGCCAGCGGCGTGTTTTCCGCGACGAATTTCGATTTCGTGCTGGGCAACATGGGCATCAACGCGTTGTTCGTCTGCGGTGTTTATACGAACGAGTGTGTCGAGACGACCGTTCGAGCAGCGAGCGACCTTGGCTATTTTGTCACGATGATTGACGATGCTTGTGCAACGGTGACGCCGGAGTTGCACGAGGCGAGTATCGCGACGCTGAGGGATCGGTACGCACGCGTGATCTCGACAGAAGAGGCTATTCGCGACCTCGAGCGTTACGTCGATTCGCGATTTATCGCTGGCCAGGCGGACGGTACGCTGCAAGCAGGGCGTTAGTCGCTGGATTCCGCCTCGCCCGCCGCATCCGACGTGGCTTTTCCTACAGTGGCCTCCGCGATGGCGGTGAGCAGTGCCTCGGCATCTTCCTGCGTCGCTACGTCCTGCACGATGGCGCGGAGCTTTCCTCCTTTGGATTCCTTGAGCACGTATCGGTTGGGCAGATCGGTGAGCGTGGCGAGCAGCCGCTTGAAGATTGCGTTGTAGAAGACCTGATCCTTTTCGTGATCAGGGAAAGACAGGAAGAGTCTGTTGTTCTTGAACGAGATTTTGGCGAGGCGCATGTCCTGTCCGAGCAGTTTTAATCTCGCTGCGAACAGAAGCGCATCCACTGCCTCAGGTGGGTTGCCGAAGCGGTCCGCCAGCTCATCTCTCAGTGCCGCTAAGGCGACAGAATCTCGTGCGGAGGAGATCTGTCGATAGAGGTTCAGTCGTTCCGTGGCGTCGTTTACGTAGTTTGCCGGCAGCAGCGCCTCGTCCTCAATTTCGATCTGGGTTTCGTCGGCGGGCGGAGGTGGCGGTGCGTCCTTGAAGAGCTCCGCGAACTCGTCGGCTCTGAGTTCCTGCACCGCCTCATCGAGGATTTTGTGGTACGTCTCGAAACCGACATCCGCAATGAATCCGCTCTGTTCGGCACCGAGCATATTACCGGCACCCCGGATGTCGAGGTCTCTCATTGCGAGGTTGAATCCGCTTCCGAGGTCGCTGAACTCCTCGATTGCATTCAGTCGTTGTCTTGCTTCGCGCGTGAGTGAATGGATCGAGGGTACGAGCAGGTAGCAGAACGCCTTGCGGTCCGAGCGCCCTACCCTTCCTCGTATCTGATGGAGTTCGGAAAGTCCGAAGCGATTTGCGTGGTTGATGATGATCGTATTCGCATTCGGAATGTCGAGCCCGTTCTCGATGATGTTCGTGGAAAGCAGCACATCAAAGGAGTGGTCCTTGAAGCCTGCCATTACTTTTTCGAGTCGCGGCCCGGGCATCTGTCCGTGGGCAACCTGAATCCGGACGTTGGGAATCAGATTGCGCAGCGTCGCGGACATTTCTTCGATCGATTGCACGCGATTGTGGATAAAGAACACCTGTCCGCCGCGATCGAGTTCGTATTGAATTGCTTCCTGGATGAGATCGGTCGAGTAGGAGTGTATTTCGGTTACGATCGGTTGTCGGTTCGGTGGCGGTGTTGCGACGATTGAGAGGTCGCGAGCGCCGAGTAGTGAAAACTGAAGCGTTCGCGGGATTGGCGTTGCAGTCAGGGTCAGCGTGTCGACGTTCACTCGCATCTCCTTCAGTTTTTCTTTGACGGCAACGCCGAATCGCTGCTCCTCATCGATGATCATGAGGCCGAGGTTTTTGAACGCGACATCTTTGGATACCAGGCGATGGGTACCAATCAGTATGTCGACCTCTCCCCTCTTTGTCCGCTCGAGCACCGACTTGAGTTCGTCTTTGGTTCGAAATCGTGAAACAACTTCGATGCGGACGGGGAAGTCGGCAAGGCGCTTGGCGAACGTCTCGCCGTGTTGATCCGCGAGGACGGTGGTGGGTACGAGGACGGCGACCTGCTTGCCGTCCTGGACGGCCTTGAAGGCGGCGCGAATTGCGATCTCGGTTTTACCGAAGCCGACATCCCCACAGACGAGGCGATCCATCGGCACGGGTTTCATCATATCGAGCTTAACGGCGGATGCAGCCTCGGCCTGATCGGGCGTGTCCTCGTACCTGAAAGAGGCTTCCAGTTCTCGTTGCCAGACGGAGTCTCCGGAGAAGGCATAGCCTGGGGTGGCCATTCGTTTGGCGTAGAGCTTGATGAGGTCTCGGGCGATATCCTTGACGCGCTTTCGTGTCCGGCTCTTTGTCTTTTCCCATTGTCCCGAGCCGAGTTTCGTCAGTGCGGGATGGTGCCCGTCCTTTCCGGTGTAGCGGTGCAGCTTGTGCAGCGCATTAATGTTCACGTAGAGCGTGTCGCTGTCCCGATACGACAGGCGAACCGCCTCCTGACGCTGGTCCCTGACCGTAATGTATTGCAGCCCAACGAATTGTCCGATTCCGTAGTCTGTGTGAACAACGAAGTCGCCAGGTTTGAGATTCTTCAGTTCGCGCAGGCTGATTCCGGCGCGCGTCTTTGACTTCCGGACCTTTGGCCGATGGAATCGATCGAAAATCTGGTGGTCGGTGTAGAGTGCGAGGCCGACATTCGCGTGTGTGAATCCCTGATGGAGCGATGCCTCGATCAGGGAGAGTGGATAGTTCCTGAGTTCGGTCTCAAGCAGTTCGGTTAGGCGATCGCGTTGGCCCTTTCCGTCGCAGAGGATGACGGTGTCGATCTGCTCGCCGGCATTTTGTTCAATCTGGGTACGAAGCGAGTTCAGGTGGCTGTTGAAGCTCGGTTGCGGTCTACTGCCGAGGTCCAGGGAGGCGTTGGCACTTCGCCGGGTGAACTCGAGGCGAGGAAACCTTTGGAGCTCCCCTACCAGCTCCTTACCCGAAAGAAAGAACTCGGCGGGGTCTGGCTGCTCGATTTCCGACTGCTGGATTGCCTCGTCGCGATGTTTTCGGGCGCGCTCGACGCATTTGTCCGCGAAGCCGGAAATCAGCTCGGCGTCAAACAGCACGACGGTTGTATCGGCCGGAAGCAGGTTGAGGACGCTCTCCCGGCTCGCGGCTTCAGTGACGGTGAGTCGGGGCAGTAACAGTTTTTCGTTCAGTCGGCTGACGGAGCGCTGACTCGTTGTATCAAATTCCCGTATCGAGTCGATTTCATTTCCGAAGAACTCGATGCGGATGGGGTAGGCACCTGAGTAGGGATAGACGTCGAGAATTCCGCCTCGCACCGCCAGTTCGCCTGGCTCCTGAACGAAGTCCGTGTGCGCAAATCCCAGTTCCACGAGCCGTGAGGCGATTGTCGCGGGGGCCATTGTCATTCCGACGGACAAGTGGACGCTGGCGGTCCGAATCTCCGTACCCGACGGCGCCTTTTCCGCGACCGCCTCGACTCCCGCGACGATCACTGCCGTGTGTCCGCTAACGAGGGTCTGCAGCACGTCGTTGCGTGCGATTGCCTGCTCGGTGTCGGAGAGTCGTTCGGGATCGTAAGGGTCGCTGCCGGATGGTGGCAGAATCAGGACCTCGGAGTCGGGAGCCAACTCGGCGAGGTCACCTGCCAGATAGGTTGCATCCTCGTGTTCGGGGAGGATGCAGACGATCGGGGATCCCGAAGTCGCGGCAAGGTCAGCCAGCAGGAAAGACGGAAGCGAGCCGGCTGCCCCTGCTACGCTGAAGCGCTCTCCGGGCCCGATACTGGCGATTCCTTGCTTGAAAAGTGCGTAGCTCTCCCCTTCCCTGATTCGCTGCGAGAGGGATTCGAGTGTTTCACGTGAAACAACAGGCTCCTCGACGGAGGCCAGTTCGTCCGTTTGCTCCAGGTCGGTCCTCGACTTGCTTTGCCAAATGGAGGCAGTGGGGCGATTCGTTGGTCGAGGCATAAACTCTCAACCAGCCGATAGGTTTTGCAGGAAAATGTTCTCCTTGTGGCGGCTTCGAGAACGAGGACGACACGGCCCGACCTGCACTGCAGGCTGCCTGCAGGCATCGACGAGTGTTTCACGTGGAACGCGGGAACGCTGGCCAAACTGGCCAAAAGAAAGGGGGCCGCCCGAGCCTCCTCCCCGGTGTCAACCTAAATACGGTGGCCGTTCAACACCAACTGCGCGAATGCCGGCAGACGCGCCGGCAAAAGTGCTGGAGGTTTAAAGTATTGACCGTTGCGAAGATTCTGCTGGATCGTCGGCGAGCTGTCGCGCCCCTCTTGTGCGGTCATTGGAGGTCGCACTTCCCGGCCGCGTCACATTCCGTCCGGACCCGGTCCTGTCTTTTTTCCACCGCAGCCCCGCATGTGTCGGTCTCCCAGCACGACTTCGACCGTCGCCTCGTAGCCCTGTCCGCTCATTGAATCCTGGCACGGTACGTTGCGAATCTCTACCCGCCATCGCGTCCCCGAGGAATTGGCTTCGTAAACGACAGACGAATCAGTCATCTCTGGTGACGGCGTTGGCGCTGCCAGCCGGGACTGACCGTAATCGTAACGCAGCAGCATTGAGTCGCCCTCGCTGATATCGAGCATCCATCCGGGCTCCTGACCCAGAGCATGGAATTCGTCTGTCGCCCCACTGAGCGTCTCGTCCGCATCTCGACCTGGAGACACTGCCTCCTGGCGGTCGTCAACCGCCCCAGCGCCCGAGCCGTTCTCGACAACCGATTCGTCTCGCTCTATCGCGCCCGCCGTCGAATCGGGCAACGCGTTTTGCTTGGTGTCGGATCCGACACATCCAAACATGAATAGTGCAATCGCTGTTGAAACGAATGTTGGCCTGGTCACGATTCCTCTGCAGTTGTTCGATTATGGTTCTGAGAATGCGACGACCTGAGCGGCGGATTGTTCTTGCACCGACGCACCCGTGACGGCGAATATCCAGGAGAAAAACGAACAGGAGGGACGCAGATACAAAGCGTAGAGAATCACGCGCACACGCTACGCGTGGCCATGGGTTACTCCCCGAATATGACCGTAAACGAATGGGGCACAAGATAATAGAAAATGTCAGCACGCGCGCCGCAGCTCGTCGCCAACAACGCCACACCACGTCGCAGCTCTGCGCAGCATCCAACCGACAACGGCGGACCAGGCGCCTCAATCCTGTCTACATCCCACGCATCCGGTCGACGCGGATGAACTTCAGCGGCTTGCTCGATCCTTCAACGTGCAATAGCAGGAACGAACCATCGAGCTCGAACCGATTCGCTTTTTCAAGCGCCTCGAGGTAACGGTCCTCCTGCCGCATGATGGATTCAATGCAGGCCTTTCGTGTTGACACAAGATTGCCAAAGCTGACGTCGTTGCCGTCGATGGTCACGCTGCCGCTAAAGCGATTACAAGAGCCGCTGCCGCTGACCTGCCCATCCTCGAGAAAGGCAAGCGTCGCCTGCGAGTTATCGACAACGCCAAGTCCGGCAAGATCCTCGAGCAGCCAGCTTGTACCAGTAAGACCGGTCGGACGCGGGCGTTCCCTGATTCGCGACAACTCGATCATCGGGCCGACCATCGCGATTGAGACCATTCCGTCTCTCCGGAAAGCATCGGCCTCGATCGACAGACCGTCTTGCCTGAATGGCTCGGGAAGATTCGTCGGATTGTACTGCACTCCCGCGTCATCGCGAATAACAAAGACGCCGCCCTCCAGGTCAAGAAATTTGACCGTGCCGCTAACGCGAAACGCCTTGTCGCCCGACGCAGTCACTTCCAACTCCGTCCAGTCCGATTCTCCATCGTTCTTCGTCGTTGCGCACGACCACAGGAACATCGCGATCAACGCGATCGGCGCGTGCTTGACAGTCATCCTTAATAGACCCATCGATGTCGTGAATTAGGTGGAACGGAGAGTTGCCGCGTCCGGGCGCAATTGTACAAACGTGTGGTGCCGTCGCACAGTCAAAACGAACCGCTTCGGCAGAAATTGTACCCGCCCAGACACCTCAGTGTTCGATTGCCGCCCGAACGAATCCGTCAGCCTCCGCCAGGAGTCGTTTCGCTGCGGATTTGTCAACGCCGCGAAGGATCATCACCAATGCCGTCTTCACATGCCCATCCGCTGAAGTGAGAACCGACTCCGCCGTCTCGTAGTCGACCCCGGTGATGGTCATGACAATCCGCTTGGATCGCTCGACGAGCTTCTTGTTCGTCATCTGCAGGTCCACCATCATGTTCTCGTAGACCTTGCCGAGCCGTATCATCGATGTGGTCGTGAGCATGTTCAGGACGAGCTTCTGTGCAGTTCCGCTTTTCATCCGCGTCGAACCCATTATCGGCTCCGGTCCCACAAACGGGCAGATCGCAACGTCGACATCAAGATCGAAATGTTCACGCGGATTGCACGTAACAAAAAGTGTCCGCGCACCCAGCCGTCGCGCGTATGCGACCGCGCCCACAACGTAGGGCGTGCGACGACTGGCGGCGATTCCGCACACGACATCCTTCGTCGTGACGCCCAGATCACGCAGATCGTTTGCGCCGCGCTCCTCCGAGTCCTCGGCGCCTTCCTGTGACTCGAACATTGCCGCTTTGCCGCCGGCGATCAAACCCTGAACCATGTCAGGTGGAGTCCCGAACGTCGGAGGGCACTCTGAAGCATCGACAACGCCAAGCCGCCCGGAAGTCCCTGCGCCAACGTAGATGAGTCGGCCGCCGTTCTTGAACGCGTCGACCACGATCTCAACAGCCTGCTCGATATACGGAATCTCCGCTCGAACTGCCGGCACGACGAGTTCGTCCTCGGCACTCAGCATATCGAGTATTTCGCGGGTCGCGGCGAGATCGATCCCGGTCGTACGCGGATTGCGCTGCTCCGTGGTGAGATTCTGCAGCTTTGCGAATAGCTCGTTCTTGCTCATGGTAATCCGGTTGTTGGGACCGGAAGTTACGAGATGGTTCGAGACTTTGGGCGCACGCCTCGAAGCGCAACCGTTCCACGATCAACGGGTTGTACTTTGCCCGGACGCACAACAGACTAAATGATTCTCCGCCAACTTCGACTCAAGGGTTTCCGTGCACACGAGCACACCCAGCTCTCGCTGGGCGCCGGGATCAATGTTATTACCGGTCCCAACGGGGCGGGGAAGACCAACCTGCTGGAGGCGATCCACTATCTCTGCCTTTCGAAAAGTTTTCTCACGGCGACGGATCGATACGCTGTTCGAAAGTCTGCGGACTTTTTCGACATCGAGGCGTCCTTCGAGCCGTCCGACGGGGAAGAGGGTGCCACAGAAGGGACGACGGTCCGCCTCGTCTGCGTGCCGTCCGAAGGAAAGAAGCTCTTTATAAATGGCGCGCCGCTGGAGCGCATATCTGATATCGTCGGTCGCTATCCAATCGTCATTCATTCGCCCGAAGACTACGTTCTATCAAGTGGAGGACCTGATGAGCGGCGGAAATTTCTGAACAACGTCCTCAGTCAGGCGCGTCCATTGTACCTCGCCGATCTTATGAAATACCGCCGGACGCTCCGGCAGCGCAACGCACTTCTGGCAAGACGATCTAACCTCGCAACGCTCGACTCGTGGACCGAAGAACTCGTTACGACAGGCGCACGCGTTATTGATGCGCGCCGGCGATTCGTGTCCGCCTTTTCCGTGTTCCTGCGGAACGCCTATTCCCAGATCGCGGAAGTTGCGGAGGAGCCGACCATCGAATACCGGAGCGTGGACAAGGAAGATCCGGGCGAGTCGGTTGATGCGATCGCCGCGTTCATGCGATCGCGACTCGAACGATCCCGGCAAATCGAGATCGAGAGGGGGCGTACCCTGGTAGGTCCGCATCACGACGAGCTGACGTTCCGACTAGACGGACTCGAAGTTCGCCGATTTGGTTCTCAGGGACAGCATCGAACGTTCGTCATGGCACTCAAGATCGGGCAATACTTTTATCTGCAGGATCGGCTCGACATGCTCCCGATCATGCTGTTGGATGACGCATTTGCCCACCTCGACGATCGCCGGACGACGGCTTTTCTGGACCTTCTCGCCTCAGATCGGGTCGGCCAGTCGATTATTACGGCCGCCTCGGACCACTACTTTGAGGGACGCGTTAAAAGCGAAGATGTCGAGAACCGTTCTTTCAAGGTAGAGAAGGGGGTCGTGAGCGACGTTGCAATCGCGTAACTTCGCTCAATCGAATCAGCGCGATCGCGTCCTCGGGACGTATTCCTAGTCGAAAATCGGATCAAGCAACAGGACCATGAGAACCCTATCTGCCGCGCGTTTCGCGGCCATCCTGACAGTGCTGCTTCTGTCCGTCGGAGTATCGGCGTGCGTTGTTCAGCGAAACCCCGTTACGGGAAACAAGCGGGCCTACGGCTACTCCTGGCAGCAGGAACTGCAGATCGGCAAGGAGGCCGACCCACAGATCATCGCCCAGTACGGGTTGTACGATGATCCGGAACTCGCGGCATACGTCGATCGGATCGGGCAGCAGGTTGTTGCCGAGTCACACCTCCGTCGTCCGGATACGCCGCAGGAGTTCAAGGAAGCCCAGATCACCTTTCGGGTACTGGATTCGCCAATCGTCAACGCCTTCGCGCTTCCCGGCGGATACGTTTATGTCACGCGCGGCCTGTTGGCGCATGTCCAGAATGAGGCGCAGCTTGCCGTAGTTCTCGGCCACGAGGTCGGACACGTTGCCGCTCGTCACGGATCGAAGCAGGCTTTCCAGCAGCAGCTAGGTCAGCTCGGTCTGATCGGGACTGCCATCGGCGGCGAATTGCTTGGGTTGCCAGGTGGAGAGATCCTGAACACGGGATCGACTGTAGCGGGGCTGTTGTTTCTGCGCTACAGCCGTGACGACGAGCGAGAGTCGGATCGACTGGGCGTGGAGTATGCGGGAATGGCGCACTATCAGTCTGCCGAAGGCTCGAAGTTTTTCACAACGCTGAAGCGACTAAGTGAGGCATCAGGCGGCTCAATACCCAGCTTCTACTCGACGCACCCCGATCCGGGCGAGAGGGAGCAGACAATCCTGAAGCTTGCCGCGGATTGGGACAAAACGTTGGACATGACGATCGTTGGTCAAGACGAACACCTCGATAAGATCGACGGAATCGTGCTCGGCGATGATCCCCGACAAGGTTACGTCGACGGTAATGTCTTCTACCATCCCGAACTGCGGTTCATGTTTCCCGTGCCGAGGGATTGGCAGCTGATCAATCAGCCCACGCAGGTAGCGATGGTCAACAAGGACCAGTCGGCCGTCATGGTGATGACGATTGCGCAGGGATCGAGCAGCGCCCGCGACGCCGCGACCAAGTTCGCGCAACAGGAGGGACTCACCGTTGTCGATCAGGGACAGAGCTCGGGAGGGTACCTCCCTGCCTGGGTCGTTGTCGTCGACGCGCCGCAGCAGGATGGTTCGGTCATCCGCGCGGTCGCGCATTTCGTCGACTACGGTGGCAACGTCTACCAGTTTGTCGGCTACTCGTCGCAGGCTGCATTTCAGCAGTATTCGTCAGTGTTTGCCTCGACCATGCAGGGCTTCAACCGGCTCGCCGATCAGAGTCGAATCAACGTCCAGCCGAACAGGCTCAAGATCGTCAAGGCGAATCACAACGGCTCTTTCGCTTCGATGCTGCCCAATCAGCTTCCAAAGCCCGTGACGCAGGACGAGTTGGCAATCTTAAACCAGGTCACCCTGAACGAGGACGTTTCGGCCGGCACACCGCTGAAGTTGGTTCAGTAGCACTCAAGCCAGCCGGCAAACGGCAGTCTGATAGTAGTGCAGCGTCGTGAAGGTGGCGTTCGGACAAATTCCGGAGACAAAACGCTTCCACGCGTCGTGCCGCCAGAACTGCACATGCTCGGGATCAGGTGAGATGCGAAGCGCGCGCGCGATGTCATTGAAGAATTTGAAGTAGGGCTCCAGCGGCACGGTCAGGACCAACCCGACCTTCGCCACGCGCATCATTTCGCGAATCGCGGATGCCGGATCGTGAAGGTGCTCAAGGACCTCACTACAGAGCACGACATCAATCGCGTTGTCTGCGAAGCGGAGGTCGAAGATGTCCCCTGTCTCGAACACGGCTGCGTCGCCGAACTCAGATCTCGCAAACGTGATCGCCCCCTCGGACGCGTCGACGCCGCTGATCGCGACACCCGGCATCCGCGAGTGGAGGTTCGCGGCAAGAAAGCCTTCGCCGCAGCCGACATCAAGCAGACTCGACGGGTTCAGTCCGGAGACGAGCCCCGCCACATGGTCGTGAAACGTCTCCATGTGCCACCGGTAGAGTTTGTTACCGGTGGTGTACTTGTTCAGATTGGCGGATCGGTGCTGTTCGGCGGACACTGCCACGATAATCGGCCCGGTCAGACCGTAACGGAGTTATCCGAGCTGTCGCTCACGGGCTCTGACTCCTCTCCCGAAGGCGGAATGAGGGTGGCTTCGCCGCCCAGCGCCATCTTCCCCCCGCAGTACACGTACACCTTTCCCCGGATGTGCTTCATGCGCTCGATCTTCTCGGAGACCTTCACTTCCACGGTGATTTCGGAGCCAACCGGGACAGGTCGGAGAAAACGCGCGGATATCGAGACCGCCACACTTCCGTGCCCGGGGAAGTCTCTCCCAAGCACCTTGGAGATGATGCCGAGTAGCAGGACACCGTGCACGATCGGCTTTCCGAATCGTGTGGTGGCGGCGAACTCTTCGTCAACGTGTATCGGGTTGTCGTCGCCAGTCAAGTCCGCAAACAGGCGAACGTCCTCAGCGGAGATGGTTCGCTTGACGGAATAGGAATCCCCAACCTGGAGCGAGTCGTAAGTATTCATGGCAATATCGGTACGCGGTATCGGATGCGCGACAGGAGGGACGCGACGTGGCGCGACAGTGTCGCTGCTCGGAGTTCTACTGTTGTGACACGGAGGATGAACCCGACGCGTAGAATCGGGGTGAACGGAACATCAGCAGGGGCGCACTGTTCGGCTACGTGCCGGAACGACAGTGGCGCTTCCATGGTTGGAAATCGGTCATAACCGCTCCCGGCAAGAGGAAAGGTAAGCAAATCGGCCGACTTCGTCAGTCACCGCGAACAGGCCATCCGCGACATTCCACCATCCCGATGCACCGCTTTTTCGAGGCACTACGGCCGTTCATCCGTTTTGTGACACGCGTCCCACTCCTGATCGTGGTTGTCGCGGCTGTCATGACCTTCGTCAGCGTTGAGTCCGCCCTCAATCTGCGCATCGATCCGGACTTCTCGAATCTGATTCCATCGGACTACAAGAGTGTTCAGGCGATCGAGCGGCTTCGCGAGCACGTTGGTGCGGAGAGCGAAGCGGCCGTTGCCATTGAGAGTCCGTCTGTCGCGGCAAACAAGGCATTCGCAGAGGCGCTGATACCACTGGCGATGGCGGCGAGAACGGAATCCGGAGAGCCGTTCTTTACGCGCGTCGACTATCGAAAGGACGTGACCTTCCTCAAGAACAACGCGCTCTATTTCGCCACGCCCGCGGAGCTCGACGAGCTGGAAACATATCTGGACGACAAAAAGGAGCAGGCCGTCCTGGAGGCGAATCCCTTCTACTTCGATCTGGACGATGAGGATGAGGCAGACTCCACGGATGTGGATGAGGCCGCCCGCATGAACGATGTCTACAATCGCCTCATCGAAAAGGAGTATCCGATTTCGGATGATTCGACCACGCTTGTGTTGCGGTTGTACCCGGCCGGATCGCAGACAAATATTGGTTACATAGCTGCCCTGTACGACAAGCTGCAGGAACTTGTCGACCAGCTCGATCCGAAGTCGTACAACCCGCAAATGAAGGTGACGCTTGCCGGCCGCCTCCAGCGGACGCTCGTTGAGATCCGCGCGATTACCGATGATGTGTTTTCGTCGTTCGGGCTCGGCGTTCTCACGGTCATTCTGATTGTTGTCGCCTACTTCACGTACAAGGCGGCGAAGGCGCGGTCGCAGGACGGCTGGAGTGTTGGTCGGATTGTTCGACTGGTGCTCCGCATCCCGGCCATCGCGGCGCTGATTTCAATTCCGCTGTTGATGAGTCTGGCGTGGACGTTCGGCCTGACATATCTGTTGTTCGACACGCTCAACATCATGACGGCCACCCTCGGGCTCGTGCTGTTTGGACTGGGCATCGACTACGGAATCCACTTCTACGCACGCTATTCGGAAGAGCGCGGCCTCGGCCGAAGTGTGGCTGAAGCGATCGAACACACGTTCATCAGCACGGGTCAGGCCGTTACCGTTGGCGCGCTGACGACGGCGCTCGCGCTGTTTTCACTGCTGCTTGCGGACTTCAAGGGCTTCAGCGAGTTTGGAGCGATCGCCGGTATTGGAGTTCTGTTTGCGCTGATCGCAATGGTTGTTGTTCTGCCGGCGCTCTTGGTGCTGTTCGAAAAGTACCATCTGCTGAATCTCGATCCGGGTGGAGGGTTCGAGCTTCCTGAATCGAAGTACGCCTACTATCCCGGTGCACGGCCCGTCGTTCTTGTGAGTGTTGCTGTTGTTATCGCATCGCTCTTCACGCTTCCGCCGCGGTTCGAGTATGATTTTGGAAAGCTGGAGCCGGAGTACAAGGAGTACAACGCAAGACGCGATATTGTGTCGCGCGTGTATTCATCCGGCGGCAGGCGAAATCCAGCTTACGTCGTGCTCGACAATCGAGAGGACGCAAAGCTCGTAACGGATGCTGTCCGCAAGCTGATTGCCGCCGATTCGGCTTCGACTGTCCGCGAGGTCGAGAGCCTGCAGGAGCGCTTTCCGATCACCAAGTCTGAGCAGGACGCAAAGCTTGCACAGATCGCGCGTATTCGCGAGTTGGTTTCGGATCCTGCTATCGAAGCGGACACGACGCTGGGGCCCGAAATCGACAAGCTGAGGCGCGCAGCCGGCACTCGTACGGCGATCCCGGAAAGCAGGGTACCCGAATCGCTGAAGAAGCAGTTCGAGTCGAAGGACGGAAGCATCGGCAACTTCGTGATGATCTACCCGGCCGTCGGCCTTTCAGACGGACGCAACTCGATTGCCTTTTCGGATGAGATCGGGGCGATTCATACGGACGACGGACGCGTCTTCTACGCGGGATCGACGTCTCTCGTCGCGGCGGACATGCTTCGATTGATGCGCGAGGAAGCACCCTACATGGTGCTGTTTACTTTTGTTGTTGTTGCCTTACTGATGTGGGTGAATTTCGGTTCGATCCGTTGGGCGGGGCTCGCACTGATGCCACTTGTCGTTGGCGTCATGTGGATGCTGCTCCTGATGGGAATCTTTGATCTGAAGCTGAATTTCTACAACCTGATTGTGTTGCCCGCGGTCCTCGGCATCGGCAATGATGCCGGCGTTCACCTCGTTCATCGCTACAGAGAGGAGGGGCCGGGATCTATCATGCACGTTCTGCGGTCCACCGGCGAGCACATCACTATCGGTGCACTGACGACGATGGTCGGGTTTGCAGGTCCGCTGCTCAGCTTTCACCCCGGTCTGCGGTCGATCGGAATTCTGGCGGTCATCGGGATTGGCACGACGCTCCTCGCCGCGTTAACATTTCTGCCGGCCCTGATGCAGTGGATGGAGAGTCGCCAGCACGCGCCGTCAGACGCGAAGTGATTCGATATAGCGGTCGGCCACGGACGCCCACGCGAAGTTGCGCGAGGTGTACTCGCGTGCCGATCGTGACAGGTCCGTAAGCCGGGCCCGATCTGAATCGAAGGCTGCAATTGCCTCTCGAAACGCCGCCGCGTTTCCGGATTCGACCAGAACACCGTTCTGTCCGTCGGCGACGACATCGAGGATGCCTTCGATCCCGGCTGCGACGGCAGGCATTCCGTTTAATGCGGCCTCCAGCAGCACGACGCCGAAACCCTCCATGTCACCCGGGACGCGGATGTTCGGCATGACGAAAAGGTCGGCCCCGCGGTAGAGCGCCGCAAGCAGCTCGTCCGATACGCGACCGAGGAGGTGTACGCGATCCTGAAGCCCGTGCCTCGAAATCACCGAACGAATTTCTTCGTCTTCGGGGCCTTCTCCGGCCAGCCAGTAGCTGACGTGCTCGGGAAGCGTCGGCAGGACGTTGTCGATAAACCAGACGAAGCCCTTTCGCTTGACGTGTCTGCCGACACTGGCGAGCAGCAGCGAGCGCTCCGACTGCAGCGAGGCCGTATCGACGCCGGCCGCCGCGGCAATCTGCGCAAGCGTCGAACGATCGCGGCCGGTCGGGCCGTCATTCGCGAACCGAGCCATCGAAATTCCGTTGGGTACCACGCGTGCCTTTTCCGGATTGAGCCCGCGTTCGATGCACGCATCGCGTGTGGCACGGGAAATCGGAAAGACCGTGTCGAGGGCACCGAAGACGCGTGGAACGAACCACTGGTACGCAGCGGCCGGCGTCGTCACATCCAGCCCGTGAACAATCGATGCCGACCGGATTCCGGCCCGATTCAGCTTCTTGCGCAGGGGCACGGAGAGCGAGGCGGTCACCATTGAGGAAAACAGCACAGCGTCTGCGCCGTCGTGCCTGGCGATTCGGCCCACACTTCTGTAGACCCGAAAAAGGAACGGGACCACACGCCGATGGGTCTCGGCCCAGGAACTGCGCAGGACGATCGGTATCAGCTCGATGTCGTCGCGTTGCCGTAGCGCGTCGAAGAGATCCTGGGCAACGCGCTGCATGCCGCCGATGTTACTTGACGGATTGTCGGCGGGCGGAAGCGAGTGTGAAACGAAGATGAGGCGCACGGTCGATTCCTGTAGGGTGCGCGAGACGGCTATGCCGGGGACCCGACGCGGGGACGGACGGCGACACTTTTTCGATGGGCCGGGCGCGTGGCGCGTGAACCCTTCTGGATATCGCGATAGTAACAGAGCATCCGGTTCAGAACCGAATCCCACGCGTACTGGCGGGCGCGTTCGGCGGCAGCGTGACTCATCGTGCTCCGCAGCTTGGGGTCTACGATCAGACGGTGAACAGATTCGAAGAAGGTGTCAACATCAGTTGGCGGAGCCAGATACCCCGTCACGCCAGATTCAACGAGTGCGTTCGAACCGGTCGCATCCGCGCAAACTGTCGGAACACCGGACGCCATCGCCTCCAGTGTCACATTGCCGAATGTCTCGGTCTGGCTAGGAAAGAGGAACACGTCGGACGAAGCATAGGCGCGCGCGAGCGACTCATCCGCCAGGTAACCAGTGAAGATCGCATTTGGAAGCTGTTGCTCGAGATCTGTGCGGGCCGGACCGTCGCCGACGACCATCGTCCGATGCGCAACGCCCATTTGCTCAAGCCGCTGCACCACATCAACAAACACCGAAAGACCTTTTTCCCACACGAGGCGACTGACGAGCGAAACAACAACTTCGTCATCGTTCACGCCGAGCTGCTTGCGCCAGTCGAGCGACCGCATCGCAGGATTGAAGCGGCTCGTATCGACGCCGCGCGGCCAGTAAAGGAGTCTGTCGCTGATGCCGTGGTTGCGAAGCACGTCGGCCATCGACGGCGACGGCACGTAGATGTGTTCGCAGTGACCATAAAACCAGCGCAGGTAGGACCACAGTGTTCCCTCGAACGCGGTCAGGTGGTAGTACTTCAGGTAAGAGCTGAAGTGTGTATGGTACGAGGAGACAATCGGTATGTCGTGTTTGCGACCATACGCCAGCGCTGCTCGACCGAGAAGGTCGGGCGTTGCGATGTGCAGGATTGTCGGTTCGAAGCTGGCGAGTTTCTGGCGGGCCGACCGGGACAGGCCCAGAGAGAACCGATACTCCGGTCGTCTCGGAACGGAGATTGACGAGACAGCGGCCAGCGTGCCATGATGCTGGATCGGCGGGTCGTCGACCGTCGGCGCGAAAACCATCACGTTCACGCCGTGGCGTTCGAGAAATTCGACGAGCCGGTTGAGCGTGAGCGAGACGCCGTCGGCGATATGGTTGTATGCACCCGTGAAGAGCGCGACACGCATCTGCGAGTCGTGAACCTCTTCGCGACCTTCTTCCGTGGGGTCGAGCCTCACTTCGTCGCCTGTTACGGTTGAATACATACCTTCGACAAATTGATGTCGTCTGCCGGGCACTGCCGGTTACTACAACGAACAGATCGAATCGTTCGATCCGGACAGCCGGACGGCCCTGGAAGGATTCCGGAATTCAGTGTCTACCGAAGGGGCTTCGTTACGCGGAGGCGGCTGGTGGAACGGAGAAGATACCAAAAAACCGTCTCCAACGAACTCGAAGGCCTAAAATCACAAATCCCCGGATTCGGTGCTTTTGCCTGCGTTCCGCGAGTCCGCATCACCTTCGTCCGCCGAAAGTTTGGCCCGGCGCTGCTCGTACTGTTGGAGCAGCGCTTCGGTCCGTTCGTCGGCTGATGAGCCCGGACGTTCGCGCCGAAACCGAGGCGCCAGTACCTGCCAGAAGTACACTACCGTTACGAGGGCAGCGGCGGCGTAGAGGACTAGCTCGATGAGGCTTCCCGTAAACGGCATCAATTCAATGATTTAGCCGAGAATATTCCGGAGGAATTCGCCGGTATGGCTCTCCTTGATCCCTGCCACGTCTTCAGGCGTACCCTCGGCGACGACGAAGCCGCCCCGCCGCCCGCCTTCCGGACCGAGGTCGATCAGCCAATCCGCCGATTTGATGACGTCGAGGTTGTGTTCAACGACAATGACCGAATTTCCGGCGTCGACGAGCCGGTCAAAGGCCGTGAGAAGCTTCCGAATATCGTCGAAGTGCAATCCCGTCGTTGGCTCGTCGAAGATATAAAGCGTGTGGTCCTTGGTTTGTTTACCAAGGTGAGCCGCGAGCTTCACACGTTGAGCCTCACCGCCGGAGAGTGTATTCGAGGGTTGTCCGAGCGTGATGTAGCCGAGCCCGATGTCCTTCAAGACGGAGAGTTTATTGACGAGCGCGGGTACATCGTCGAAGAATGTCACCGCCTCATCGACGGTCATCTGCAGGATATCGTGGACGTTCTTTCCGCGGTAGCGGATGTCGAGCGCTTCCTGCTTGTAGCGTTTTCCTTTGCAGGCCTCGCATTCCAGATACAGGTCGGCGAGGAATTGCATCTCGATGGTGACGTAACCTTCTCCCTGGCAGACCTCACATCGGCCGCCCGGCACGTTGAACGAAAAGAAGCCCGGACGAAGACCCTGCAGCTTCGCATTGTGCGTGTTCGCCAGCAGGTCCCGCACGATGTTGAATGCCTTCAGGTACGTGACGGGATTTGATCTGGGCGTCCGTCCAATCGGCGTCTGGTCGACCATTTCGATTTCGTCGACGAATGGCGCGCCGCGCAGTGCGCTGTGGGCGCCGACGCGTTCGCTGTTGTCGCCCGTACCGCGAAGTCTCGCGAGGCCGCGGTAGAGCGTGTCGTGCACGAGCGTCGACTTGCCGGACCCGCTCACGCCGGTAACCACAACGAATGCACCGAGCGGAAACGAAACGTCGAGTCGCTTGAGATTGTGCTCGTGGGCATTCTGAATGCTTATCGCGAATTGCGGATCGATCGTCCGACGCCGTTCCGGCACCGGGATCTCCGCCCGGCCGCTGAGGTACTTCCCGGTGAGGGAGTCCTCCGATACGATGAGCTGTTCGGGCGGACCCTGGAACACGACTTCACCGCCGTGGACGCCCGAGCCGGGACCGATGTCGACGACGTAATCGGCCGTTCGCATAAGGGCTTCTTCGTGCTCGACTACGACGACGGTGTTGCCGATATCGCGGAGGTTCTCGAGGATTCGGATCAGCCTTCCCGTATCGCGCGGGTGCAATCCGATCGAGGGTTCATCGAGTACGTACAACGAACCGACGAGAGACGAACCCAGGCTGGTCGACAGATTGATGCGTTGACTTTCGCCGCCGGAAAGTGTGTGGGAGAGACGGTCAAGCGTCAGGTAGTCGAGCCCGACCTCTACGAGGTATCGCAGGCGTTTTCGGATTTCCTCAAGCACGCGGCCGGCAATCGACAGGTCGAACTCCGAAAGCTCAAGCGCGTCGACGTAAGCAAGTGCGTCAGCCGTCGTGAGTTCACAAAGCTCTCCGATATTGAGCTTGCCCACGTGAACGTAAAGGGCCTCGGGTCGCAGCCGGTAGCCACTGCAGTCCGGACACGTCGAATAGCCCCGATAGCGCGACAGAAGAATGCGATAATGCATCTTGTAGGAACGACGCTCGAGGTACTTCACGAAACCGTCAATTCCAATGTAGTCGCCGGCACCCTGCCAGACGAGCTTCTTGTGCGCCTCGGGAAGCGCCTGATACGGGCGATCGATGTCGATCTTGTTGTCGGATGCGGCCTTGACGAGCGCGCTGAAATGCTTCATCCACCGATCTGTCCGAAACGGTGCGACGGCTCCCTGCCTGAGGCTCAGCTCCGGACTCGGGATTACGAGGTCCGGATCGATACCCTGGACGCGCCCGAACCCCTGGCAGGTGGGGCAAGCGCCGTAAGGGTTGTTGAAGGAGAAAAGGTTCGGCGTAGGCTCGATGAATCGGATGCCGTCGCGCTCGAAGAACTCGGAATATTCGACCGGCTGCTCGCCACGCGGAATCGCGATCGCCCGACCACCGCCTTCGCGAAAAGCCATCTCCACCGAATCTGCGACGCGCGACAGGGTCTCCTCGCTGCCACGTTTTGTCGCCAGTCGATCTACCAGCACGTACAAGCGATTGCGCGCCACCTTGACGGACTCGGGAGCTGTTTCATTAAGGTCTATGATCTCCTCGTCTGCTCCCTTGGCGCGCTGTGCGGAAGTTGGCAATACCACAATCCGGTAGAAGCCCCGAGACAGAAGGACCTTCAGCTCATCCTGGACAGAAATCTTCTTGCGGTCCGGAAACGGAAAGCAAAGATAGAATCGCGTTCCGTCGTCGAGTGTCCGATGCAGGGTCTCGGCAACACTGCGCGGCGAATCCTTTGTTACGATCTGACCCGAGACCGGCGAAATGGTTTTTCCGATGCGAGCGAATAGCAGACGGAGGTGGTCGTATATCTCGGTTTGCGTTGCGACGTTCGACCGGGGATTTCTGGAGACGGTCTTCTGCTCGATCGCGATGGCCGGAGAAAGACCGGAGATGAAGTCGACATCCGGCTTGTCCATCCGCTCCAGGAACTGACGGGCGTAGGCGGAGAGCGACTCGACATATCGCCGCTGCCCCTCTGCGTAGATCGTGTCGAACGCAAGCGACGACTTTCCCGAGCCCGACGGGCCCGAAAAGACAACCAGCTTGTTACGCGGGATGTCGAGGTCAACACCCTTGAGGTTGTGCTGCCTGGCGCCACGAACGATAATGGCATCCCTGGTTGAGACGCCGGCCGGTTGCTTTGGGCGAGCCTTCTTACGGGTGGACGTTCGGGGCATTCTAGGCAGGTCGGTGTGCGAAATGGCGAAACGGCAGACCAATGTTTACTTCGGTGCCGGAGCGAGGATCCGGGAGGGGATGAATGAAGGAATGAATGGGAGAATGAAGGAATGAAGGAATGAAGGAATGAATGGGAGAATAGGGAAATAGGGGAATGGGGGAATGGGACAATGGGAGAATAGGGGAATAGGGGAATAGGGGAAT
>JAGQWL010000245.1 GCA_020437385.1 Bacteroidota bacterium
CTTCGAACGGAGTCCCACGAGAAGTAGATGAGGACCGCTTTCCCGACGATGTGGCTCATCGGAACGAAGCCCCAGAAGCGACTGTCTTCCGAGTTGTTCCGATTGTCCCCCATCATGAAGTAGTAATCCTGGCCAAACGTGTAGGAAGTGACCGACTCGCCGTCGATAACGAACGTGCCGTCCTGCTTCCGATCTGTCGAGTGACCTTCGTATCGCCTGATCACCGGCTCATAGATCGGCCAGTTTTCGGAGGTGAGTTGAATCGTGGCCCCCTTCTTCGGTATCCAGGTCGGGCTATAATTATCGGGCGAGTGGTCGCGCCCCGGCGGATAGAGTTGCAATCGAGGGTCGGCCGGTTCTACCGATGGCGTGACGCTTTCAATTCCTGGCCACTTTGAAATTTCGTCAGCCGCTTCGGGTGTAGCGATAATGCGGACTTCTTCCGGGGAAGATCCGAGTGTCTGGATGTCGACACCGAGATTCTGGAGCGCCGGACCATTAAGCCGGAAGCGCGCATCCTTCTTTCGAACGGCGTACCACTGCTGCATGCCCGGCAGAAGCGGCATCGCGACACTGTCGATGTAGACGACCTTGTCCCGGACCTCAATCGTTTCACCGGGCAGTCCAATCACACGCTTTATGTAGTGTTGTTTTCGGTCGATGGGATAACCAACATCATCGGGCCAATTGAACACGACTGCATCGTTTCGATGCACGCTGGAAAAGCCCGGAAGTCGTGTATGCGGCAGAACAAGTCCCTTTATGTGGATCTTGGTGAATGGGATCCCCAACGTTATGGGGGTTCGCGTCCCGTAGTGGAGCTTTGACACGAACAGATGGTCCCCGACGAGTAGATTCTTCTCCATCGACGGCGTCGGAATCTTGAAGAGGTCAAAGATCAGCGTTCGAACGATGAGCATCACGACGACCGCGAACACCAGGGCGTCCATCCATTCGCGAAGTGCACTCTTCGGCGGTCGTCCCTTCGGGTTTGTTTGCTTATCGAGCACTGAGGCACCCGACCCGGTTAGCTTCTTCTTGTTGCTCAACGATCCGGACGTTTTGTTTTGTAATTGACCAATGTACGAGAACGCGGCGGCGCTTTGTTCGTCCCGCTAATTTCGAATCGGCGCGACCGGCCTTCCCGGCGGAACGCGGCGTGGGTCTACGACATTGAGGAAATACCGGTTTCCATCAAATCCGGTCAGAAACCACGACCCGAGCTCATTTTCGAAATAGTAATCCGCGTACGCCTTGCGGCGCGGATCGAGCACAAGCCTGTTCAGAAACGCGTCCTTGACCCTGTTTAGTATCTCCCGATGCGATTCGTCCGTCGCGACAACCACCCCCCGTTCGAAGGGTCCATTGACATCCATCACGACAAGCGGAATCGTGTCGTTGATTACGAACCAGTACTCAAACTGTACGTATTCATCCAGCTTGAGTTTGTAAAGCAGTCCCTGGTCGGCAAGCGTCTGAGTCGGTGAGCCGAAGTGCGCCTCCAATCGCGATCGCAATTCGCGCGTGTACATCGTGTCGATGGGCGTGAGCCGATTGCTGCCTTCGTAAGCCCACTGCTGAATCGCGAATCGATTCTGAAACCAGTTTCTGCCCAGCTTTGGCACCTTCTGAAACCGGTTGACGACCACGACCGGAACAGGTGTTACCGCGTCGTTCGGAGTAGCGGGCGACGGCCAATAGGCCAGCTCAGTAAACCGGGTGCCCACGTTTTGAGGCGGCCGAGCCGGAAGAAGAGAATCCTCGACGACCCGAGAAAGCGAATGCATCCGGTTGATGCGATAAAGGTCAAGCAGGTCCTGCGCGCCTGCTGAGCCGGTTCCGGCTGCCAATGCGAGGGCAAGCAAGGGAGTTTTCGTCCTCAACGTCATCTCGAGGATTCCTCAATCGTCCATCGACAGAACCGCAAGGAACGCCTCCTGCGGTATCTCCACCCTGCCCACCTGTTTCATTCGCTTCTTTCCTTCCTTCTGCTTTTCGAGAAGCTTCCGCTTTCTGCTGATGTCGCCACCGTAACACTTTGCGGTGACATCCTTGCGCATCGCCTTAACCGTTTCTCGTGCGATCACACGCGAACCGATCGCCGCCTGGAGCGCAACCTCAAACATCTGGCGCGGGATCAACTCGCGCAACTTCCGGACCAGCTTTCGGCCCATCTCGTAGGCCTTGTCGCTGTGGACGATTGTTGAAAGGGCGTCGACGGGATCACCATTGATGAGAACGTCCAGCTTCACGAGACGGCTCGCTCGGTATTCCAGAATCTCGTAATCGAACGAGGCATACCCGCGCGACAGCGTCTTCAGCCTGTCGTAAAAGTCGAAGACGGTTTCCGCCAGCGGCAGTTCATACTGAAGTGCCACTCGCTCCGTGTCCAGATACTGCGTATTCCGATACACACCCCGACGATCCTGGCAGAGGGTCATAAGCGCGCCAATGTACTCGGTTGGCGTGATGATTTCCGCTTTTATGAACGGCTCGCGGATCTCCGCGATGTCGCCAGTGCTCGGGAGCTTGCTTGGGTTCTCGACAACCAGAATGCTGCCGTCAA
>JAGQWL010000022.1 GCA_020437385.1 Bacteroidota bacterium
AAGGCGATTCTTGAATCTGACCAGCCGACTCTTCCGCCATCTGAACCAGGTGTCGAGTCCCTCCGGGTAGTTCTCATGCAGATCCAGAATTAGTGGGATACCGAATCGATCTGCCACTGATTTGCACGTCGCCGCGAGGGGAAGGTCGTGGACGTGCAGTGCATCGAGGCCGCAGTCCCGAACAACGCTAGAGACACCTGATTCAAAACGCCCGTTCTTCCAAGTTGTCGCTATCGAGATGTCCCTGAGTCCCTTCGAAACGCTGCTTGCCGAGACGTCAAGCCGGTGGACTCGTATCGCTCCGTACGTTGATTCTCGATCCTCTCCATTTCTACGGGTGCAGATCAGGTGTACTTCGTAGCCCAGATCGGCAAGCATGGTCCCTTCTTTCGAGACACGGGGGTCATGCGGAAATCCCGCGTCTAGTACCATGCCAATCCGTTTTACGCTGTCACTCATCTCGACCTCGCGTCCCGTCCTATATCCGCATCAACCATGACGGCCGGCTCTCGGCAATCGCACCCGAAGATAGTCGGCGATCACCGAACATGTTGGTGTCGCTAACCGGTCACTTCGCCAATTCTCTTAGCGCCCGTTCTGCAGACGCGGCCTGACGTCCCTGCAGCTCGACAACCCTCTTGAAAGCGACAGTCGCCGAGTCAGTGGCGCCCAGTGCCCAACTGGCAGCTGCCGAAACGAACAGCAGTTCGGACCTGGCCGAATCGGATTCCGCTTCCGCGGCGGCGCGGGCCAGGTCGCCGTTAAGCCTGTGCAGGGCAGAAGTTGCGGCGAATGGATCGTCCTCCATCTCCAGAACGGCAGCTCCGAGTCGCTGCCGAAACACACTCGACGATTGTGCCTCACCAGCTTCCGGAAAACCTCGTACTACCGCGCCGATCGAGCCATCCAACACGTCGGTCCTGATGAATCTCAATGCCGCGTCCGGTCTTCCGGAGACGAACATTGAGAACGCGATCGCGACGACAACGACGCAAGCGGCGACGAGCGACACCGTTCGAGGCCTAACGCGGCTGCCGAATGCCGTTCGCTTCGGAATCGGTCGCGACACGCCGCCGGGCGAGGAAAACGCCCTTGGTAACGGCTCCCGGACCGTCGTGCCGGTAAGACGCGCAAAGTGCTCCTCGGCGGGCAGTTCTCGATCGAAGGTTTCCAGGCGAGAAAATTGTTCTGAAACCAGGGCTTCAAGCGCCGGTCGCCCCTCTATCAAGCGGGCCAGCTGGTTTCGGATGGCCTCCTGCTCCACGTCGGACGAGAAATGGGCATTCACCACGAGCTCCGTCAGTTCGGCCCGGCGAATGGTACCGTCATTAGCCAACGTCGGATCATCGGCCAGCGAATCGAACAGCTTCGTCACAAAATCCAGGAGGCGCCTCTCGTCCTCCGTTCTCGCCAGTTTCGAAAGCCGTGACCGTTCAGCATCCGTCAACTCGTCATACCGAGAGACAAGATCAGAGAATTTTTCCTGCATTGAATCAAAAGGTTGGTGATCGCCAACTGTTTAGACACATGAGCCGCTCTCGCATAACGTGTAAGCGAGATTTCTTCACAAATCAGGCCCCGGCGGCGACTCCCCGTAGAAGAAGTCAATCAGGCTTCGATCCTTTCGCAACCGAAGAAGCGCCCTGTGGAAATACG
>JAGQWL010000246.1 GCA_020437385.1 Bacteroidota bacterium
AACTTGTCGTGTGGTACGTGTCGCGACAAAGTACCAGGGACAATGTCATGGAAGTTTGCCACAGACATAGGCCGGAACGCCGTGTTCGCAGTTGAAGTACGCGCAAATGTTGCCAATCGGCAACACGGACAAAGAACAGGTTTCGGTCGACAACGCCGTCGTGGCCGGCACGATGGTCAAGGGCCGCTAGCGTCGAGAAACTTGAAAACTCGGTGTAGCGACTGTAGAACCGCCGCCGGGTACACAATTTCGTTGACAAGATCGGGCTGGCGCCGTAGTTTACTCAGCTTTCGCACTCCCGCCCGACCGGGTGGGATGAATTGCAGGATCACCTCCTGGCATCGAAAAGCACCTGAGATGGGCCCGGACCGTTCGACGGAGGGGTCGCGCAGTCATTGAAACGACTAGCCACTCGGGATGGAGGGTCGCCCGGGAACAGCGCCGGTATGCAGGAAACACTGTTTTAAGGCAGGCGCACACAAGAATTTAGCGATGAACGTCAATAGTTACAGCACAGCGAGTGCCAAGCCGGCGGAGGTCGAACGTAAGTGGTACGTCGTCGACGCCGAAAACCTGATTGTCGGACGCCTTGCCTCTCAGGTGGCGGGTATCCTTCGTGGAAAGCACAAACCGTCCTTCACGCCACACGTTGACACGGGTGACTATGTGGTCGTGATCAATGCGGACAAGGTGAAGTTCTCGGGCCAGAAGGAACTCGACAAGGAGTACTTCAGCTACAGTGGCTATCCCGGCGGAGCAAAGTTCCAGACACCGCGCGACGTGCGTAAGCGCCGACCGACCTTCATCGTGGAGACGGCTGTCCGCGGCATGTTGCCCAAGGGCCCGCTCGGCCGCCAGATGTTCAAGAAATTGAAGGTCTATGCCGGAACGGAGCACCCCCACGCACCGCAGAATCCTGAAGAGCTCTCCATCAAGTGATGAAATCGATGCCCGTCCGCAAACGTGACGGCTCGACCAAATAGATCGATACCGATACATGGCAGCACCAGTTCAATACGCAGCAGTTGGCCGACGAAAAACATCCGTTGCGCGCGTCTATCTTCGGCCGGGTTCCGGCAAGGTGGTCGTCAACAAGCGAGCGATCGAGGAGTATTTCCCGCTCGACTTCCGCCGTCGTCTCATCACGCGTCCGCTTGACGTAACAGAGACCCAGGCGCAATTTGACGTCGTGGTCAACGCAAAGGGCGGTGGACTGTCGGGCCAGGCAGAAGCGACGCAGCTCGGCATCGCCCGCGCGCTGATGAAATTCAACGAAGAGTTTCGCAAACCGCTGCGTGATGCCGGTCTTGTCACGCGCGATCCTCGAATGGTCGAGCGCAAGAAATACGGCCGGCCGAAGGCGCGTAAACGATTCCAGTTCTCGAAACGATAGTCAGCGAGAACAACTCAATACCGGATCGCCCTGCGATCCATTTCGGCTGATTTCAGCCATAATCCGCTTACCGTCTGATGTGACCCGGGGTGACGGCTGGTTGGTCTCGCGATCAACCATCCCGTTTCGGGAAACAGGCGACGACGGTACAGGCACCAACCCCGAATCAAATAATGAGCAGTGAAGCACAGACCGATGCCGTCGCGCATCGCGCCTCAATAGAGGATCTTCTTCAGGCCGGTACGCACTTCGGCCACTTGACAAGTCGGTGGAATCCCAAGATGAAGCACTACGTCTTCATGGAGCGGAACGGGATCCACATCATCGACCTCACGAAATCCCAGACGATGCTTGACGCGGCCGCAGATGCCGCGGCGCGCTTCGCCAGACAGGGCAAAAGCATCCTGTTCGCTGGTACGAAGAAGCAGGCTCGCGAGATACTTCGGAAGCACGCCGAGGCATGCGACACTCCGTACGTCGTCGAGCGCTGGCTTGGAGGGACGCTGACAAACTTCCAGACCATCCGAAAGAGCATCCGTCGAATGGAGGATCTCGTCAAGATGGAGGAAGATGGAACGCTGGCACAGCTCAAGAAGAAGGAGCGCCTGATGCGGGCCCGTGAGCGAGAGAAGCTCGAAAAAGTCCTGATGGGGATTTCAAACATGGCGCGCCTTCCAGGAGCCTTGTTCATCGTCGATATCAACAGGGAGCACATCGCCGTCAAGGAAGCCCGTAAGCTGGGAATCCCGATCATCGCAATGGTCGACACGAACTGTGACCCGGACCTCGTCAACTTCCCGGTTCCATCAAATGACGACGCGCTCAAGTCGATTGATCTGATTGCGGGCGTCATTTCGAACGCGATCGCCGAGGGAAAGAAGCAGCGCGAATCGCAGGCAGCCGAAGAGAAGGCTGCCCAGCAGCGTCACGCTGAAGAGAAGGAAGCGCAGGAAGAGGGCGCGAAACCCAAAAAGACGCGTCGGACCAAGAAAGAGGCCTCGGCCGATTCGGGATCTTCCGATGATGAAGGGGCTGACGAGTCAAAGCAGGTCGCCGCAGCCAAAAAGTCGGCGCCGGCCGAGGAGACTGCTGAAAGCGCTGAAGCGGACTCTGACGCTTCGGAAGAGTCGGAAGACTAGCGCTTCAGACGGACTCATCGGTCCACGATTGTTTAACCGAGATAATGACTGTACAAATGTCTATTTCCGCCCAGGACGTTAAGCGTCTCCGTGAGGTGACGGGCGTCGGAATGATGGACTGCAAGAAGGCGTTGACGGAAGCAAATGGCGACTTCGACGCTGCCATCGAACTGCTTAGAAAAAAGGGTCAGAAGGTCGCTGCCAAGCGAGCTGACCGCGAAGCTAAAGAAGGCCTGGTTGTTACCGCGAGTTCTGCGGACGGCAAGGTTGGCGTGCTCGTTGAAGTGAACTGCGAAACGGATTTTGTTGCCCGTAACGACGACTTCCAGAAGTTCGGCAGCGACATGGCAGACCTCGTGCTCGCGCACAAGCCTGCCGACCGCGACGCGCTGCTGACCCTCCCATACGAAGGGTCGACAGTCGAAACGACAATCACCGACCTGACAGGAAAGATTGGCGAGAAGATCGACGTTCGCCGGGTTGCGGTAGTTGAATCGGCCGACGGCAAGGTTGTGCCTTACATCCACCCCGGCTCCCGCCTCGGCGTTCTCGTTGACATCGCCGGTGACGGTGATGCGGAGGAAGTCGGCCGCGATATCGCCATGCAGGTGGCGGCGCTTAATCCGCTTGCGGCCCATCGTGACGACGTGCCGGACGAGGTTAAGGAGAAGGAGATGGAGATTGCCCGTGAAGTCGCTCGCTCTGAAGGCAAGCCGGACAACATGGTCGACAAGATCGCCACAGGAAAACTTGAGCGTTACTTCAAAGACAACGTGCTCACCGAGCAACCGTTCGTGAAGGACGCATCTGTCAAGGTCTCTGACCTGCTGAAGAAGGCAGGTCTCCGGGTGAATCGGTATGTGCGATTCGCTCTCGGCGACTGACGCTTTCCTGAGAGGGACTTGAGGGACGCGGTTTTCGAGCCGCGTCCCTTTTTCTTGTCTGTTTGCTTTGTTCGAAGACGAAACCGCGCGCTGACGCCACGTTGCAAACAAGGCCACGGGCGGTTAGCTTGACGGCCACTGAAATCCGGCGTGGATAATCACTCATACGGCTTGCAATGACCGAGAATCACGATCCATCGGGTCTTCGCTATAAGAGGGTGCTGCTCAAACTGAGCGGCGAGGCGCTTCTCGGCGAGAAGTCGTACGGCATTGATCAGAACGTCATAACGAAGTATGCGAAGGAAATCCGCGAGGCGCAGGAGTTGGGCGCGGAGATCGCAATCGTGATCGGCGGCGGCAATATCTTTCGCGGTGTCCAGAACGCCACCGCCGGAATGACACGGGCGCATGCAGACTACATGGGAATGCTGGCGACCATGATCAACGCGATGGCGCTCCAGGATGCTTTGGAACAGGAAGGTGTGTTCTCCCGGTTGCAGTCGCCAATCAAGATGGAAGAGATCGCCGAACCCTTCATCAGACGACGCGCAATCAGGCATCTCGAGAAGGGCCGTGTGGTGATCTTCGGGTCGGGCACCGGGAATCCGTATTTCACGACTGACACAGCGGCGGCGCTTCGCGCACTCGAAATTGACGCCGACGTGATACTCAAGGGCACGCGCGTAGACGGCATCTACACGGCAGACCCCGAGAGCGATCCGGCGGCAGAGCGTTTCGCCGAAATCGATGGGTCTGAGGTAATCGCACGCGGTCTCAAGGTGATGGATTTGACCGCATTTACCCTGTGTGGAGAATCAAAAAAACCTATTGTCGTGTTTAACATGAACACCCAGGGCAACCTTGTCCGGGTCCTGAAGGGCGAGAGCGTGGGAACGGTTGTACATTGGAACTCTGCCGCCTGACATTCACTTTTTGTATTCTATCAGACCGACCGCGTGCAACGTTAACCTTGTCCAGGTGAAGTGAGGAACGATCGATGTTAGACCCCGCCATTAAGAAGCTGATCGACGAAGCGGATCAAACGATGGACAAAGCCATCGAGCACCTTCAGATTGAACTGTCCGGCATTCGGGCGGGGCGCGCAACGCCGGCGATGGTCGAACACATCAAGGTAGACTACTACGGCAACGCTACGCCGCTGAATCAGGTCGCCTCGATCAGTGCGCCGCAGGCCGATTTGCTGGTCGTTCAGCCGTGGGACACCAGCGCAATTGGAGCCATCGAGAAGGCGATTCAGGCGTCCAGTATGGGAATGAATCCTTCGAATGACGGTGTGATTGTGCGCATTCCGATTCCTCCGCTGTCAGAGGAACGTCGAAGGGATCTTGTGAAAACCGCCAAAGCCAGAGGCGAGGATGCAAAGGTGGCAATCCGAAACATCCGGCGCCACATCAAGGACACTATCAAGACGGTTCAACAGGACGAGCATCTTCCCGAAGACATGAAGTTCGAAGGCGAGGAGACGCTTCAGAAGATCACCGATCGGCACACCGATCGAATCGACGACATGCTGAACCGTAAGGAATCGGAAATCATGGAGGTCTGATCGCTCTTCCACCGAACGCTGCGAACCGACAAGGGTTAACGCTGCATTCGGAACGGAGAGGTGCCCGAGTGGCTGAAGGGGCACGCCTGGAAAGCGTGTGTACTCTAACTGGGTACCGAGGGTTCGAATCCCTCCCTCTCCGCCATGAGCGATCAGGACAAGCCGCCAGTACCCGGCTAGATAACCAACCAGCGCCCGGAATCATCGCATGATATCCAGCATGACTGGCTTCGGCCGAGCGGCGGCCGAACTCGACAACATTACCATTACGATCGAAATCCGATCCGTCAACAACCGCTTCTGCGAAGTACTGGTACGTTCTCCCAAGGAACTGAACCGTTGGGAAACGGAAATCCAGAACATGGTGAAGAAGGCGTTCGCGAGGGGCCGGATCAACGTGCAGGTCCAGCTCGAGAGAAAGTCCGAGGAGCTGGCGATTACCGGGATCAACCGGACCGCGGCCCGCGAGTACGGCAAGCTCCTGAAGCAGCTGAAGAAGATCTCCGGCATTTCCGACCGACCCCGCATTGCGGATCTGCTTCAGTTTCCGGATATCTTCGAACGAAACGGCGCCGCCGCCGAGGATGAAACGGTGATCTGGAAGGTTACCGAGGCGGCGCTCACCGCGGCGATCGACGAGATGGCCGCCATGCGCCGCACCGAGGGCACGGCCCTCAAACGTGACCTCCTCGACCGAATTGGCGACATCGAGCGATACGCGGGTGTTGTTGAAACCCGCTCACCGAATCGCGTACAGGAAGCGCGCGCTCGCCTCAAAGAGCGACTCGAAGAACTGGCGGGGGACGAACGCCTTAATCCGGAAAGACTCGAACTTGAAATCGCCCTCGTAGCAGATAAGCTGGACGTAACCGAAGAGGTGGTCCGACTGCGATCGCATGTCGAACAGTTTCGCGAGGCGCTCTCTGGCGGCGGACAGGTCGGGCGCAAGCTCAACTTCATTTCTCAGGAGATGAATCGGGAGGTGAACACCATCGGATCGAAGGCGAACGACGCCGAACTAACGCGAACCGTCGTGTCGATGAAGGAGGAACTCGAGAAGATCCGTGAACAGGTCGAAAATGTTGAATAATGGCGAAC
>JAGQWL010000247.1 GCA_020437385.1 Bacteroidota bacterium
ACCGTCCGGAAACCACCAGATCTCTGAGCCGTCGCGTTCCCCGTTCACGTAGTGGGTAGAACGGAGCAGATTGCCTTCATGATCGTAAAGCCGGGACTCGCCGTGCTCCAGACCATTCTCCCAGTTTCGCGTTTCCCGGAGTATGCCGTTTCCGTCCCAGCGCATCGCCGGACCCGACAACTTGCCGGCCTCGTCAAAGCTGTACACCCCCGAAAGGTAGCCGAGCTCAGACCACAACGTGCGCGTGCGCATCACCCCGTCAACGTACTCCATCGACATTGCGGGGCTTCCGTCTTCGTATCGATAGCGCCACTGCCCACTGCGCACACCTTCCCGTACGTGGCCGTCACCTTGTCCGCCGCCATCGGTGACCGGACCGGTGTAAAGGGAATCGGAATCCTTGACGTAAAGCAGCCCCTCGCGAAGATCCAGGTCGCTTAGCGCAGGCTGCCCAGTCACATCGGTTGCAGAAAAGACAAACGTTGCGCAAACGAGGAGCGCCTGTATCGGCAGGATAACATTCATCCGTTTCATGTTCAGTCCTCCCTTCCGGCGTATTTCGCTTTCGCATCATTCACTAGACGCGCCCACTGCTCGAGCTCCATCGGATCCCAGACCTTGTGCATGTCGGCAAGGGCCTGCTCGTCCGGCACCCCTTCCTTGAGTGTCCGATACAGATACGTGAATGCCGATGCCCGCATGTTCGCCATGCAATGCACGAACACCTTCCGGTCCTTGTTCGCATCCATCACGGCGAAGAACATTTCGAGATCGCGAACGCCGGGTTCGCGCCACGGCACCGGAATATGCACATACGTGATGCCCTCCTCGGTCGCCAGGAATCCTTCGAGTTCGTTCATGCCGGCCGCGGCAGTTGCCAGGTTCACGATCACCTCGTAGCCCTCGTCCTTCAGCGACTTGATCTGATCGTACGCCGGTTGTCCGGCCGTGCCGAGCTGATCCGAAATCTCAACGTAGTTGTAAATCTTCTCGACGTCCTCCTTCGCCGTCACCTGGGCCATTGTGCTGTTCGACAACAACATGCCGAGACAGACTGTGGCAAGTAGCATCTTTGTCATAGCTGTGTCCATTTTGCTTTTATGATGGTGGCGATCCGTCATGATGGCAATCCGTCCCGCAAGACCTGCCGCATCACGCCTACGAATCTCTCCAGGTCGTTGACGGACGTATAGATTCCGGGCGAAACCCGGATTCCCCGCACACCCCGATCGTCTATCGGGCGAACGCGGATGCGGTGTACGTCCCAGAGGTAGTTTCGCAGCTCGATCGGCGCGATACCATCGACATCCACCGTCACGAGGCTGCAGGCCGTCGCAAGGTTGGTTTGAAGCCGCACCCGATCGTGGTCACCGATCTCGCCGTGCCACATGCCGCGAAGTTGGAGCAGCCGGTCCCGCTTGGCGTCAATGCCGATCGATCTGCTGAATGCCAGCGCATCGCTGATCGCAAGGAGCGGCGCCATCGACTGCGTACCCACGTCCTCAAACTTACGAATGTCGGCAACGTCTTCTGTCTCCGGCGCAATCAGCGGCCAGACGTGCGGAATCAGATCCCTGCGGATGTACAGGAAGCCGGTACCCTGCGGACCCATCATCCATTTGTGCAGGCTCGTCGCGAAGAAGTCGCAGCCGAGATCACGCTGGGTGAAAGGAAACTGTCCGAACGTCTGCGCGCCGTCTACCAGTACCGGGATCCCTTTCCGATGGGCTGCATCGACAACACCACGAACCGGAAGGATCTGACCGGTCAAATCGACGAGGTGGCACATCACGACAAGGCGCGTCCGCCTTGTCATTGCCGCCTCCATGCGCCTGACGAACGCTTCCGCGTCGTCAAGTGGAACCGGCACGTCAACTTCTTTCACGACGATGCCTTCCCGATCCGCCCGCTGCCGGAGTGCCGCCAGTATCCGCGGATAATCGTGGGTCGTCGTGAGCACCTCATCACCCGGCTCCAACGCGACGCCCAGCTCAACGATCTCCATGCCCTCACTGGTGTTACGAGTGAGGGCGATCTCATCGGCGTCGCATCCGAATTCGTCCGCAAGCTGCTTCCGCACGGCTTCCACCTGCGACGCGACGTTCCCCCTGTGTGCATAAAAGGGATACCGGTTCGATTCCGAATAATGGGCGCGAAGCGAGCGAACCACCGTATCGGGAGACGGATTGACCCCACCGTTGTTGAGGTGGATGATGCTGCGATCGATATCAAACGCCTGCTGCACCTCAAACCAGAATCGCTCATCCTTCGGCCCTTCGGATCGAAGTGCGCTCGGATCGACGCCGCGGCGCGTGGCGCTTCGTCCGCCCAACCTGGATCCACGGTTCGAGCCGCGACGCAAGGCAGGGGGCAGCGTCGAAACAAGGCCCGCAGCAACTGCGAACGTTGAATGGCGCAGGAACGAGCGTCTCGAATTGTGCGGTCGCGGTAACATGTTGGAGAGCCGAGTCTGTTTTCGTCAGCTCGAACCTACAGGATCGGCTCGGTAGACCGCAATCGGCGTGTTGCCGGCCGCGTTCTCGTGGGCTGGAAGGCAGTTGCCTGTGATGAATCGCGGATGGGCAGGACAACGGTAACACGCAAACCTCCGGTGTCCCGGTTCTCGAGTACGAGCTCGGCAAGCGCGCCGTGCATCCGCTGCAGACGGCTGCTGAGGTTGGACAAACCCACGCCGCTGAAGGCAGCCGTCTCGGGGTCTGCGATGCCCGGTCCGTCGTCCAGGACAATCAGCTCGAGTCGCTCGTTGTTGCGTGCGGCCACAATCTCGATCCGGCCCGGCACGCCATCCGCATGCACGCCGTGCTTCAGGGAATTCTCGACAAGCGGCTGCAGAACAAATGACGGCACGAGCAACTCCTCGGCGTCCGCCGGTACGCGGATGTCGACCTCCATGCGATTGCCGAAGCGCATCTGCTCGATGTCGAGATACTCGCGCAGAAACGCGAGCTCCTCGCCCAGCGTCACCTCATGTACATCCGATCGATCCAGTGCGCGCCGAAGCAGACCGCTGAACTGATTGATCATCCGTTCGGCCGAGTCGACATCCCGATGCATCAGCGTGGCAATTCCGTGCAACGTGTTGAAAAGAAAGTGCGGATGAAGCTGCGACTTCAGCGTCTCCAGTCGCGCATTCGCGAGCTGCGTTTCGAGGTTTGCCGCCCGCAGTGCCCGTCGCTGCGTGTCCGCATACACCCACAGGGCATTCGCAACGAGCACAATCGCCCAGTAAATGAAGACGTTCAGATACAGGCTGCCCGCAACGTGGTGTCCCACCGCATCAGCGAACGAGTCGTGCACCATCTGATACGCCGGGAGGTACATGGCCGCCACCTGGATCGCCACGTGGACACTGTAGGCAACGACGTTCCCAAGTAACAGCAGCGCCATGATCCGCAGCCAGCCCGCGCGCCTGAACGGATGACGCCAGGCAAACTCAAAAACGAACGGGGTCAGCAACGCCCACGCTGACCACCAGATCAGTCGCCAGCGGACCATGAGGAAGATGTTGTCGACCCGCTGCCCGCGCATCGACAACTCCACGTACGACTGGACCCCGGTCCCGATCACGATGAACAGCGACAACACGACGGCGATGGCCGCTGCCTTTACCAGCCGGGCCGAAGCGACCGAGTCTCCAGTCTGTTTATCGACCGCCATGAGCCTGATTCCGTCCATTTAGATCCAGAAAGTTAGATCGGAAGCGTCTCGTCCTCCCGCCGGAAGGGACGAGGCGCCAATGAGCGGGTCGACTCGCATGTGGCAGGGACGAACTCCGGCCAGACGCCAGCACTACACACTTGTGGTGCCAGAAAACGCGCCCTCAGGCAAATCGGTCCAGGGCGCTGCGATGACTCCGGCTCAACGTGAGCTTGTCGCCCCGACTCAACGTTACCTCATAATCACCGTTGAATGTCGGTGTAATCTCGCGGATACAATCCACATTTACGATCGTCGACCGGTGTATGCGGATGAATGTCTCCGGATCCAGCCTTTTCTCGAGAGACTTCATGGTTTGGCGAATGAGCACCTCTCGGCTGCCGACGTGCAGGTTCGCGTAATTCCCGGCCGCCTCGATCCACTCAATCTCGTTGACGGACACAAATCGAATCTTGTCCCCCGTGCGGACCATGATCCGCGACAGGTTCTCCTGGCGCGAGTCGAGGCCCTTCAACAGTTTCCCGATCCGTTCGTTGAGCTCCGGATCGCCCGCATGCTCCTTCGCTGTTGCAACCCTGTCGACAGATTCGTGAAAACGACTCGCATCGAACGGTTTGAGCAGGTAATCGATTGCATGCACCTCAAAGGCTTCGAGGGCATGAGCGTCAAACGCGGTGACAAAAATGACGGGAGGCATCCGCTCGATCCCAACTTCCCGAATCACGTCAAATCCGGTCTGCCTCGGCATCTGAATATCGAGGAACACGAGATCGAATTCTTTCGAATTGAGAAGGTCCGTCGCCTCGGCGCCATCCGAAGCCTCGGCCAGCACCACCGCATCCGTCCGGGTGCCGATCAGGGTCCGTATCCGCTCTCGACCGAGCGGCTCGTCATCAACCACGAGGCAGCGAAGCTTCTGTGTCATGTCTTAGAGCTCTGAATGGTCTGGGTAAACCGGGTGGTCTGGGTGAACCGGGTGGTCCGGGTGGACTGGGTCGGCTGGCTCGACTGGGCGGTCGTTGGGGCCCTGTCGTTCTTCAAACGCTACGGATGGAGCAATCGAATGATTCAGTTCCGACCCTTAAGCATACATAGGCAATTGGCGAAAGAATTGCCCGCGGTCCTGTTGATGATGGCCGGAGCGCTTCCAATCAGACATAGCCGCGTTCGGCCAGCGAGGTGTATCGCTTGCCCGCAATGATGATGTGATCATGCAGCGGCACGCCCATCACCTGCCCTGCGTGTACCAGTTGACGGGTGACGCGGATATCTTCCTGACTTGGTTCAGGGTTTCCCGACGGATGGTTGTGCAGGCAGACAATCGCCGCTGCGTTGTCGAGGATCGCCTGTCGAAAGATGGCTCGCGGCTCGACGATGCTCGCGGCGAGGCCGCCTTCGCTGATCGTACGCTCCGAGATGATGTAGTTCGCCGTATTCAGCAGGACCACGCGGAAGATCTCATTCTGGAGGCTCCTCATCCCCGGCCCGAAGACGGACACGACGTCCTCCGGACTGCAAACCTGAACACGCGGTACGCCGGGATGCGCCTCGATCCGCCGTGCGATCTCGAGTACGGCGGCAAGCTGCGCGGCCCGGGCCTGCCCGACACCTTCGACGGTTGCGAATTCACGGGCATCCCGCAACGACAACCCGTGCAGCGACCCGAATCGATTCAGCAGCTGCCGGGCCAGATCAATTGCGTTCAGTGAACCATTCCGCGTTCGCACACCTGAACCGAGCACGAGCCCCACCAATTCCGCGTCCGACATGCGGCCGGAACCGATCTGGAAGATCTTGTCGCGCGGCTGATCCGCAACCTGCCACTCAGAAATCGGCGGCGCGTCAACTGCCGTTTCGCCGCCATCGTTCACGTACACGTCTTTCACTACCGTCGCTGTCTGTTACCTATCTAGACAATTCGACGGCGGCCACGTAACGTCACGACACCAGTTCGTTCAGCAGATCTTCGTTGCTCGGCGTCTGCTCGAGGTGCCGGAGCAGGGCCTGCATGGCCTCCATCGGCGGACGCGTGTTGAGCGCACGGAACAGGCGATGGTGCTGATCGAGCTTGTCCCCGAGCAGTCGTTCCTCATTCCGCGTCCCGCTCTTGCGAAGGTTGATCGCGGGAAACACACGCTTGTTCGCAAGCTCTCGATCCAGGACGATTTCGGAGTTGCCGGTGCCCTTGAATTCCTCGAAGATCACCTCGTCCATGCGACTTCCCGTTTCGATCAACGCTGTCGCAATGATCGTGAGCGATCCCCCATGTTCGATGTTTCGAGCCGCGCCAAAGATCCGACGTGGAATTTTCATCGCGGACGCATCGAGCCCGCCGGACATCGTGCGACCCGATCCACCCGAGTAGAGGTTGAACGTTCGTCCGAGTCGCGTCAGAGAATCAAGCAACAGGACAACGTCACGGTTCATCTCCACCTGTCGCTTGGCGTACTCGAGCGCGAGAACCGAAACGCGGACATGGTTGTCATCGTCCTGATCGTTGGACGAGGCGAAGACCGTCGCGCTGGTGGAACGCTTGAAGTCCGTGACTTCCTCGGGTCGCTCATCGACGAGAAGCGCGACCAACGAAATTTCGGGATGGTTCACGGTAATGGACTCCGCCATGCCCTTCAGCAGAATCGTCTTACCGGTTCGAGGGGGCGCCACGATCAACGCGCGTTGTCCCTTGCCGATCGGAGCAACCAGCTCGACCACGCGCATCGTCAGATCCTTCGGGCCGGTGATGAGGTCCAGCTTCTCGTCCGGGTAGATGATGTTGCCGTCGTCAAAATTCGGCAGCTTCGCCCACGTCTCCGGGGCAATCCCGCAGACACTTTCGATGCGATTCACCTGCATATCACCCTTGCGACCACGGCGAAGCTGGCCCTCGAGGATCACACCGTCGCGAAGGTGATACTTCTTGATCAACGGCGGCGGAACAAAGGGGTCCGTGTCACCCTTCGGTACGTCCGGACGAAATGTTCGGATGAAGCCGAACTTCTTGTCGCCGATAAGCTCAAGAATGCCGGAGAACGATTGATCGGACATCAGCCACCTGCTCTAATTTTGTATCTTGGTAACAAGGTCACGACGGCTCGCGGAGCGATCGCTTGACATGATTGGACGGGTTCGCGGGCCCAGGAATCCGTTGCGCGGCCACGCGCACAGGTATTCGATACGCGCGACCGATGACCAGTGGAAGGACCAGTCCCTCAAACCGCAGATTGGGCATCGACAACGGTGGGGCCGGTACGTGCCCGTCGCCGCACCGGCATACTCGAAACGCTCAAAGAGCGCCATTTGAAGCTGAAGATAGATGGTTTCCGACACGCCAGCAAGAAACGGCGACGCCTCATCCGTGATTGACGCCTTCCTCGGTGCGGGCCCCGGCAACCTGCCGTTGTCCTACGAGCGACTGCATATCGATGTTTCTGGCCCGGAATCGGCCCATCCGGTCGTTGTACTGCACGGATGGGGCAGCAGCGCCCGGCTCATGAGTCCCGTCGCGGCTACCCTTTCAAGCGATTTCTTCGTCCACAACATCGACATGCCCGGACACGGCCTTTCACCCCAACCGCCGGCCCCATGCGGACTCGAAGAGCAGGCCTCGCTCGTCCGCCAGTATATCGAGGACAAGCTCTCCCCTCCGGTGATCCTCTTTGGCCATTCCAACGGCGGCCGCATCGGCCTCTATCTCGCCAGCCGACCCGACACTGCCCATCTCATCGACAAGCTCGTACTGGTCAGCCCATCCGGCATCCGGCCGAATCGGGGTCCGGCATACTACTTCAAATCGAACCTCGCCAAACTTCTGAAGCTCCCCACGCGCTTCCTCAGGGGCCGATTCAAGGAGCATGTAATGGACTGGCTCACCCATTCACTTGTCTGGAAGATGCTCGGTTCGTCGGACTACAACGCGTTGACCGGAACGATGCGACAGTCGTTCGTCGCGACCGTGAATTTCCACGTCGACGACATGATCCGGAACATCAACTGCCCAACCCTGATCTTCTGGGGTGACAAGGACACGGCCGTCTCGCTCCGACAGATGCAGAAACTGGAATCGGGTATCGCCGATTGCGGGCTCGTCATCCTCAAGGGAGCCGGCCACTACGGATACCTCGACCAACCCGGCGTCGTGATGGCGGCAACTCGCCACTTTCTGGGAGCCGGCGATGCCAACGAAGCGGTGCACGACGCCGCGACTGCTGCAGCATCTGCCACATGAACCTCGCGATCTACTTCTTCCTCGCGATCGCGGTGCTCTTTGCAAGCTGGCGGTACTGGCGTCGCCTGAACTACTTCCTGCACGTATTCCAACTCGAAGGTTACAAGCTCAACGAGTTCACGGCATGGCTGACGGCCAACCAAAAGGACCTCATGCTGCGCCTCAGCCACAAGGTCGGAATCGGTTTGCTGCTCGTTGGAATCGCGGGGTTTGCCGCCGGCCTGGATACGGCTTCCGCGCTGCTGATGGTCCTCGCATGGCCGGTTGCGTTTGCCTCATCGCGCCGATACCGAAGCGACCAGGTCAAGAAACCGATCCGTTACACCAATCGAATGAAGCGGCTTCTCGCCGCTTCCCTTCTCCTTGGAATCATTCCGCTGCTGCTCTTCCTTGCCTTCGGTGCCGGTCGAGAACTGCTGCTCATCCCTCACATCCTCGCGGGTCTGCTCATCGCCGACCTTGGCGCGCCACAATGGGTGTTGACGGCGGCAGAGCTCCTCGAACCACGCGAAAATCGCATACAGGAGGGATTCAAGCAGGACGCGCGCGAGAAAATCCTCTCGCGTCCGGACCTCAAGATCATCGCGATGACCGGCTCGTACGGCAAAACAAGCGTGAAGAACGCGATCGCCAGGATCCTCAGCCACCGCTACAATGTCCTCGCCACGCCGGGCTCGTTCAACACGCCGATGGGCCTCTGCCTGGTGATCAACAACCAGCTCAAACCCGAGCACCAGATACTCGTGCTTGAGATGGGTGCCCGTTACCTCGGCGACATTCAGGAGCTGTGTGACCTCGTCACGCCTTCCATCGCAATCGTCACCAACGTCGGCGTGGCACACCTCGAAACGATGGGCTCCCAGGATAACATCGAACTCGAAAAAGGAACCATCGTCGAAAATGTCGAACCCGGCGGACTCGCCATTCTGAATGCGGACGACCCGCGCGTCAACGGAATGTCCGCTCGAACCCACGTCGCGAACATCTTCCGTGTCGGGATCGAAAACACGGACGCCGATCTTGTCGCGTCGGACATCTCCTATTCAAGGGAGGGCGCCTCGTTCGTGGTTACGGATCGATCGGACGGAACCCGGCAAACGTTTCGCTCGAAGCTGCTCGGCCGGCACAACATCATCAACCTGCTGCTCGCGATTGCCGTCGGTCGAGCAATGGATCTGCGACTCCGGCAGATGGCGCACGCCGTCGCGCAGATGGAGGCCGTTGATCATCGTCTCAAGCTCCGCGACGAGGGCCTCATCACCGTACTGGACGACGCCTTCAACTCGAATCCGATCGGTGCGCGAAACGCGGTCGAGATTCTCGGTCAGTTCCGTGACGGAAAGCGGATCATCATCACCCCCGGCATGGTCGAGCTCGGAGACATCCAGGACGAAGAGAACGAAGCGTTCGGCCGATCCATCGCGGAAAATGCGGATGTTGTGATGTTGATCGGACCGAAGCAGACGGCACCGATTCGCCGCGGGCTCGTCGATGCGGGCTTTCCGGAAGACGCCATCCACACGTTCAACAGCCTCGCGGAGGCTCAGCGCTACCTCGGCGAAATAGCGGACAAGGGCGACACGGTTTTGTACGAAAATGATCTCCCCGATCACTACGATGAGGCAGCCTGACAAACATACCGTCGAACTGTTTCGCGGCAACAAGCCGCCGCGATCGTCGCGCCCAACGCTCTACTTCGAGCGAGTCGCGATGAACGATGGGTTCGAGGTTGTTGCAGGCGTGGACGAAGTTGGACGCGGATCATTGGCCGGTCCGGTGGTCGCCGCAGCCGTTGTGCTCAAGCCGGGCCGAAGCATTGCCGGCCTCAACGACAGCAAGCTGCTTTCTGCGGAAGAACGGGAAAAGGTCGCAGATCGAATCCGACGGCGGGCGCTTGCCGTTTCCGTCGCGTCGTGCAGCCCGAATGAAATCGACAAACTCAACATCCTGTGGGCATCCCTGGAGGCCATGCGGAGGGCCGTCGATTCGCTTTCGGTTCGACCCGGCTACCTGCTCATCGACGGAAACAAGTCCGTCCCCGGGATCGAGATCCCAAGCAAAACCATCATCAGCGGCGATGCGCGCAGTCGCAGCATTGCCGCCGCGTCGATCATTGCCAAGTGCCATCGGGATGCCCTGATGCGAAAACTGCACGGTGAGTTTCCCGATTACGGATGGGATACGAACGTAGGATACGGGACGGCCGCACACTATGCCGCGCTCGATGAGATCGGTCCGTGTGTTCACCATCGGCGTTCCTTTCGGCTGACGACGCTCGAAACTGCCGGTGTCGCGAACGAGCAGTCCACGTTGTTCGCTGACGAAATGTGACGTGACCGCGGTGCCGGGTATTACCTGCCTCGGCGGCGGCGGTCGCACGACCCCTCCATCGGATGTTTGCGGATGAGGTCGACGATCCGGTCCACGGCGACGCCAATCGAGCAACTGCCGCCTTCAAAGACGATATCCGCTTTCAGGTAGTCGACCTCGCGCCGCTCCAGCATTTCACGGACCTTTGCGACCAGCTCCTTCTGCGGCAGCACCTTGCCGTTGTCGTCGAGCATGAGCGGTCGAATTGTTCGCCCGTGTCGAATCCGCCGAGCAAGCGTTCGTGCCGGCGTTCTAAGGTAAATAACCACTCGATCGTCGCCGAGTATCTCCCAGGCACCCGGCGAGCTGAGCGCTCCTCCGCCGAGTGACACAACGCAACCCTCCCACGCTGTGCTCTCGACAAGCATCTCACGCTCTTTGCGGCGAAAGACAGCTTCCCCCTGCGTCGAAAAGATCTCGGCCACGGGCATCCCCGAACGCTCCTCAACTTTGCGATCGAGGTCAACGAAGTCGTAACCAAGCGTGTTGGCGACCATGCGGCCGACGGTCGTTTTCCCGGCAGCCATGAATCCCGTAAAATAGATGCGCGTCGCAAGCGTTTGCATCAACTCTGTCTGCGATCTGGGGGAGCAGTCGTGCCAAGATACCGAATGTGCGTCGAATACGATGGATCCGAATTCCACGGCTGGCAGCGTCAGCCGAATGGCGACACGGTCCAGTCTGCCCTCGAACACGGGCTTTCCATCGCCGCGCGTCAACCGGTTGCCGTCACGGGGGCCGGACGCACGGACGCCGGCGTTCATGCCCGCGGCCAGGTGGCACACTTCGACCTCAACGAAGTTGTAGACGAGCACGCACTCCTCAACTCAGTCAATGCGCTCACGCCGTGGTCCGTCGCGGTGCGATCACTCCAGCGTACGTCCGATACCTTTCACGCGCGTTTCGACGCAACGGGACGTCGCTACGGATACCGGGTGTCGCAGGTCCCCGTGGCACTGGATCGTAAGTCCCGCGTCGTGGTTCCGGAGCGCGTCGATTTCGACCGCATGAATCGGGCTGCGCGCGGATTGATCGGAACGCGCAATTTCGAATCCTTCTGTTTGACCCAGTCCGAAACGACGAACCGCGTGTGCACCATCAGCGAGGCGGAATGGCACGCCGAGTCCCGCGAGGGGGACCATACGTTTCGGATTCTCGCGGACCGTTTTCTGCATGGAATGGTAAGGGCCATTGTGGGTACCCTACTCGAAATCGGCCTTGAAAAGAGATCAGAATCGGACCTCGAGCGTATCATCGCGGCACAGGATCGGCGGGAAGCCGGTCCGGCCGCAGCCGCCCACGGTCTCATTCTCGAAGAAGTTTATTATGCCAACGAGTGACGTTGATCTGCCTGTCCGTCGACTGTTCGGCCGGGTCCGCCCGTGGCTGCTCCTGGCGCTGGTTCCGCTCGGACTGCTGACGGCCGCCTGTGAGCGTCCGTTCGTCGAGGAGTCGACACCGGACATCAAGGTCACCTCGCCCAACTTGGCCGTCGCCGTTATCCCGTCCGACATCACGATCCGCGTCGAATCGCAATCGTTCCGAGAGGTGACTCAGGTCCGTGCTAACGGACTCGAAATGGAGAAATCGGGCGTCGGCGATTGGACTGTCAACCTCAAGTTTGTTCGCGGGCTGAACGTAATTCGGATCGAGGCGATGGATTCGGAAATGGCGACATCCGTTGACTCGTTCTACATCTTCCGGGCAGAGCCGAGCGTTTCGACATTCGCCCCGCGGCTTCCGACCGGACTCGGAGGCATCGCCGCGACGCTTGGCAGCAACAACCAGGTTGTCGTAACCGGCGGCGCACAGGCACCCGGCGCTCCGGGCGTCAACTCCGTTTATGTGCTTGCTCCCAACGGAACGGACTTCATCACACAGAACTTCACGCTCTTGCACGCGCGGGTGGGTCACACGGCCTCGCTCCTGCCGGACAACCGAATCCTCGTCGTTGGCGGCGGCTCCCGCGAGAATGTAACGGCAATCGATCAACTCGTTGAGAACGCCGAGGTGATCGATCTCGAATCCGGAACAACAAAAGAAGTACCCGTCGTCGGACAGCCCATCCGCCGTCTTTATCATACGGCAAACGTTCGCGCGACCAATAACGGTACCGTGCTGGATCTTTACGGCGGCATCGGAGACATCAGCTACACGTCGAGCGCCCGACTCGGAATCCGTTCCGACCTGCGGCGTTTCTTTTTTGTTCGTGACACGCTTTTTGCGGTGGACCCCGGCATTGGGCCGAGGCTAGGCCCACCCGTTTATGGCCATTCGCAGACGCGGCTCAACTCCGCCGCACCGTTCTTTCAGAATCGTTTCGCGTACTTTGGCGCGTTCTTCGCGGCAAACGTGAATGATCCGATATCGTTCGAGGCGGATTTCGATACCCCCTCCGGAATCTTGACGAGTGATCTTCCGCGACCCAATCAGCTCCGCATTAATCACGCGGATGCCCTTGCGTCGAACCGGATCGTTGCACTTTTCGGTGGAAGAACGGGCGCTTCCAGCCGCACAACCACCTCGGCCGAGCTGTTTTCCGATGAAGCAGGGCGCTTTTTCTCCCTGCCCTTTGTAAGTTCAGAGCCAATACGCCGATACGCTCATAAGGCGCTCCGTCTGCCGGATGGGTCGATCATGCTCATCGGCGGATTTAACGATGCCGGAAACGGAATCTCAGCATCGGAGATCGTTTCGCTGGGTTTCTAGTACAACGCCGTCATGACATCGCAAAGGCTGCTGCAGCTCATAACGGGAATTATCGTCAGTCTCCTTGCCGTTCTTCTACTCGGAGGGCTGCTGAAGGTGACGGGGTTTGTGTTGTCGCTTGGTTTCAACACGTTGCTCCTCCTGCTGCTCGTCGCGGTCGTGATTCGTTTCTACTCGATACTGAAGCAGAAACGATAACGCCGGCCCGACCTCCCGCCACCTCCTTCACGCACAGCCAAACCACCGCAACCACAGGATGTTGCCGCTCAACGTTACATCGGAGACCGGGCACCTGAACGCCGTCATCGTGCACACGCCCGGGCGCGAAATGGAGCTCGTCTCACCCACCTCAACGGGCGAGTTGCTGTTCGAGGACATCCTGTACGTCGACCACGCACGGCAGGAGCACTCGCTGATGGTCGACATCTTTCGGCTGGTGTGTGGCAAGGACGGACACGTGCTCCAGATTACGGACCTGCTTCGGGAGGCCTTTGACATCGAGGGCGCCCGCGCCCAGTTTGTGCACGAGGTCTGCAGGCGTGGCACAACACTCAACCTCACAGCGGTGTCGTCCGAGCTGATGCGGCTGTCGCCGGATGAGCTGCATCGTTTTGCGCTTACCGGTGTATCACAGCTCCCTGTTGTTGTGCCGCCCGTCCCGAATCTGCTCTTTACCCGCGACCTCGCCGCTGTCGTCGGAGATCATATCGTGTTGTCGAATCCGGCGACGCCTGCCCGCATCCGCGAATCGGTCATTATGGACGTCATCCTGACGCACCATCCGTTGTTTTCCGATAGCCGCGACAAGGTCATCCGGCTGCCGAAGGGTGTGACGTTTGAGGGTGGCGACCTGATTGTTGCGTCGAATGAGGTGGTCCTTGTTGGCCTGTCCGAGCGTACAACGTTCGGCGGAATTGCGAACGTCGCGAGCGAGCTGTTCGCCCGGACGAGTGTGAACCACATCCTGCTGGTAAATCTGCCGAAGCAGCGGTGGTGCATGCACCTCGATACGGTTTTTACGTTTGCCTCGCCGGATGAGTGTGTTATTTATCCGCCGCTGATCGAGCTGACGGAAAACGGCAACATCATGTATCTCGCGCGCGGCGAAACGCCGGGCACGTTTTCGGCAGAGATCTGCGGCAGCCTGAAGGCCACGCTCGAAGAGCTGCTCGAGCGGCCGATGACCTTCATCCCGTGTGGCGGCGAGATGCTGCTGGACCAGCAGCGCGAGCAGTGGACGGACGGATCGAACTTCTTCGCCGCCGCGCCCGGTGTTGTCATCGGCTACGATCGAAACAACCGGACGTTCGAGACGATGAAGGAGCACGGGTATCGAGCGGTGCCGGCCGAAAGCTTCCTGTCGTACTTCGAAGACGGCAAGCTCGACGAAGACGCGAAGGTCGCCGTCAAGCTCGGCGGACACGAATTGTCTCGGGGCCGCGGCGGGCCGCGCTGCATGACGCTTCCCCTCTCAAGAAAACCGATTGCCGATGTCTCTTGAACGGCTGCTGGACGATCACCGCAGATGGATGAAGAAGGCGCTCGTTGAGGCGGAGCGGGCGTATCGTGCAAAGGAGGTGCCGGTCGGCGCGGTTGTCGTGTTTGAGGACCAGGTCGTCGGTCGCGGCGCGAACATGGTCGAACAGCTCAAGGACCCGACCGCGCACGCGGAGATGATCGCGATCACGGCGGCGTGCGAAACGCTCGGCCGGAAACACCTCAAGGGGTGCACGCTCTACGTCACGCTCGAGCCCTGCACGATGTGTGCCGGCGCAATCGTTCTTTCGCGGATTGACCGGCTCGTATTCGCCGCGCAGGACGCAAAGGCGGGGGGCGCTTCGTCGCTTTACAACATTCCGCAGGATAGCCGGTTGAACCATCGTGTCGAGATCATTCAGGGTGTTGAGGAGTCGCATGCTTCCGAGATCCTCGAAGCCTTTTTTCGAAACCTGCGGGAGAAGAATGAAGGAATGAATGATTGAATTGGAGAATGGGAGAATGGGGGACGCTCGCTTCGCTCGCGAAGTGAGCAGCGGGTAGATGAAGTTGTCAGTTGCCAGTTGTCACTTGTCAGATGTCATCCCGGGCCGATGCCGGTTTCCTCGAGGTTGCTCAATAACCTTGGGGCTGAGCCCGCTTTCATTCCATAATTCCATAATTCCATAATTCCCTCATTCTTTCATTTCTTCATTCCTTCATCGTACAGTGCAGGACAACGTGAACGATAAACGGACAGATGTTGTCGTAATCGGAGCGGGACCGGTAGGTATTGCCTGCGCGGTCGAGGCGCAGCGCGTCGGGCTGTCGTGTGTCGTGCTGGAGAAGGGTTCGCTCGTTA
>JAGQWL010000248.1 GCA_020437385.1 Bacteroidota bacterium
CAGCCGGTGATGCGACTCATAGCGAAGATCGGTGTATACAGGTCCATATCGATTCCGAGCATGTAGTAGACGGAGGCACTGAAGAAGTCAACGTTCGGATAGAGACCCTTCTCCTTCTCCATCACCTCCATCATTGCGACGCTCATGTCGTACCACTTGCGACTGCCGCGCTCTTCGGAAACGTCCTCCACCATTTCGCGGAGGATCGTTGCGCGCGGGTCAATCGTCTTGTACACGCGGTGTCCGAATCCCATGATACGCTCCTTTCGTGCAAGTCGCTGACGAACGGCCTCGCCGGGATCGACACCTTCTCGATCGATTTCCAGCAGCGTCCGCATCACTTCGATGTTGGCACCACCGTGCAGCGGCCCCTTGAGCGCGCCGATCGCCCCGGTAATCGCGGAGTAGATATCTGAAAGCGTCGCGCCGATAACCCGACCGGCGAACGTACTTGCATTGAGGCCGTGCTCGGCGTGCAGAACAAGGCACGCGTCGAAGGTTCGTTCGGCCGCCTCGCCGGGCTCCTCACCGTTCAACATGTACAGGAAGTTGAAAGCCGTCGACCGATCCCGCAACGGCGCCACGGGCTCCTTTCCCTTCCGGATCCGATCGAGCGCGGCAATAATTGTCGGTATTCGAGCAGTGAGGCGAACGGATTTCCGGTAGTTCGCCTCGGCCGAGTGGGCATCCGCCTCTGGGTCGAAGAGCGCCAGCGCAGACACGGCGGTGCGAAGCGAAGCCATCGGATTCGCATCGCGAGGCGTCATCTCGATCACATCCAGAACCATCGGTGGCAGCATCCGCTCGGACTGAAGGTGCTCGTTCAGCTCAACAAGCTCCTCCGACGTGGGCATTCTGCCGTTCCAAAGCAGGAAAGCGACCTCCTCGAACGTGGCATTTTCGGCAAGGTCCCGGATATCGTATCCGGCATAGATGAGCTCGCCGGACTGGCCGTCAATGAACGAAATGGCGGAATCCAATGCCACGACGCCCTCCAGGCCGCGGGATTTGGCGGTTGGGGCACTGCTGTCACTGGCCATGCGGTATTCTGGGCGGATTTGCGGGGCAGGAGAAGTGAAACGACCGAAACAGGGTCGAAAACCTCGATTCCGGTACTGGAATATACCGGTTGCGCCGTGCCGCCTGAAACGAATTTATTGGAAATCGCGTCTTTCCAACGGGATCAATCGGCCCGTTACGTCGAATAACCACCGGGCACGCTGGTTGTCTTCGGGCACGCCGATGCGTACCTTCGCTGGCGCAGGTGGCCGAGCATCACGCGGCACCACCCTGGTTCCAGAGTGTTGGGGGCCAACAGGTTCAGATTTGGATCGCGTCCGGATTCTGGACCAACGTAGTTCGAATGCCGCATGAACGCCGTTTGAACGTGGCGTACCGGCAGCGCTCTGGAACGGATTCTGCTTCTCGGCCAGCACCGCCTTTGCCGCGACGTGATCGGACTGCCGATCCGCGGCTGATACCACTTTCGATTGTTTTTCGCGTTCCGACTGGGACGCCCCTCATGATCGCACTGCGCCTCACGTTTTTTGCCACCGCCGTTCTGACGCTGACGAATCGATTCGTCCAGCGCATTAGGCAGGCATTCTCGCGACCAGTCGATCACGACTTCACTTTCAAGAATCCTTGGTCTCGCGTGCTGGAGGCAACTTCATCCGCCCCGCACTCGATCGCACGACCGGCCCGCAAAGCAGCAGCGCGACCCGACGCTGCCCTCCCCGGTGTGGACACGTCCACGCCCGCGTCCGCCTTGTTTCCTGCCGACGAGCAGTCCGCGAGACCCTGTTCACAAATTTCATGGGTAAGGAAATCGTCATTAATGCGCAGAAGGACCAGATGCGCATCGCCATCGTTGAGGATGGCGAACTTGCTGAGATGTACTTCGAAGATGCCAACAACGAACGTACTCTCGGCGATATCTATCTAGGGCGGGTTCGGCGGATTATGCCGAGCATCAAGGCCGCCTTCATCGACGTCGGGCAGCCGTCCGACGCCTTTCTACACTTCTCGGACATTGCGGACAACATCGGCGACCTGCTCAAGCTCGTCTCCATGGATGCCCCGGACGTGTCGAAGGTCGACCTCAGCCCGACAACCCGGGCCGCCCGGCGACATCGCCCGCGGTCACCGCTCGGCGCTCCCGTCAGCCTCACCAACGAGGAGGACGATGCGGAAGAAGAAGCCGTCCTCGAAAACCGGAAGCCCTCGCGTCCGAATCGGTCGGACTCCGGCGGAGACGGAGGCGATTTCAGGCCCGAGTCGCTGCTGAAGCGAGACCAGAAGATCCTCGTCAAGATCGTCAAGGAGCCGATCTCCGCGAAGGGCAGCCGCGTTTCAACGGATATCTCGCTCGCGGGCCGTTTCCTCGTTCTCGTCCCGCTCGCAGATTACGTTGCGGTGTCGAAGAAGATTGTTTCGTACAAGGAGCGCCGCCGCCTGAGAGCGCTGGCGACCAGCCTCCTTCCGAAGGGATTCGGAGTGATCGTGCGAACCGTCGCAGAAGGCAAGAATGCGAAGACGCTGGACACCGACCTGCGACTGCTCGTTGACAAGTGGCGACGCATCGAAAAGCGGATGACCGAGGTGAAGGATCCGCCGGCGCTCATGCACCAGGACGTGAACATGGTCTCGTCGGTCATCCGCGATCTCTTCTCGGACGACTATGACCGAATCCTTGTCGACGACCAGAAGGTCTATCGCAACATCAAGGGCTACATCCAGGCCGTTGCGCCGCAGATGGCACCGGCGGTCCAGTTCCATCAGGATCGCACGCCGGTGTTCAAAGTCGCGAAGATCGACCGATCCGTCAGCCAGGCGTTTGAATCCCGCGTACCGCTTCCGTCAGGCGGCTATCTCATCATCGAGCACACGGAAGCGATGCACGTCATCGACGTGAACTCCGGTCGTGCGGGAAAGGGTCTGTCCCAGGAGCAGAACTCGCTCAAGGTCAATCTCGAAGCCGCTCGAATGGTCGCGCGTCAACTTCGCGTACGCGACCTCGGCGGGATCATCGTTGTCGACTTCATCGATCTCCGCGACGACAAGAATCGACGCAAGGTCCATGACGAACTGCGACGCGAATTCTCAAAGGACCGGGCCGTCACCAAGGTCCTCCCGATGAGCGACTTCGGTGTCGTGCAGATTACGCGGCAACGCCTGCGACCAAGTATCACGACCAAGAAGTCCGCCGCGGACAAGATGAAGGGCACGCCCGATCCAACTCCGGAGATCGCCGAACCGGTGCCCTCCGGAAGCGACGCGGCGCAACTCTCGCGGCGCGGACGCGAAAGGCCCAGCGTGACACCAGTCGAGATGATGGCCAAAATCGACAAGTGGCTGAGCCGGCACAAGGAAAACGGTGGAGGCGGACCCCTCGTCCTCAAGGTGCACCCATTTGCGCGTGCATTCCTGCAGCGCGGTATCCTGAATGCAACGCGACGTTGGTCGGCACGCTACCTGATTCGGATCAGACTCGAAGAAGATGAAAGCCTCGATCCGCTGGTGTTCCGAATCTTCGATCCCAAGACCAACGAGGAACTCACACGCAGACGACGCTCGGGACGCAGACGCGGCAAGTCCAAGTCCGCAGATGAGAAGCGCGGCGAATCACGCTCGAAGCGCGCCGACGCCAAATCGAAGGACGACGGAGACGACCGACGGTCCGGCAAGAAGAAGGACCGCGACAACTCAGACGGAAAGGCTGAATCGCAGTCCGACGCTTCCTCGGGTGAGCGCAAGTCGAATCGACGAAAGGGCGATCGCAACTCACAATCGCAGCAGCGAAAGGATTCGTCGTCGAAGGGTGATCGGCGAAAGTCGTCGCGAGGCCGCCAGTCAAACAAGTCTCAATCGCAGGAAGCCTCCGGCGACAAGGAGCAGTCTGCCGATAGCAATACCAACCGCGGTTCGCGTGACCGCGGGCGAAATCAGCGGCAGCAGGGAAAGCGGCCGTCTGATTCAGATCGCAAGCAGGCGGATGAAGGAGGCCGGCACTCCGACAACACGAGAGGGCGGAAGCAGCCTGTCGATGAGAAGCAGACCGAGTCGCCTGAGCGGCAGCAGACCCAGACGGAACGACAGCAACCGCGTGACGAGCGGCAGCAGGCCCAGGCGGAACGACAGCAACCACGTGACGAGCGGCAGCAGGCCCAAGCCAAGCGAGAGCAGCCGCGTGACGAGCGGCAGCAGCGCCAGGCCGAACCACAACGAACCGCAGACCAGCCATCCGGAGATTCGACGGGGAACGGTCACCCCGGCAGCCGACCGGAAGTAGAAAAGCAACCGCGGGCCGAGGAACGGCGCGGTGGCGCGGATTCCGGGCCAAAACCGGAACACAGGACGCAGCCTGCGGAGCGTGACCAACAGCAGTCGGCTTCGTCACGACCGGAGAGCGTCGTTTTCGTGTCGCGACACGAGCCGAGGAGCGAATCGAAGCAGGCCGGAACCCATGCTGAGCATTCACAGACTGCGCCGTCGCACGCTGCCGGCGAGACGCCGAAGGCACCAACCAAGGTCTTCTCATCGCAGCATGCGCCGCGCAAGAGTGTAGTGGAGCCGGCCAAGAGCGAACCAGGTGCCGACAACGCAGAAAGCAACGGATGAAGACGGAAGAAATCGTTTCGGAACTCGTCGAAGCGGCGAGGCAAATGGGAATCGAAGTCCGCAGTGAACGCGGAAGCTTTCGCGGCGGACTCTGTACGGTCGAGGAGGCCGAGCTCATTCTGCTGAACAAGCGACAGCCTCCGGAGGCGCACCTCGCGATACTTGCAGAGAGTCTGCGCGACAAGGAAATGGACAAGGTTTTCCTGACGCCGGCCGTGCGCAAGGCGCTCGAGCAGTCGTGGGCGAAGAAGGACCAGGTCGACGTCGAGATTGCAGATAGCTGAGCCGTTGGCCGATTCGTCAAACTCCGAAACAGTCGAAGTCGAACTGCTGGGGACGGGCACGTCGACCGGTGTTCCGGTGATCGGATGCCGTTGTGCCGTCTGTCGATCCGACAATCCGCGAAACAAGCGACTTCGCTGCAGCGCGTGGGTGAAGGCGCACGGACTCAGCTTCGTGATCGATACGAGCCCCGACTTCCGACAGCAGGCACTGCGATCCGGAATCGACCGGCTCGACGCGATTCTCTACACGCACCACCACTTTGACCATGTCGCCGGACTCGACGACACGCGTCCCTTCTTCTTCGACAATCCGAACCCGCTCCCGTGTTATCTGCGTGCGGATACCGCGGAACTCATGAAGGAGAAGTTCAAATACGTTTTTCGTGATCGAACGTATCCAGGCGTTCCGGAGTTGGAGTTGCGAACGATTGACGGTCCTTTTGAGGTTGGCAGCCGCTATGCGCGGAGTACCGATGACGAGTTCCGGCCGGTGCCAGTCATCCCGATCGAGATGTATCACGGCAGCGTGTCGATCAACGGGTATCGGATTGGCGGATTCGCATATCTGACGGACACCAACGGGATTCCGGAGTCGTCAGTGGACAAATTGCAGGGCCTCGAGGTGTTGGTCATCGACGGCTTGCGCCACGGCAAACATCCGACGCATTTCACAATCGAGGAGGCCGTTGAATTCTCCAGCCGAATCGGAGTAAAGCAGACGTACCTGACGCACATCACGCATACGGTCGAGCACGAGTCGGAGAGTGCGAAGCTGCCGGAGGGAGTGGCGCTGGCGTATGATGGGCTGCGGTTTGGGTGTGAACTGTAGCGGGGCGTGAAATCGTGGTATCGTACTTTTAGGAATCGTGGTATCGTCGTTTCAAGAATCGTGGAGTCGTAGAATCGTAGAATCGTGGCCCTCGCGGACGCGTTCAAATGAGATCCCGCGGGAATTCCCGAGATACGTCACATTGCTTGGCGGCGCCATGAGGCCACACTGATCACTGGTTACTGATGACTGCTCACTTCGCGAGCGAAGCGAGCGTCCCCCATTCCCCCATTCCCCCATTCAATCATTCTCCCATTCGATCATTCTCCCGTTCATTCCTAACTTCCGCAGAATCGCAGATTCTAACCGGTAGCGACATGAAACTCCTGATCATCAACGGCCCTAACCTCAACCTGCTCGGAACGCGCGAACCCGGCACCTACGGTTCCGAGTCGATCGAGGACGTGATTCAATCGCTGCGACGGAGCTTCCCGGACGCCGAGTTGGATCACTTTCAGAGTAACGTCGAAGGCGAACTGATCGATCGGCTGCATCGGGCAAACACGGATGGCGTCGATGGCGTCATCTTTAACCCGGGTGGCTACACGCACACGTCCGTCGCGCTGCGTGATGCGGTTGCGTCCATTTCCGTCGATGTTGTCGAAGTCCACATCTCCAACGTTACCGCCCGAGAGGACTTCCGCCACGTCTCGCTGATCGCGCCGGTCTGCGCCGGAATCATCGCCGGGTTCGGAACGATCGGCTACCGGCTCGCAGTGCGATATTTCCTCGACCGAGTCGAGCGTTGAAATGAAAGGAACGTCGCGAATCCGGCGGCTTGCGTCCGAAACCGCTGTCTACGGTATCTCGTCCGTCTTCGCGCGGCTGATCAACTTCCTGCTGTTCCCCTTCTACTCGCACGTATTCGTGCCGGGAGAATACGGAATCGTCAATACGGTATTTGCGACGTTCATTTTCCTGAATGTCCTGTACCAGTATGGAATGGAATCGGCGTACCTCAAATACGCAAGCGATTCGGATCACAACGGCGACGGTCGGGCGCGCTCTGACATTTTCAGCACATCCGTCTGGTCGCTCGTGGCCACGTCGCTGCTGTTCAGCGCGTTGCTGCTCGTACTTCGAGGACCGACGAGTGCCCTCATCGACCTCGATGTCGAGTGGCAGCACCTGCTCTACTACGTCGCGGCGATTCTGATTCTGGATACTGCCGTCGTGGTGCCGTTCGCGGAGCTCCGGCTTACCAATCGCCCGGTTCGATTTGCTGTGGTCAAGCTCATCAACGTCGGCATCAACGTCGGTTTGAACCTCGTCCTGATTCTGGGTTATGGAATGGGAATCGAGGCGGTGTTCATTGCGAACCTCGTTGCGTCGGCGAGCTCGATCGTGCTGATGCTGCCGTCGTACCTGAAGCTTCTTCGTCCGGCGTTCGATCGATCACTCTGGCGCGAGATGTTGTACTTCGGGCTGCCGTTCATTCCAGGCGGACTCGGTTACGCGTTCTCGGATCGTGTCAACCTGTTCTTCCTGCAGCATCTCGACGGCGAACAGGTCACGCGGATGTTGCCCGCGGGCGTTGCGCCCGCGGCTGCAACGAGCAACTACATCGTCGGACTGTTTTCCGGAGCGACAAAGATTGCTGTCATGATGGCGCTCGTCGTGCAGATGTTTCGATACGCCTGGCAGCCGTTCTTCCTGCAGCATTCGCGGGACGAAGATGCGGCTCCACTTTTTGGCCGGGTGTTCGGCTTGTTCGTCGGCGCGTGTATTCTTATCGCGCTGGGCGTGACGTTCTTTGCGAAAGAGCTCGTCGCGCTGCCACTCCCCGGCGGACGCCATCTGATTGCCGAATCGTACTGGCCGGGCCTTGTTGTCGTGCCGATTCTCCTGCTCGGCTACGTTTTCCAGGGGATGTATTACAACTTCTCCGCGGGCGCGTACATCACGAAGAACACGAAGTTTTTCGCAACGTGTGCCATGGCGGGCGCGGTTGTCGCGATCGTGCTGAACGCATTTCTGGTACCGCGCTACGGCATGTACGGCGCTGCGTGGGCAACGGCCGCAGCCTACTTTACAATGGCGATCTCACTGCACTTCTTTGTACAGCGCGTCTATCCGGTACCGTATCCGTGGCTTCGGACGTTGGCGTTGTTTGCCGTTGGCGGCGGATCGTACGCGGCCTGGATCCGATATACATTCCTGCAGAGCTGGTACGCCGAGGCCGGGCTGCTTGTGGGTGTGGCGATCGTGGCGTTCCTGTTGATGTGGCGTCGCTGATCGGGTGATCGAGGAACATGGATCGAAACGTAACGATCCGTCCGGCGCCCTGCCTCCCTTCCGCAGAATACTCAGTACGAGAACGTTACCGAGTCGGGAACTAGCAGAGCCTCGCCCGACCCGCGCAAGACGCAGCATGGGTGAAAGTAGACCGGCCTAGTTTTCACAAGCGAACGAAACTCTGCGCCGGAAAGCTTGAAATCGAACGCGAAGAACACACCAAAGCTCAGACTCGATCCAGGCCCAACGAGTGCAACACGCGCTGCGTCGTTGACCAAGTACGTGACGTCGCCGAGTTCCCACCATCGCATGTTGTACAAATGAGACGAATCGCGCACGATCGACGTAGCGAGATTGACTTGGACTGTATCAGGCGATGAATTACGAAGAACGCCCGTCACGTACAGCCCGTGAGTGTCCGAGACTCTTTGGTTAAGAGAGCATCTCAACTCGACCATTGAAATAAGTCCATCATCAGTGGCAACCGCATCTGCTGACTCTGGATCGGCACGCAGCATCGCGTACGTGAAGGGCCTGCAACCTGCAAACGTAGCAGCAAAGATGAAGAATACTGCAACAAGTGGGACTCTAGTGGCCGCAGTAATCAGGGGCCGGAAAAAGGAGACATGCCTTGATTCTCGCTTCATTCTCTGCATGGTCTTGCAATCTCAACGTCGTACACCCAATTGCACGAATTCGGGAACAAAGCGCACTTCTCCGCCCGTGCTGGCCACACAACATGGGTAGAATCGTATTGAGTACGCTCTCAGAACTTGCCAATACTCATCGTCCGTCACCCCACCCGCCGTGGAGAAGATCATGTAGAACTCCACAGAATCCCCCGGGGCAAGTGTCCAAATTGATCGACGGACAAGGCTGTCTGCCATTTGAAAGAAGACAGTATCCGGCTGACTTAGCCCAAAATGGGGACCCTCAAGCCCAGACCTCATTGGATCGAAAACGATCGCCGCGGATGTATTGTTGAGGGCGGTACCATCGATTGCAACTACCCGGGGATGAAACATCGTCGACCCTTTCAAACGTGTAAGCACGATTTCATTCCCGGCGGAACTCAGGGTATTCGGTTGTGACTCCAGTTTCAAAAGGATGCTTCCACGGGTGCATCCTAAAAGTATGACAGATGAAGCC
>JAGQWL010000249.1 GCA_020437385.1 Bacteroidota bacterium
CGGGATGACGAAAGATTTGTAACAAAAGGCCCCTCGCGAAAACTCCACATGAAGTCTGCCGCGAGCACCTGTGTCAGTTCCTCGCTGAAATAGGTCCCGCCATTTTCGATCAGTGCCAGCCGATCGGCATCAGGATCAACAACAATACCAAGGTCCGCCTCGGTCTCGCCGACAATACGGATCGTGTCGATCAAGTTCTCTGGCAGTGGCTCCGCGACGTGCGCAAAAAGACCAGTTGGTTCGCAGTTTACACACGTTACGCTCTTCTCCTGCACGCCGAGACGCTTCAGAAGCATCGGGATCGCCACGCCGCCCACCGAGTTGATACCATCGACGACAATCCTGAAGTCTGCCGAGGCGATCGCTGCGGGATCGATGAAGTCGAGCGCAAGGATGGCATCGATGTGCTGATCAAGAAAGTCGCGAGTGCGCGACGAACCCGTCTGATCGAACGAAACGGCGCGGCCGGCAACGGGCGACGCTGCCAGGTCGAGGACCTCCTGGCCCTGGCCCGGCGTCAAGAACTCCCCGCGCTCGTTCAGCAGCTTGAGGGCATTCCACTCGGCCGGGTTGTGGGAGGCTGATAGGATTATTCCGCCATCGGCTTTCTCGATCAGAACGGCCATCTCAACGGTAGGAGTCGTCGCGAGACCTGCGTCGACAACGTCGCATCCGCATGCCTGGAGTGATCCCCTCACGATTGAGGCACACAGATCACCTGTTACCCGACCGTCGCGACCTACGACGACCAGCGGTCGCCGCTGCCCACGCAGTCGATTCACCTGCCATTCAGCATAGGCAGACGCATAACGAACAAGCGCTTCGGGGTCGAGCCCGGCGCCAAAGATCCCTCGTATTCCGGAAATACTCGCTATCAGAGTTTCAGACATTGCAATCAGTCAGTTACCTTTGGACGTAAGCCATGTACGGAGATGGAACCATCAGAGAAACGACTTACGGGCAGTGGTGGAATTGACCTGTACTACGCCGAATGGTCGGTCGATGCTCCCAAAGCAATCGTGTTTGTCGTGCACGGAGTTGCAGACCACATTGGGCGCCACCTTCCACTTGTGAAACTGCTCACCTCGAATGGCTTCGCGGTCGCCGCCATCGACCTTCGTGGTCACGGCAGGTCCGGCGGAGCGCGCGCGTTCGTGGAGGCCTTTGACCTCTACGTAAGTGACGTAACACTTGCGGTTCTTCGATTCCGACAACACTACCCGGACACGCCTGCAGTTGTGTTCGGCCACTCCATGGGAGCGCTCATCGCGCTCTTGTTTGACATCATGGTCAAACCCGGCCTGGGTGGACTCATCCTCAGTTCCGGAGCATTTGAACTTCCCGATCCACAGATTCTTCAGAAAGCATCGGGAATCATCGGAGCAATCGCACCTCGGCTTCCGACTGTCCGAATTGACACCAGCAAACTGACAGGCGATCCTGCTGTAAACGCTGCTGTAAACATGGACCCGTTGTACTTCACCGGTCGTTTGCCGTCGCGTACCGCCGCCGAGCTCATCTCAGCGACCGAGATCGCCAGAAGCCATGCCGGAGAACTGACGACTCCCTTGCTAATTTTCCACGGTACGGCAGACCAGATTACCAATCCATCCGGCAGCGAACTTATCTACGAACTTGCCTCATCCAGAGACAAGACGCTTCACTTCTTCTCTGATCTGCATCACGAAACGTTCAATGAACCTCGCGGCGATGAGGTCTTCGAACTAATCCTCTCGTGGCTCGACGAACGATTCGTCAGGGATTGAGGCGGCCCATAAGTCGCGGGAACGGTATAGCCTCGCGTAGATGCGGTAGCTTGCAGATCCACGTAATCGTTCGCTCCAGCCCGAGTCCGAAGCCACTGTGTGGCACCGAGCCGTACCTCCGCAGATCAAAATACCATTGAAAGACCTCCTCCGGTAATCCGTGAGCGGCTACCTGGCGCTCAAGAAATTCAAGGTCCGTTGCACGTTCGCCTCCACCGACAATCTCTCCGTACCCTTCCGGAGCCAGCACATCCATTCCGAGGGCAAGTCGGTCGTCTTCGGGATCACGCTTCATATAAAAGGCCTTGATGGAAGCAGGGAATCGATGCACGATAATGGGCTGATCGAAGTGCCACGTCAGGACAGTCTCGTCGCTTCCACCAAAATCACCACCCCATTCGAAGTTCAGCGCACTCTCACGCCACGCGGGCAGATTTCGTAGTTCTTCTTCGATTTCGTCCAAACGGGCGTTTATTTCGATCTCGCGCGCATCGATTCTTCTCTTTTCTCCCTTCTTTGCCTGACCGTATCGAGCTCGGTTCTGCTCTCGCTCCAACTCAAGCGATTCCCTTTCTGCGACCGCTTCGGCCTCTCGTTTGTCGAACTTCGCTCTCGTCTCATCGCTTCGCAGCAACGCGACCGCGTCATCGTACGACAAACGGGGAAAAGGTCCCGTAATCTTTCGGAGCTGTTCCATGTCCCGGTCGAGTACCTGAAGCTCCGTCGCACAATCACGCACAACATCCCTCGCGATTCGGACGATCAGATCCTCGGCCAACTGCATGTTCATGTCCAGATCGTAGAACGCCATCTCAGGTTCGATCATCCAGAACTCCGTGAGGTGTCGGCGGGTCTTTGATTTCTCGGCCCTGAACGTCGGCCCAAACGTATAAATCTTTCCGAAGGCCATTGCCATGGCCTCACCATATAGCTGTCCGCTTTGCGTGAGGTATGCTTTCTCGTCAAAGTAGTCAAGTTCAAACAGAGTCGAGGTCCCTTCGACTGCGTTACCTGTCAGGATCGGAGCGTCCATCTGAAGGAATCCCTGCTCCTGGAAAAGCTGATGGATCGACATGATGATCCTGTTGCGGATTCGCATGATCGCCCATTGCCTTCTGCTTCGAAGCCACAGGTGGCGTTGGTTCATCAAGAACTCCACACCGTGCGCCTTTGGCGAAATCGGATACTCAGACGCGGCCGAGATCATCCGAAGGCCCGTTACGGTAAGCTCAACGCCCCCCACCTGCCGATCGTCGAGCCGGACAGTCCCACGTACCTCAAGCGAACTCTCCTGCGTGACGGAGGAGACGGCCTGCCACGATTCGGCGTCGAGTGAATCTTCCGCAGCGACACACTGGACAATTCCGCTCCCATCCCGAACGACGAGAAAGCTGAGTCCCTTCGAATCGCGCCGGTTGTAAAGCCAGCCGCGGAGGACCACGTCTTTTCCTACGTAATCAGCGAGCTTCTCAATGGATACACTCGAATGCATTTCTTCCTTCCGTTCGATTTCAGGGACTGTTGCGCAAAAATAAGAACGGGCACCCACCATAGCAGGTACCCGTCGCCAAATGACGCAATCGCCCGGGCTATTTCTTGCGCAATTCCGTAATCCAATCCGGGTTTCTGCGCTCTCCTGAGACCGTCGAATGGACCAGTTCGAAGTTGCCGAAGCCCTGCGTGTCCGCGAATACGAAAATCGCCTGCCCCTGTCCGGGAATGTTGTTGTATTCCCAGATCTCGTACGGCGACGTGTCTCGGTCGTACAGATGCGGGTCGACGGCCGACGGCATCCCGTACTTCAATACGGCGTGTCCTCTGTCGGACTTCCAACCGTCGTTGAAACTCGACGCGTAACGTTCGTCCGCGAACTGCACGCGTCGATAATACTCGTCTCGAAATTCATTCTCGCGGGTCGACGGGTTGGGATCTCTCGTTTCCCAGAACTCGTAGAGGAATCGTCGCTTCTCTTCGCCATCCTCAATCCGCTTCAGTCTCGATCGCTCCCGGCTTGTCGCGATCACACCGATGACATCAAAGGCGCGCTCGACATCGGCATCCGACATTCCCGCAAACTCGCTGGACTCGAAGCTTACCTCTTCCCCGGTAATTGCGGCGCGCTCCACATCCGGGTTGTAGACGAAAAACTTCCTGCTCTGCTCGACAAGCGACTCGTTGTCCGAGTCGAGAACAGCGATTTTCAGGAAGTAACTTCCACTCGGCAATCCGGAAATATCAAACGATCCGACAATAACATCCGGATCCCGAATGTCCCGCTGGCGTCTCGACGAATATTCCTCCATGGGACCCGCCTGATTGGCCTCAGATATGAAACTGAGCACGGTGTAGTCCTGACCACCGACCGCTTCCGCATTCAGGTTGTACGCCTCGACGTAGTAGAAGAGGGTCGAAAGGCCCCCACCATACAACTGGTTGGCGTTTGGCCGAATTTCCAGACCGTTCTTGTAGAAGACGCTTTCGCGATTGTCCGAGCGAGCGATTGACGACGCCAGTGCGAGGTCCGAAAGTTTAACCAGTCCCTTGTCTCGGTAGTTCGGAATAACCACGTCGCGGCGCAGCACGAGTCCTTGACGCCCGGCCAACGAGTCAGCCATTATGTCGACGGTCATTTCGTACTCGCCCGGCGGAACTGTCGTTCGGAGCTGGTGAACGAAGTACTGACCCCGCTGCAACAGTGAGGTGTCTGCAACCACAAAATTGATCGCGCCGGTGTCTGCGTAGACCGGTTCAACAGGAGTGCCTTCGAGTTCGGCATTCGTGCTGCGGGACAATGAATAGATAATCGGAAGCTGTGCGACCATCCCTCGCTCATGAGGCACGAAGCTCAGACCTGCCGCATCGAATGCCAGATACACTTCAACCAGCGAAGCCTCCGGACCGTACGCAAACGATGCCTCGTCCATGTCCACCTGCAGCCCTTGTGAGCTGGCCGGAACCGCTATCATGAAAAGCGAAAATGCGAAGAGCCGGCGTCTCAAATTCACGCTTTCCCGATTCTTTTCCTTCATTCGTGTACCTGTAGATAGACTAATAGCATTGATGGACCCGCAACTGTGCCAGATGAGCGCTTCATTGCATCCGCTGGATGTCGTTTCAGTGCGCCTCCGCACAGCATACTACGTTCAGAATACATCCCCATCGCAATTTGTCGACCGAGTCGTACGATTTCGAGGCGAATCCGTCCCAAATGGTGTCCCAACGGCCTGGGACTGTGCCCGTCAAGATACGTAGAGGACAACCCTGCCCCGACCACGTTGCCCGCAAAAACAAATACCCTGAGGGTGCACCTGCTGCCGGCCAATCTCGGTGCGACATGTGAAACGCCCGGAGCTCGGACGGGTTCGGGCGTCGGAAATCAACTCGAAACTGGAAAAAAAGCCGCTAGAACCGGCAAGACAGCGACAGTATCGAGCGCAAGAAGAAAAGTAATCTTCGAACTCGTATTTGTTCGTGAGACGAGAATCAGGTAAGTGAGTGCGAGCGCTGAGTCGACAACGATCGCGATGGGCAACGGCACCAACAGATGCAGCGCGAAGGCCAGAATGGGTGTCAGCAACGTAAGAAGAACGACGATCCGAACGATCCGACTTCCGATTCGGCCGGTGAGCGTTTCGTGACCGGCCAGTCTGTCGCCCGCAACATCGAAAACGTCCGACAACAATGTGTTTGGCAACAGAAAAACGAAGCGATAGAGTGCGAGCAGCGCAACGGGGAGCAGGGGTCGAGCGTCGATCGCGGCAGGCAGCACGACCGTGCCGAGACTCCAACCGGCCGCTATCAGGAATGGCTTTGCAAACCAGACGGTCTTCCCTCGAGTTCGCCCCGGCAACACGGGAAGGCAGTAAGTAGCCGCAAGCAGTATCATCCCCACGACCAGCAGGAGCACCGGCCTCGTGACAACACTTGTCAGACTGACAAGGAACGTGCCGACAAGGACGCTCACAAGCAGACCGACGAATCGTCGATGGCGTACGAGCCACTGTTTCCGATCGGCATGATTGTAATCATCTTCGGGTCCCGCAGCGACAGTTCGCTCGACGATATAGATGATCCAGGACCCGGACGCAGCGAGTAGCAGTCCCGGAAAAGACACCGAGATCCCGAGGACGGCGTACGTCGCCAATGTCAACGCGAGGGCGACAAACGGCACCAGGCCTCCAACGAACGACACTGCGTGGATCGCCGCGACAATGGCCTCACCCAGGTGGCCGGCCGCCGCGGACCGGTTTCTGGCTAATGAACCCTGCACCACAACCGTTTCGTATCCGTCATTCGGATCATTCATTCAATCACTCGCCCGGTCTCTCTTCGTCGAACCAGACGTCATCGCGCTGAACAAAGCTGAACACACGGCCGTCTTCAAAGACCTCACTTCGCACGCTGAACACTCGCTCCAGAATTTCTATTCGGAATGGAGAAAACGAGACCAACTCATATATGTTGCGATTGAGATCGGCACGCCGACCGCGATCGCTTGTTGCGGTACCGGACGACACCAGAACCGCTGTCTTCCTCCCGACCCCAACAATTTGCGAATGCGATTGGTGAAGGTGACCTGAGAGAATGAGATCCACTCCCGTTTCCAGTACGGTTGCAAAAAGTCTCCGTCCACCGATGGCGATGTCGTGTTTACCAAAAACGTCTCGCAGATCGGAGAGGTGATGATGTACGACAAGGATCTTGAGTCGCGTTCCCGCAGAAGAGAAGAAGGTACGGGCGCGGTTAATCTGTCCGCGCGTGAAGCGCCCACCTTTCACTGTCCAGCCGAACGATGAGTTAAGCGCAAGTATCGCGGCCTCATCGGTGACGAGTTCGGCTTCGATTGGATAGGGCACCATTCTCCGATAGCGATCCAGCGGTGCGACGAGGCGCCGGATCGGAAACCACCAGGCAAAAACATCGTGATTGCCTGGAATCACGATGTTCGCTTTGATATCTGCGAGCAGGCGGGCGGCTGCGCGTAACTCGGTCTTGCGCGACCGCTGGGTAAGGTCACCGCCGACGACAACGAGGTCTGGATTATGTGACCGGATATCGTCGACCAGTGCCGAGACGATCCGCGGCGACGCAATGCGTCCAAAATGGATGTCCGATAGGAAGACGATCCTCATAGTTGGGGGCCGAAAAACGGGAAGGGCGTTCCCCCGAAAGCCGCGTTGAACCCTTCTGGCGAAACGCCCCGTACCTCATTCGTTGAGACGCGCCACTAGAGCAGCATCGTCGCAGGTTGCTCAAGATGCTGCTGGACGGTGCCGAGGAATCTCGCACCGGTCGCGCCATCAACTACGCGATGGTCACACGAAAGCGTCAGCTTCATCCGCTTGCCGGCGACGACTTCTCCATCTTGCACGACGGCCTCATCGCGAATCGTTCCGATAGCAAGGATACAGGCGTTCGGCGGATTGATGATGGCCGTGAACTCCTCGATTCCGAACATCCCAAGATTGCTTGTCGTGAATGTCGAACCTTGAAATTCCTCGGGCTGAAGCTGTCTATTGCGAGCGCGCGTCGCAAGTTCGCGTGTTTCCCAGGCGATCTGCTCAAGGCCCTTTCTATCGGCGTTGCGAATCACAGGCGTCACAAGTCCCTCGTCAACCGCGACAGCAACCGAAACGTGTACCTGTTGATGCCGTTCGATAACGCCGCGTTCTTCCATCCAGGAAGAGTTCACGCTCGGATGCAGCCTCAAGGCCTGCGCACAGGCCTTTGTGACAAGGTCGTTGAAGGAGATCTTGTTGCGTCCCGCAGCGTCAGCAGCGGCGTTTATCTGGTCGCGTGCCGCAATGGCGGCTGCCATATCGACATCCACCGTGAGATAGAAGTGTGGGGCAGTGAACTTGCTTTGCGAGAGCCTCCGAGCGATCGTTTTGCGCATCTGACTGATCTGGACAGTCTCAGCCGGTTGATCGCCTTCACCGTTCCGAAAGCCGATTGCGGGGACCGGAGCCGGTTGTTTTGCCGGAGCCGATTTCGGGGCCTGACGAGACGGCTCAGATTGATCAGCAGCCGGTCTGGTATCCGGCACGACTGCCGCCGACGCCGCACCTCCCATCGCTGCCTCGATGTCTCGCTTGACAATTCGGCCCTCGGGTCCCGTCCCACGAATCCGATCCAGCGCGAGTCCGTGTGTCGAAGCCAGTTTCCGGGCGAGCGGTGACGCCTTGATTCTGCCGTCCGCTGATGACGCACTCACCTCTGTCTGTGTGTCCTCTGCAGACCGGTCCGCCTCGTTCTCTTCAGCGGATGCACCGTCCCCCCCGGCAGGGACGGAGGATTTATTCGAGTAGTTGCTTACGATCTCGGAGACGTCCTCGCCGGCCTGTCCAAGAACGGCGATAAGCCCTCCGATCGGTACCGACGAACCCTCCGCGGCAACCTTCTTGAGCAGCACCCCATCGTCGTATGCTTCCAGATCCATCGTGGCCTTGTCGGTCTCGACCTGGGCGATCACGTCACCGGGCGCGACATCCGCTCCCTCCTCTACGTTCCATGCAACGAGCACACCTTCCTCCATGGTGTCGCTCATTTTGGGCATTTCAACTGCAATAGCCATCTTCGTCGTCGTCTGGTGGTGGGTCGTCAGCGTTTTGCTGCGTCAGTTCGCGTACATAACCTGCCGGCAGGCCTCAACCGCATCCGAAACCTGCGGCATGTAGAATTCCATCAAATTCTTGGCGTACGGCGCGGGAGTATCCTTCGCAGTGATCCGGATGATGGGAGCGTCCAGGTGGTCGAACGCGTGTTGCTGGATCTGGAATGCAATCTCCGACGAGATGCTCGCAAAAGGGTTGCTCTCATCGATAATTACGCAGCGATTCGTCTTTCGGATCGACTCAACGATGGAATCCATGTCCAGCGGACGGATCGTCCTCGGATCGATGACTTCCGGATCGAAGCCCTGCTCAACGAGCGCATCGGCAGCCTTCATTGCGAGGTGATAGCTCTTCGAATGAGCAACGATCGTTACATCTTTGCCCTGCCGAGCGATTCTGGCCTTACCAAGCGGAATGATGTAATCGGCTTCGTCCGACACTTCACCTCGCATCCCATACATCACTTCTGACTCAAGGAAGACAACCGGATCGTCATCTCGAATCGCACTCTTGAGAAGCCCCTTCGCGTCGTCAGGGTTGGAAGGAGCCACTACCTTGAGCCCCGGAATCGTCGCATAGATCGACTCCGTCGACGTGTTGTGTGTGGCCGCAAGCTGACCAGCCGCGCCGTTCGGGCCGCGAAAAACGATGGGAACACCAAACTGCCCGCCGGACATGTAACGAATCTTGGCTGCGTTGTTGATGATCTGATCGATCGCCACGAAGGAGAAGTTGAACGTCATGAACTCGACGATCGGACGCAGTCCGTTCATCGCCGCTCCCACGCCGAGCCCGGCGAAGCCGTTCTCGGAGATTGGCGTGTCTATAACACGCTTCGCACCAAACTGGTCAAGCATTCCTTCGCTGACCTTATAGGCGCCATTATATTCCGCCACCTCTTCACCGATGAGGAAGATCCGCTCGTCGCGCTCCATCTCCTCAACCATTGCGGCCCGAATTGCCTCTCTTAACTGCAGGTTTGCCATTTGTGCTGATGATTATCGGTTATCGAGGTGTCTGCCAGGAAAGGAACGGGTAGTCCTTCTGCGTATAGACGTTGTCGTAGATCTCGTCGAGTTCCGGGAACGGATCGTTGTCCGCGAACTCAACTGAACGAAGCACGATGCTCTTAACTTCCTCGTCGAAAGCATCGAGCATCTCGTTTGTACCGATTCCCCGTCCGATGATGTATGCCTTGAGACGGATGATCGGATCGTCGTTTTTTCGCGAGTCGAGTTCCTCCTTCGTCCGGTAGTTTCCGGGATCGGACATCGAGTGGCCGCGATAGCGATACGTACGGATCTCAAGGATCGACGGCTGGAACGAGCGCGCGAGCGAGACCTGTTTCGTTATGGCATTGTAGACATCGAACACATCCATCCCGTCCGCGACGGCCGCCGGCATGTTGTATCCAACGGCGTGTTTGAAGAAATCGGTTTCGGCGAACGCACGGTGGATTGCAGTGCCCATCGCATACTGGTTGTTCTCAATGATGAACACGACCGGAAGCTTATACAGGCCTGCCAGATTCAGCGCTTCGTGAAACGAGCCCTGGCCTACCGCTCCGTCTCCGAAGAAGCACAGTGCCACGCCGTCGTCTTCCTTGTACTTGTGGGCGAACGCGATTCCGGTCGCGACAGGGATATGCGCACCTACGATCCCATGACCTCCGTAGAAGCCAAGCTCCTTGCTGAAATAGTGCATGGATCCGCCCTTGCCGCGCGAGCAGCCATGCTGCTTCCCGAAGAGCTCCGCCATGCATTCATCCGCACTCATCCCAAGCGCGAGACCGAGTCCGTGGTCGCGATACGCCGTAATCACCGAGTCACGACCGACTCGTATCGCGTTGGCGGCACCGGTTGACACGGCCTCCTGCCCGATGTACAGATGCAGAAATCCCGAGATCTTCTGCTTGCCGTACATCTGCGCTGCTCGCTCCTCAAAACGCCTCTGGAGCAACATGTTTCGATACATGTCCAGCACCTGGGAGTCGGACAGGCCGAGTTCCTGGTGGTCGTGTTCTTCCCGGGCAAACGTATCAACCGAGAACGAAATACTGGCCCGTTCGGGATTACCGCGACCGTTCGCCTGCGTCGTGTCCATTTCCATCAGAATCAGTTAGTTCAAGTGTCGCAATGACTGGGATCCATCGGCGCCTCACTGCCATTCTACTTCCGCACGTCATCTGTGGGCGGAAGTCTCTCAGGCAGTGGCTGGGCCAACATCTGGGGGACCATTCGAGAATCGATCGTCTGCCGAAAAGCCCACGCAAACGGCCTCATCACAAAGGGCATCCTCAACGAAGTAGGTCTCCGTTTTCGGAGTTTTCGAATGAACCGCGAGGCCCCAAAAACGCGCTCGAAGGCCCTAAAAGATAGGTCACCCGACGCTCGTTTGAAAGCATTCGCAACCTCGCGACGGCTTCAACTCCAACTCCCCTCCTGTTGTTCACATCCATGCCGTAGTTTGTCGTTACCAGATTCCACCACTCCCTGAATCAGCGTGTCAAGTCGGCAGGAACAGTCCACATCAGAGCCACCGGCAGGTTTCGACCTGTCCGCGTTGCTGTCGGGCGACCACAAGGCCTTCGAGGACATGGTCCGGGGCGAGAGTGATCGATTGTACAACGTCATCAGGAGGATTGTCAGGGACGACGATGAGGCACGGAGCATCCTCCAGGAAACCTTCCTTCAGGCATTCAAGCGACGCGGGTCGTTCAGACGCGAGTCCAAGTTTACCACGTGGCTGTACGCCATCGGAATCAACCTTGCCCGCGGCGCCGTCAGAAAGCTGAGTAGAAGTGCCGTTCTGACGGCCGAAGAGTTTGAGCGGCTGCAACCCCAGTTCGTCGACGGCCATGTAACGGGCCCCGTGGCACAATGGAAGCCGGACCGGATGCTTGAACGACAGGAACTGCTGGACCAGGTTCGCGAGGCGATCGAGCGCCTTCCGGAAGATTATCGGATCGTGGTCACGCTCCGCGATATCGAGGAGATCCCAACTCCGGAGGTCGCCACGATTCTGGGAATCTCGGAGGGTGCGGTTCGGGTGCGGGTTCATCGAGCGCGACAGGCATTGAAGAAGCTCCTGGACGAGTATATGGCCTAGATTCGCTTGTTTGGAACGACAGGCACAGGAGGAAGTGAAACATTCTGGCAGAATCAGCAACCAACAGTCATGAGCATCTTCTCCAGACTGCGCAATCTCGGACGTCGTGAACTGACCTGTCAGGACGCGAACACGTTTCTCGCAGCCTACCTTGACGGCGCGCTTGACGAACAAACGTCCGAGCGGTTCGCCAAGCATATCAACCGGTGCCCGACCTGTTCGTCGTATCTCAACGATTATGAATCTACGGTTGACCTCAGTCGGGCCACTCGCGTGCAGAACGCCCCGCCTGAACTCGTTGCCGAAACACTTGAGTTTCTGCGCCTGCGTTTGAAGGCGGAGGACTGATCGGAAGCGACTCCCAGGGATCCGATGTGGATCCCTCGTCGATTTTGTCCTACACGGTGATAGCCGGTCCGCCTACGATCCGCTCTTGAACGTACCTACCCGAACGGAGACTCCGCCCCGCTATTCTGAAGGTGTTGAGTCCCACTCGCGAGGAGGCACCTTGTGTATCGTTTAGTGATTGTCGATGATCATCCAGCCGTACGAGACGGTCTGACGCAACTCTTTGAAGCGGAGCCGGATTTCGTTGTTTGCGGTTCGGCGGCAGACCGGCAGACCGGTGCGGCTCTATTGGAAAAGATCAGGCCGGACCTGGCCGTGATCGACCTGTTCCTCGGCGCAGATAGCGGACTCGACCTTATCCGTGACATCCGTCAGGTGCTCGTCGACACCCCGATTCTGGTCATCTCGATGATGGATGACCGATGGATCTCGGACAAAGTCCGATCGGCGGGAGCGCAGGGTTACGTCGACAAGGCAGACGACATCATGGAGGTTGTGCGTGCGTCCCGAACAATTCTGAAGGGCGAGGCCTGTTTCCTGAACGATGATTCACTGAAGACTCCTTCCGACGACATCAGTTCGGTAGAATCAGTTTTGACCAAGCGAGAAATTGAAATACTTGACCTCATCGGACGTGGGCTGAAGCCGCGCCACGTCGCGGAGCGACTGGCAGTGAGCGTAAGCACTGTCGAAGTGCACCGGCAGCATCTAAAGGAGAAGCTGAACATCGGCTCAGCCGCAGAGCTAACGCGCTATGCAGTCTATTGGGTATCGCGCCAGGCGGGCACTGCGCAAGCTCTTTGATCGCTTCTTGTGGCCCTTGAACGTGCGACTGCCCACCCTGGCGCGATCGCAGGGTGGGCAGCCTCTTTCAGTGACGTGCACTGATTTTGCAGGAGTCCGGGCTCGAGACCCGATTGCGGCGCGTTCCAGCCCCACAATGGCAGTCGCCGCATCCGATCCCATTTTAGTAACGGAAGTCGCTTGAATGAATAGAAGGATTCCGTTAATCCCTCAAACCTCCGGCAACTTCGCACTACGTCTGGGTGCGGTACCAGTCGATCGCGAAACGCGATAACTCGGACGCAGACTCGAGCTTCAGCTTCGACTTCAGACGCTGCCGATACGATTCGATCGTATTGACACTCAGGCTCAATCGTTCAGCAATATGTCGCGGCTCAAATCCTTGTCCGAGCAAGAGGAGGATCTCGAACTCCCGATCGGTCAACGATGATAACACTGGATGAGCCGCCGTTCCCCTACTGCCTCCGCGGGCATCCGAATTCTCTGTAGGGCGATGACCCTTCAGAATGCGTCGCACCGTATCGAGCAGGAGCTCATGCGGACGATCTTTGGAAAGGTACTCGTCGGCTCCCGCTCCGATACTACGCTCCCGATAGAGGTGCTCGCCATACATCGAAATGATGACAATCTTGAGATCAGGATATTCGCGTCGAAGTAGTTTGGTAAGATCAATACCAGAAGTGCCCTGAAGGGAAAGATCAATCAATGCGAGATCGGGACGAGCAGTGGCGACCGCATCAAGCGCTTCCGTCGAATCGGACGCTTCCGCACACACTTCGAGATCGGGCTCTGAATCGAAAATCTGCCTCCATCCGCGACGTATGATGGGATGATCGTCGACCAGCAGCAAGCGGTAGGGTGCAGACATGGAAGGGATCGTGTAGAACGGGTGGCGACAAGCACGACACTCTGAGTTTACGCCCGGCCTTCCCGACGTTCAAGTCGAAGCGGATTGACGAGATTGACAGGACATTCTCGATGACGGCAAAAACAGCCTGGTGGAACCGGGA
>JAGQWL010000023.1 GCA_020437385.1 Bacteroidota bacterium
GCGATCATCGCGAGAGATCCACTTCCAGCCCAGCGCCGTCCCGCTCCGCCTTCTCAAGCAATCGAACGGCGGTCACCAGATCCTGGACGCCGTTTCCGACGGACTTGAAGACCGTGCGTTGCTCGTCCGACGTTCGCCCGGCTACACGCCCAAGTACCACCTCGCCGAGCTCTCCGGCCAGGTCATCCGCAGTAATCAATCCTGATTCAATCGGCTGCATGATGTCGCCGGCCTCCTTGAGGCAAGCCTCACGCTGATCGACAAACACGCGTGACGACACAATCAAATCCGCGGGCAGCTCGGCCATGTCGGGACGGTGCGAACCGACACCGTTAATGTGGACGCCGGGCGACAGCTCATCGGCGCTCAGTACCGGCGTACTGGAGTTCGTAGCCGTGCACACGACATCTGCGGCGCGCAGTACGTCGGATGAGCGTGGATCGTCACGGCCGATCCATCGGATCCGCAAACCCAGCTTGTCCGCCATCTCGGCGGCGAATCGCTCGCCGGTTTCGCGACTGCGCGTAACGACGTGACATTCGTCAATCGCGCGGACAACGCTCACCGCTTCGAGCTGCGTCGCCGCCTGCCGCCCTGCCCCGACTACGACCACGGTGTGCGCGTTGTCGCGGGCCAGCAGATCCGTCGCAAGTCCCGAGCCCGCGCCCGTCCGGATCGCCGTCAACAACTCTCCCTCGATGATGCCCTTCAACTCGCCGGTCGACGAATCGATAACCACAACCGTCGCGTGTGCAAACGGGAGTCCCATCGCCGGATTCTTCTCATGAAGGGAGATCAGCTTGACCGCGTAGCGAGGCGGATTCGGCTGCCACGCAGGCATGGTCAGCAGTCCGTCGCGGGAATCCGGTAGATCGAGAAAACCGCGGACGGGCACCCGTGCAACACCGTCCGATATCGAGCCGAACGCCTCACGCATCCACTCGACCACCTCGCGCATGGTCAACAATCGCTCGACGTCACCGCGACGTAAGATTCGGGTCATTTGAGTTCCGCACCGAGTTAATGGTATTGTGTCTGACGACTTCGGAAGGAGTATGTCGACGAACGAATTCAGGCATCCGGTTCATCGCAACAGAAAGCCCTCGCGAAGCGGGTCATTCAGGTCGATCCAGAATTCGGAGCGACCTGTCAGCGACGCACTCCCCGAAACAAGCGGGACGATCGCACTTCGACCGTGAAAGTCGACCTTTGAGTCGACAGCAACCGAAAACGTTGTCCCGATGATCGACTCGATCCGGAGCGAATCGCCCACCTCGATGTCGCCGCGCGCAGCGTGAATCGCGGCGCGACCGCTCACGCCGGTTCCGGTTGGCGACCGATCAACCTCGCCATCCGCAAACACACAGACGTTGCGCGAATGGTTCGACGAATCCCGCGGCGGACCGACAAAGATGGTCCCGTAGAGAAAACTCAAATCGGCCTCCGACGGATGCTGCATCTCGCGCGACTCCATGACCGCACGTTTGATCCGCATGCCGACGTCTATCATGCTTCGAAATCCGTTCGCATCCATCCGAACACCCGCAGCTTCCGCATCTACATAGGCGTACCACGCACCACCAAACGCCAGATCATACTTCAGAATCCCGAGACCGGGAACGTCGACCTCCGCGTCAAGCTCTTCCACCCACGACGGTACGTTGCGGAAAGAAACGCCCTCCACCCGACCGCCGCTGCAGTGGGCCGTCGAATAGACCGTGCCGGCCGGCGTGTCAATCGTGAGCGCCACGTCGCCCTCGGGCTGCCGGCCGAGCATTCCCGTTTCAACGGCGACCCGGCTGACCGCGATGATCCCATGTCCGCACATCGTCGAATAGCCCTCGTTGTGCATGAAGATCACTCCAAAGTCCGCTTCGTGCGTCACCGGCGGAACAATGAGGCACCCATACATGTCCGCATGACCGCGCGGCTCGAACATCAACGCACGACGCAGGTGGTCGAGGCGGTCGCGACAGTAACGGCGGCGGTCAAGAATCGAGTCACCAGGAACCGCCGGCCACCCACCGACAATAACGCGGAGCGGCTCACCGGCCGCGTGCGCATCAA
>JAGQWL010000024.1 GCA_020437385.1 Bacteroidota bacterium
CACTGGCGAGTCCGATCGTTGAACAGTTCGGACTCGTGACGATAAACCCTCCGGAAGTGTTTTGCCTGACCTCCTGCAGGTGGCTCCCGTTGACTTCCGGAATGATGAGCGGCACTCCCGATTCCATCCGGAATGCACTGGCATTCGACACGACAGGAATCCCCGAAGCCGCATAGAGAGGCTCAATCGCGAGCGCCGCGTCTCGATGCAGCGCAGACAGGACCAACTCCACTCCCGCACGAGGCCGGCTTTCTTCGACGACGATGTCGGCAACACGATCCGGAAGTTCGGATTCGCACAGCCAATCCACCGCGGTCCCATAACGCTGTCCGATTGTGCGATCTGATCCCGTCAGTTGGCCGATCTCGAACCACGGATGATCGAGCAGGTACTCTACAAAGAGCTGCCCTACCAGTCCAGTTGCACCGAGAACCCCTACTTTTATTTTCGTGTCAGGAGGCCGCATTGTGGGAAGCGCTAGAATGCAGATTGGCGAGCGATGACGGCCCAGTCGCACTTGCATGGCTGGGCCGGCCTGTCCTCGAGGTGTGGAAGTATCCACGAGCCCTGCCGTTGTCGCGAATGTGTTGAGCGGACGTGGAGTGGGATCGCGGCCTCCTCGAGCATATCGAGTGCCTTGGGATGGATACCCAGTCCCGTTTCACGATGGCGTCGAATTGCGTCTCGGAGGCTCAGGCTCGGAAGATGTACGGCCGTCGCGTCTTCGCGCGGATTGGCCGAATAGACGCCGTCGGTGTCCGTCCATCGTTCGACAACATGCGCACCCAGTGCGACGGCCACCGCAGATGCCGAGTAGTCGCTGCCGCTTCGGCCAAGCGTTGTTGTTCGACCGTCGCTCGTTGATCCAAGGAAGCCTGTTACGACTGGTGTTACGGAAGTGGCAAGTCCGCGAAACCACGCGGACAGCAGCTCCGTCGTTGCATCCATGTCGATTCGGGCATTTCCGAAGTTCGAGTTGGTGCGCACGAGAGGCGTGCTGTCGACAGGCCGACTCTTCAGCCCCCATTGGTCGAGCAGGGAAGACAGGAGGGGAACCGAAAGACGTTCGCCAACTGCCAGAATCCCGTCAACGGCCGACAGATCGTTCGGATTGTGTTGAATGACAGTTGACAGCCATCGCAGCTGCCGGTCCACCGTCGCGCTGAAGTCGATGAAGCGATCGGTGTCCAGAACGGACGACGCCAGATCTAGGTGACGTTCGCGCAGCTACGCGATGTGGCGACGGATGCGCTCATCGTCTCCACGATTCCAGTCGATTTCAAGCTCGATCAGCTTGTTGGTAACGCCGGAGACGGCAGAAGCAACCGCAACGGCCCGGCTTTCCGCGGCCGCGTCAGTCAGAATCTCAGTCGCATTGATAAGTCCGTTCGAGGTCCCGAGTGAAGAACCCCCAAACTTCAGAACCTTCAGGCGTCGCAGGCCACATGCGTCGCAAACGACCGCCGAGTCCTTTTGATTTTGTTCAGCCATTCTGAGATAAGTGCGTTTAGTTTGTTCTGTTCAATCAGGAAGGCGTCATGCCCAAATGGGGAATCGAGGATCGCCAGTTCTGAGTCGGGGAGCGTTTCGCTCAACAGTTTCTGCTCATCAAGCGGATACAGCACGTCCGTAGTGATTCCCACCACGAGTGTCGGACAGCATGTCAGCTCGGATCTGTCACGCCGGATGTCGTGCGAATCCATCGTTCGGGTAAGAGCGATGTAACAATTGGCGTCGAAACGTGATACCAGCTTCTGCCCCTGGTAGTCCAGGTATGTGCTGACAGAGAAACTCGACCCGTCATCGGAAAGCCGGCGCCCGAAGCGGTCGTAGAATTCGCCGAATGACCGGTAGGTCATCATCGCGATTTGTCGAGCGACTGCGAGTCCTGCAGTTGGTTGGTGGTCGAGTTCGTAGGCGCCGCCCTCGAAAGCCGCATCCGCCATTATGGCCGCCCGTTGCGCGTTGCTCCAGCCGATGCACCATGGCGAGTGCGACGCGCCACATGCGACGATCGCGGCCGTCTTGACGAAGTCCGTTTCGAACGCCCACTCGGCCGCCTGCATCCCACCGAGCGAGCCGCCCGCCGCAAGGACAACCTGCGTCACGCCGAGATCTTCCAGTACGATCCGGTGTATCGCGACGGTGTCTCGAACCGTGAATGCCGGGAATGCGGCCCCGTAGCGCACCCCCGTTTCCGGGTTCACGGTGAGGGGACCGATTGAACCGTACGGCGAACCGGGCACGTTGAGACAGATGACGAAGTATCTGTCGGTGTCAAGTACGCGTCCAGACCCGACAAGCCCGCTCCACCAGTCGGCCGCGTCCGTGTTGCCCGTCAGGGCGTGGCAGACGACGATACAGTTGTCTCCGGCTTCGTTGAGCGTTCCCCAACTCGAATACGCGATCGGGCAGTCGGCAAGGCGCACGCCTGCCTCCGTCGTGAAGGCCACACGCGAGTAGCGCCTCACTTCGGAAGTTGAATCGGGTCCGATTTGCCAGGAGGGTCGGTTCATGTGAGCGACTCGCTGCGTTCGTTCTGGTGACTCGTTTACTTCGCCGCTACGGCTGACGTGGCGGCGACCAACGCCTGCGCGAAGTCATTCTTGATGTCGTCGATGTGCTCGATGCCAACCGACACGCGAATCAGATCGGCAGTCACACCAGACGACTCCTGTTCTTCGGCAGACAATTGCTGATGCGTCGTCGACGCGGGATGAATGACGAGCGTCTTCGCATCTCCCACGTTTGCCAGGTGACTCGCCAGCTTCACGGAGTCAACGAAAGCGGTGCCCGCTTCAAGACCGCCCTTGACGCCGAAGGACAGCACGGCGCCGAATCCGTTTCGGAGGTACTTGCGGGCGTTGTCGTGGTACGCATGATCCTCGAGTCCGGCGTAGTTGACCCATTGGACCTCCTTCCGATCCTGGAGCCACGTTGCAAGTTCGGCAGCGTTGTCGCACGCACGCTGCACGCGCAGAGAGAGCGTCTCGAGCCCTTGAAGCAGCAGAAAAGATCCGAATGGATTTTGACTCGGACCGAGGTCGCGAAGGCCCTCGACTCTGGCACGAATGATGAATGCGGCATTCGCGCCGAGGACGCCGTCGGGCCCGAAGGTTTCCCAGAAGTTGAGTCCGTGGTATCCGGGTGACGGTTCCGTGAACGACGGATAGTTGCCGTTTGCCCAATTGAATGATCCGGCGTCAACGATCACCCCGCCGATGGTGGTGCCGTGCCCGCCGATCCATTTGGTGGCACTCGCCGTTACGATGTCGGCTCCGAAGTCAATTGGGCGGCACAGGTAGCCGCCCGCACCGAACGTATTATCGACAACCAGCGGCACGCCGGCATCGTGCGCAATCTTTGCGATGCGCTCGAAATCCGGAACGTTGAATCTCGGATTGCCAATGGTCTCAACATAGACCGCACGGGTGTTCTCGTCGATGAGTCGTGCGACAGAGTCAGGGTCGTCGCCGTTTGCGAATCGAACCCGAATGCCAAGGCGCGGAAAGGTGACCTTGAACTGATTGTAGGTGCCCCCATACAGGAACGACGTGGATACAATGTTCTGGCCGGCCTCGACGATCGTAGTGAGGGCGAGGAGTTGGGCCGCCTGCCCACTCGACGTTGCCAGAGCGCCGACACCGCCTTCGAGGGCAGCAATGCGCTGCTCGAACACATCTGTCGTCGGGTTCATGATCCGAGTATAGATATTGCCGAACTCCTTCAGGCCGAAAAGATTGGCGCCATGTTCCGCGCTGTCGAACGTGTACGACGTTGTCGCGTAGATCGGTACGGCTCTCGACTTCGTGGTGGGGTCGGGCTGCTGTCCGGCATGGAGTTGCAGCGTCTCGAAGCGGAGGGGGGTGGCGGCCGTTTCGGGGTGATTGCTCATTTTGTCGCTCGCAGTGTTCGTGGAATAGGACCGATGAACGATCGGCTCAATCCAGAATCCGCAAACCGACAGAGGAGGAGGGGGCCGGAGGCGGCACCACGGCGGCGGCAAAAAGAAAAACCTCTTGCCGCACATCCGTAGCGGAAGAGGTTCAAGTCTGCTCGTGTCGAGCAAAGCTTACAATTCTCCCGCTCATCTTCCCCCGAAACCGGGGCAGGAGTTGGCACCTTTTAGCAATTCTGGATTGGGATGCTGGTCGAATTGTTTCGATTCGAATTGACTCGATTCGAATTGTCTCGATCGGCGTCGAAAACCAGAACCTGCTACGGTTGCCAGGGCATCTTAGGGCCTGAACCCTCCACCCTTCTGGATGAGCTTCGTGACCGAAATATATCGCGCCGATTGTTCGCGTGTCAAGTACACGCTTGTTACCAGAGATGCATCGGGGATGGGGTGATGTCATTTTTGCGACGTCCGGGCGTGTTGCTGCCTGAGGCGTGCCGCTAAGGCGAAAAAAATACCCTGGCCGAAACGCCTCGGCCCAGAAGCGCTTTCAGTCCTCGACGTGTTCAAATTTCGCGGGTTGACCGACGTTGAAGGGGGACAAGTCCGGTAGCGCTTCCGGTTGATTTTGCAAAAAAAAGTTGACAAACACGCCAGGGGCGGCTTTTATTTGATCGTTCGCAACGCAATCCAGACACCTAGTTTCGTAGTGATCTCCCACCGCCGACATTCCGACTCCCTCGTCGCAACGCTGCACGCGGCAGCGGGCGCGATCGGCATCGGTCGCGCGATCGGTACGAGCAGCGAACTCATAATCGACCGGCTAGTGAAGCGGGAAGGACACATCGAGTCCCTTCTTCTTGTACTTATTAGCCTCCTTCTAGTCATTCGGTAATCCGAAGGTCGATCCCACATACCTGCCGCAGGCAGTCAGAAATGGAGGGGTTGACCTTTCCCCTCTAACGTGGAAAAGCACTCCGACCCCAAACGCCCGCAGGCATCGCGTCGCAGCGACACCATCAAGAAGGGCTTCGAACGCGCCCCGCACAGATCGCTGCTGAAGGCGACCGGCGCCATCACCTCTGATGCTGATTTCGATCGTCCGTTCATCGGCATCTGCAACTCCTACATCGACCTCATTCCGGGGCACGTGCATCTGCAGGAGCTCGGACGCGTCGTGAAGGAGGCTGTCCGTGAGGCAGGCGGTGTCCCGTTCGAGTTCAACACGATCGGCGTCGACGACGGAATCGCGATGGGGCATCTGGGTATGCGCTACTCGCTTCCGTCGCGCGAGATTATAGCGGATTCCGTCGAGACCGTTGCCGCTGCTCACTGCCTCGACGGCCTCATCTGCATTCCGAACTGTGACAAGATTGTTCCGGGCATGCTGATGGGCGCCATGCGCCTCAACGTTCCGACGATCTTCGTTACGGGCGGTCCGATGAAAGCCGGTCGCCTCCCGGGTGGCGAAAAGGTTGATCTTATTTCAGTTTTTGAAGGTGTTGGGGAGTTTCAGAACGGAACGATAAACGAGGCGCAGCTCAAGGAACTGGAGAATGCCGGTTGCCCGACCTGTGGGTCTTGCTCCGGAATGTTCACCGCCAATTCCATGAACTGCATCCTTGAGGCGCTCGGACTCGGCCTTCCCGGCAATGGCTCGATCCTCGCGATTGATCCGCGCCGGGCGGACCTGGTGCGGCAGGCCGCAAGCCAGATTCTGATGCTGGTCGACAAGGATATCAAGCCGCGAGATATCGTCACGCGGGATGCATTTGATGATGCGTTTGCGCTGGACATGGCGATGGGTGGCTCGACAAATACGATACTGCACCTCCTGGCGATTGCCCGCGAGGCCAAAGTTCACTACGACCTGGACCGCATCAATGAGATTTCGCAGCGAGTTCCGTACCTGTGTAAGGTGTCGCCTGCTACAACATCGGTCCACATGGAGGATGTCGACGACGCTGGAGGCGTGCCGGCAATTCTGAAGGAACTTGCATCGGCGGATCTTCTGAACCTCGATCGAATAACGGTCACCGGGGATACGATGCGTGCGACAGTAGATGCGGCCGTAAATCGAAATCCCAACGTCATTCGCCCTGTCGCCCAGTCGTTCCGCGCCACAGGAGGCCTGTCGATTCTCTTTGGCAATCTGGCACCAGAAGGCTGTGTCATCAAGACCGGTGCCGTCGCGCCGCATATGCACGAGTTCTCCGGGCCGGCTCGAATATTTCAGAGTCAGGATGAGGCCGTTCGGGGAATTCTCGGAGGCGACGTTCGCCCCGGCGATGTTGTCGTGATTCGCTACGAGGGGCCGCGCGGTGGTCCGGGAATGCCCGAGATGTTGCAGCCAACTTCGGCCCTGGCGGGGATGGGTCTCGATACGTCGGTGGCCATGATTACGGACGGTCGCTTCTCCGGTGGGACGCGAGGACTATCGGTCGGGCATTGTTCGCCAGAGGCGGCGTCGGGTGGTCCCATCCGACTTGTTGAACCGGGCGACAGGATCTCGATCGACTTGAATCAGCGGACCGTTCATCTTCACGTGTCGGAGGAGGAGCTTGCCATCCGTGCACGTCACGTACCCGTGTTTCGTCCGAAGGTCCGGGGCGGCTACCTCGAGCGGTACACGTACTTCGTGAAGAGCGCCTCCGAAGGCGCCGTGATGGCGTCGCCGTTCGGCGATGAGCCATCCGATCGATTTGCTGAAACGGCAGCGTCAACAACAATCGAAGCCAACTAGTCAGGCGTCATCCAGAGAGGAAATATGGAAGTCAGGGAAGTCATCACGGTCGAAAAGTCCAGGTCCAACGGCAATTCGGCGGGGGCAGTGGTTGTTTCAACCGATCGAGCTGAATCCAATGGAGCGAAGGTCAATGTAAAGGATGCGGGCAAAGTTCTGACAGGTGCCGAGATCCTGATTCGTTCTCTTGAGGCTGAAGGCGTCGAGTTCGTATTCGGTCACCCGGGCGGGGCCGTTATCGGCATCTACGATGCCATGGCTCAGTTGAACCCGACGTTCGAGCATGTGCTCGTTCGTCACGAACAGGGTGGGACGCACGCCGCGGAGGGATATGCGAAAGCGACCGGCAAGGTTGGGACGGTTCTCGTGACGAGTGGCCCGGGTGCGACCAACTGCGTGACAGGAATCGCCGATGCCAACATGGACTCGATCCCGATCGTCGTATTTACGGGCCAGGTCCCGACGCACCTCATCGGAAATGATGCATTCCAGGAATGCGATACCATCGGGGTTACACGCAGTATCACGAAGCACAGCTTCCTCGTGCGCGACGTTCGCGACCTCGCCCAGACCGTCCGAAACGCCTACTTCCTCGCACGGAGTGGCCGCCCCGGACCCGTGGTTGTTGATCTGCCCAAGGACGTGATCGCCGCGAAGACGACGTTCAACTATCCGGCTGAACCACAGATGCGCGGCTATGAGTTTCCAAAGGCGGGTGATCCGCGTCTAGTCGAAGAGGCGGCCGCGATGATCTCGAACTCGAGTCGTCCCCTCCTGTACGTCGGCGGGGGTGCGATCAGTTCGGGCGCGTCGGAATATGTTACCCGAATTGCCCGAAGCAACGGGATTCCGGTGACGACGACACTTCACGGTCTCGGCGCCTTCCCGGAGGACGACCCGCTGTCGGTCGGCATGCTTGGGATGCACGGCACGTGGTATGCCAACCAGGCGGTTCAGAACGCGGATCTGCTGATTGCTGTGGGGGCGCGTTTCGACGATCGCGTTACGGGCAAGCTCGACGCGTGGGCACCGCATGCTCGCATCGTTCACATCGATATCGATCCTGCGTGTATCTCCAAGAACGTTCCGTGCGATTGTCCGATTCTCGGCGACGTATCTGCCGTTCTCGCCCAGCTTGAGCCCCAGATTCGTAAGGCCGACACATCCGCCTGGCTCGAGCAGATTGCATCCTGGAAAGAGGAGTGTCCGTTGTCCTACGAGAGCGATGACAAACTTCGGCCGCAATTCATCCTGCAGAAGCTGAGGGCGCGAACGGGCGGCGACGCCGTCGTCGTCACAGACGTTGGTCAGAATCAGATGTGGGCGGCTCAGTTCTTCTCCTACAATCAGCCACGGAGCCACATCACGTCCGGCGGTTTGGGAACGATGGGCTTCTCCTTTCCGGCGTCGATGGGTGCTGCGTTTGCAAACAGAAAAACCGGTCGGCCCGTTATCTCAATCAACGGCGATGGTGGCTTCCTGATGAACTGTCAGGAGTTGGGAGTTGCGGCGGCGCACAAGCTGCCGATCAAGGTCGTGATCATGAACAACGGGTACCTCGGCATGGTGCGGCAGTGGCAGGAGCTGTTTCATCAGGAGCGCTACTCGCATACGGACCTGCGCCCATCGAATCCGGACTTCGTTCAGCTTGCCGAGGCCTATGGTTGTGTCGGGCTGCGCGCTACGACGCCCGAGGAGGTCGACGCCGTGCTTGACAAGGCGTGGGCGATAAATGACCGCCCGGTCGTGATGGAGTTTCGTACGGTTACCGAAGAGATGGTCTTTCCGATGGTGCCGGCAGGTGCCAGGACGGACGACATGATCACCGAGCGGTTCAAACCGGAAGACTGCGCCTGAATTCGTTCAACTTCAACGACAACAATGATGAGTGATTCCACTGCACCTACGCTTACGCCGCAGCAGCTCTTTCGGAAGAAGGCGGCGGGGGAGCCGATCGTGCCCGACGAGCAGGAGAAGCCCAATCGTCACATAGTATCTGTGAAGCTCGAAAACTCGGTGGGCGCGCTGAATCGGGTGCTCAATCTCTTCTCCGCGCGCGGATTCAATCTCGAGAGCGTTACGGTTGGCATGTCGGACGAACCGTCCGTATCGCGTCTGACGCTCGTCACGACGGGCAATGACCGGATAATTGGGCAGGTGATGCGCCAGCTTACCAATCTTGTCGACACGCTCGAGGTCGACGACCTGACGGGTGAGCCGTATGTCGAACGTGAGCTGGCTCTCGTGACGGTTGGTTATACGGTCGAGACCCGTCCGGAAATCATGGACACGATCGAGATCTTCCGAGGCAAGGTCGTCAACATCACCGAGGACACGGTGACGATCGAGTTGACCGGGCCAAACGCAAAGGTTAATGCCTTTATCGGATTGATACGCAAACACGGAATCGTCGAGGTGGCGCGAAGTGGACGGGTCGCGATGCGCCGTGCGCTGCCGTACGAGCAACCCGACGAATAAGCAACTGATCGTTAGCCGAAAGAACCACGCCAACGCACTTTAAGCAAGAAGAGGAGACCATGTCGCTGAACGTACACTACTCAGGAAACCCCAAGCTTCTTGACGGTCGCAAGATCGCGATTATCGGATACGGTAGTC